>PNBE01000069.1:0-29479 GCA_003135895.1 Candidatus Dormiibacterota bacterium
AGGCGCTGCACCGAGTCAACGCACAATCCGCTCGACACATCGCTCAGCGGTGTCTGAGCACGCATCGTGACGCGCCACCCCTCGACCCGATCACGGTTGACGTGACCACGACGCGGAAGGATGAGCACGCGCCGCGGCCGTGACGTCCTTTCGCAAGCGCCGCAACGCATCGCGCCACATCATCCTGCGGCTCACGATCTCCGACGTGGCCAGGTACTGCCTCTCTCTTACGGCATCACGCCGCGGCCCTCAGCAACCAAAGTGTAAGCGTCGCGTAAGCGATCACCGGATAGACTCATTCCCTATCAGCGCTCCACTTCCAGCCACTGCCGACCACCGCCGCGCCACTGGCATATCGAACCCCCAGAAGCCTTCGCCAATCGCACCGCCTGGGCTCTGGGACGCTGCGACGGGGACGTTTCACGGTGCCCTCCTCCGTCGCGCGATCGTGGCCCGCGGCTGGACGGTGAGGGATTTTGCCGGCCAGGCGCGGCTCAACATCTGCTCCGTCTACAACGCGATGCACGGCAAACCGGTCAGAGATGGCACGACGATCCGAATCTTCGAGGCCCTGGAGAAGCGCGCCCCAATGATGGTCGTCCTCGATCGCGAGGGGTCGGGGCGCTAGAACCGGATCCGTGCGGCGGCCGCGAGTACCGCCTCACTCGTTCGGCCGCGGTAGTAGTAGGCGACCATCTCACTGTTCGCGTGCCCCAACAGCTGTTGCAGGTGCAGCATGTGCATCCCAGCGTCCGCACACCAGGTGCAGAACGTATGCCGGAATCGATACGGATTGCAGTGGATGCCCGTCGTCCTGCCGAGCGCCTGCAGCATTAGGCTGACGCCCACCATCGTGAGCGGCGCGACGCTCCCCAGATGGTCACGACGGGCAGACAGGAAGAGCTGGTAGCTCGACCTCGGGCGCGAAGGATCGGTCAAGTGCTCACGCAGCAGGCGCGGGAGCACGCTCTGGCCTATGGTCAGCGGGATATCTCGATATCCGGCCTGTGTCTTCGTCTGGTGTTTGTTGTGCGCCGTCCCACGGATCTCGACGACCGGGGGAGTGCGGTCGAGCCTGATGTGGCTCTCCTCGAGCGCGACGAGTTCGCTTGGTCGCATCCCGGTGTAGAGCAGCATCGCAACGATCAGGCGGTCGCGCTGTGTGGATGCCTTCTGCAGCAGCCTGGTGGCCTCGGCCTGGGTAAGTGCAGGCTCCTTCACCGGCTCCTGGTCGTGCGCACTCGAGATCCTGAGGTTCTCCAGTGCCGGCCCCGTGGCCTCACGGTTGCCGAACTGGCGCGCACAGAACCCCGCGAACTGCCGCAGTTGGGTCCGAACCTTCTTGACGGTGTCGGAGTCGGCGCCCATATCCCTTTGGTACCAGGCGAGATAGTCGGCGGCGACCGCGGCCGTCCAGTCCTCGGCGGTGCGAATGCCCCGGGCCTCGCGCCACGCCGTGAGCCGGCCGCCGGTGAGGTTGTAGCGGGCGACTGTCTTGGTGGTTGCGCTATACGGTCGGCCGGTCTTGGCCGAGATGTGCTCGTCGAGCCATTGTTCGACCGCACGCTCAAACGTGGGCTTCCCGCCGATCGCCAGCAGCGCCAACGGGGCTGCCTCGTCCCCCCGCCGCCGAATCGGCGTGTCCCATGCCCGAGCCGACTTCACGCGTTCAGAGTAGCACCTCAATCAATTCGCTGACAAATCGATTGAGAGAACGGTATCAATTCAACTTTCAGGCTAATTCCACCGTAATCGAGACTGAGCGCACCCAAGCCGAAAGCCGTTGTTCTGTATTCAAATCGGCTCTCGCCAAGGCGCTCAGCGGGAGACGGGGCTCGAACCCGCAACTTCAACCTTGGGAAGGTTGCACTCTGCCGTTGAGTTACTCCCGCGCGGATCTGATCTTGCTTAGAGCGGTTCCCCCGAAAAGTGATCTTGTGGATGAACTACCCAGGAATCGGGAAGGCTCTGCGCCGGGTCATGGTAGACCACGCGCTCCAGCATCAGGCCTGACTGGCAGTGTCCCTTCTCGGCGTTCGTCGCGCCCACGACGCGGAGATGACGAGCACCACGCCAGCCGCCGCCAGACCGCCTAACGCGCACAGCCACCACGCGAATAAGGGCTGAGGGTACGGAGAAGGGCAAAGCCCGTTATTCCCAAACCCGTTTTGGAGAGCTGGGGGTATGGGGCAGTCGTCACTCAGCAGGGCCATCCAAAGACCAAGCCCGACCCCCATCGCGACGGCCACCACCGCGATCACGAGCGTGCGTCTCATTCAGCAAGGCTACGGCTGCCCGACTGCCGAGACCCCGCGGTGACCCGAATGTGACGGGGCTCGGATGCTTCCGAGAATACATGCTCTCAGCAAACTCGGGAGGGGGCCAATCCGCAGCGATTCGCGATGCCCATCCAGCTATTCACGCCCGCAACCAGCGTAACGACGTGAAGAAGCCCTTCATGAAGTCCTTTTCGGCCCACGCGTGGCTGGGGTATCCACGCGTGGCTGGGGTATCCGCGCATGGCCGTACAAGTGTTGCTGGCCTTTGTTACGTCTCAAGGCTGACGTTCCCTGGACAAGTGACGTCGAAAGAGATCCTGTCACGGCGAGGACCACGGCACTGACAGGTAGAAAACGGGGAGACAATGAGACATATCACTAGAAGCGCCGCAGGAATCATGGCCACGGTCGCGCTGCTCTCTGCGGCGTCCCTCTCGGCGGCCGCGGCGACTTCCGCGCCCATTTCCATGGGGCCACGCGGACCCCGCCCTTCCGTGATTTCGACACCTCTCAGGTCGGGTTCACGGCGACCGTCGCCCAGTGGTGCCCGCCGTCACGAGTCATCAGGAGTTGAAGGGTCTGCGGGTAGGTGATCTGGCCGTGGATGACGACGCCCTGTGTTGCCGTCGTGAAGCCGAGATCCGAGAGTCCGAGGCCACCGTCGCCGATTCCCAGTGTGCCCGTCCACGTGCGGCCGTCGTCGAAGCTCGAAGAGATGAGTGTCGCACCGGAGGCTGCGGCCACCGAGATGTTCGTGGGCGAGGCAGCGACACTTTCGAAATCACCGCTGATCGGTGGGTCTGACACGCGAACGTAGCTGGCGCCGCCGTTGTCAGAGCGGTATGCCGACTTGGACTGCGAGCCCGCCGCAACCCCACCGCTGCACACCATGAACACCCGAGCCGATGTTGCTGCGGCTACGCTTGCCTCTGTCTCGGCGGGGCACGGTTGGGGCTCAAGACGCCATGTGACACCATCCAGGCTGCGATACAACGCTGACTCTGACTGGTTGCCCTGGGGCGCCACGATCGCCGGGTGCAGCATCACCCAGAAGACCCCTTGCGCGAGCGAGATCTCTCCCGCGAAGCCGGCCGCACCCGTGGTCACGGACGGCACCACATACCAGGAGTCACTGTTTGTTCGGCTGCCGAAGAGCACGATGGGTCCGTAGGTGTCGCGGTTGCTTCCTTCCGCAACTTCAGCGTAGACCCGCCCATCGGCTGCCTCGAGCGCGGCCACCGAAGCGTTTGGCGTGCCAGCTCCGGGAAAGGCGATTCGTCTCCAGGTGCTACCGGCATCGTGGGTCGCAAACAGAAGTGACCCCGATATCCACCCGTCTTGAGTGTCGGCAAAGCGCAACTGCCATGGGGTGGCTGTCGAGAGCACGGAAAGGTTCGCGCCGCTCACCCACGTCCACGACCTGCCGGCATCCACAGTCTTCGCGAGCCGCAAGCATTGGGCAACACCGCAGCTCGAGAGGCCAAGGACCCAACCGAGGTTGGGGGAAATGAAGGTGACCGACTCTGGACGGAGCGCGGCGGCCGTCAACCCCGCACCCGTCGGCGACGGGGATGGCGAAGCGCTGGGTGCGGGCGTGGGTGATGGCGTCGGGGTCGACGGTGCGGTCGTGGAATGTGGGGTCGGTGGGGAAGCGGGCGAGCTACTACAACCGCACAGAAGAACAAGGGCAAGAACGCCGACGACCCGAGTGGCGCGAGTCACGACGGTGGAACGTGCCATCGCCGGTCCCGTTTCGATGCCCGCTTTCAGTGCGCCTACGGCCGGAAGCCATGGCGCAGTTCGCGGCGCCGCGGCCCTACCGACGCTGACGACCTCCGCACGCGCTCGGTCGTGACCGGCTCGTCACGATCGATGCGTCTGCGCGGGGCATGCTACGGCCGTGATCCGGCTACGAGCAGAGGCGCCGAGCCTCAGGCTGGGCATGGCACTGGTGTGCTCACTGGTCGTCGTGACTGCGTGCAGCGGCCCATCAGGACAGGCCGTCCCGACCCCGGCGGGCGGCGTCCTCCTCGGCGCGCTCCCGCATCTCCCTGGGCATCCCACAGCGTCGCCGTCGACGCAGGCGGCGGCGACTGCGCGTGCCACCGCCAGGCCGAGCGCTCAGCCGGCGTCTCGCGCCGCCTCGACAAAGCCAGCGGCTGTTCCCGGACGTCGGACGGTCGTCGGTGGGTGCCAGGTCTTCCCGACCAACAACCCGTGGAACCAGAACATCGCAAACGCACCCCTCAACCCGCTGTCATCGAGGTACATCGCGGCGATTGACTCGACCAAGCAATTCCTGCACCCGGACTTCGGGTCGAACCCGACCTATGGCATCCCGTACGCGGTCGTCCCAGCGTCACAGAAGTTCGTGCCGATCACCTTCAACGCATACGGCAGTGAGAGCAACCCCGGGCCATACCCGGTGCCGCTGAACGCACCCGTCGAGGTGGGCAGCGACCGCCACGTGCTCGTCGTGGACTCCGGCAACTGCCATCTCTACGAGATGTACAACGCGCAGCAGGTCGGCAGTGGATGGGTCTGCGCGTCGGGTGCCGTGTTCAACCTGAAGAGCAACGCGCTGCGTCCGGACGGATGGACGTCCGCGGATGCAGCCGGCCTGCCGATCTTTCCTGGACTCGCGACCTACGACGAGGTCGCATCGGGTGTCATCAACCATGCGCTGCGCTTCACGGTTGCCGACACCCAGAACGGATTCATCCATCCCGCCACGCACCAGGCGGGCAGCAGCGACCCGAGTCTTCCGCCGATGGGACTCCGGTTG
This sequence comes from Candidatus Dormiibacterota bacterium, assembly GCA_003135895.1. Classification (GTDB taxonomy): domain Bacteria; phylum Chloroflexota; class Dormibacteria; order Aeolococcales; family Aeolococcaceae; genus Palsa-851. Next base: position 5,065 of record PNBE01000069.1, read on the forward strand.
CGACTCACGGCGTCGTTCAGCCTCGCGGGGTTCACCGGTGAGGCGCTGGTGATCCTCAAGGCGCTCAAGACTTACGGCATGATCGTCGCCGACAACGGCAGCAGCTGGTACATCAGCGGCGCAACCGATCCCCGCTGGGATGACAACAACCTCAACGAGCTGAAGTCAGTGCCGGGCAACGCATTCCAGGTCGTCGAAACCGGGCCGATCCTGCACGGCTAAACCGGTGGCGCGGGCTACGGCTTGGTTGACTCGAGCTCGACCACCGAGTACTTCGCTTGTCCGTAGTCAGAACGAATCAACTTCTTGTCGAGCTTGCCGACGCTCGTTTTCGGCAGCTCGTCGACGAAGGTCCAGCGCTCGGGTAGCCACCACCGAGCCACCTTCGGGGCGAGGAATTCGCGGAGTTCATCGGGTGTCGCGGACGCTCCCGGCTTCAGCACCACCAGGGCCAGCGGTCGCTCCGCCCACCGGTCATCGTGCACGCCGACCACGGCAGCCTCCGCCACCGCCGGATGACCGACCAGCAGTGTCTCCAGCTCCACCGACGAGATCCACTCGCCGCCGGACTTGATCACGTCCTTGGTGCGNNCGGTCGGTGATCTGCACGTAGCCACGCGCGTCGATGTTGCCGACGTCGCCGGTTCGGAGCCACCCATCGTGGAATTTCTCGGGCGCCTCGGTGTTGTAGTAGGACGCGGTGACCCACGGCCCGCGCACCTCGATCTCGCCGACAGCCTCGCCATCGTGTGGCACTGCGACGCCCGCGTCGTCAACGATGCGCAATTCCACGCCCGGTACGACGCGACCGGTCTTGGACCGGTAGATCATCTCGTCCTCCGGTGCGGTGCCTTTCGGCGGGAAGGCGATCGTGGCGATCGGGCTCGTCTCGGTCATTCCCCACGCCTGCCACAGCTCGATGCCGAGCACGTCTCGGTAGGCTGCGATCAACGTCGCTGGGACTGCCGACCCCCCGCACACCGCGGTCTTGATGCTCGACACGTCGCCACCGGTTGCCTGCACATGGTTGAGCAGCGCGGTGAGGATCGTCGGCACTCCACCGGTGAACGTTGGCCGCTCCTGCTCGATGAAGTCGCAGAGTCCCTGCGGCTGCAGGAAACGTCCCGGCAGCAGCAGGTCACTTCCCACCATCCAGCCCGCATAGGGCGTGCCCCACGCATTGACATGGAACATCGGCACGATGATCAGCAGCCGGCCCGTATCGTCGAGACGGAACGTTGCCCACACGGCGAACGAATGCAGGTACACCGAGCGGTGGCTGTACGCAACACCCTTGGGATCGCCGGTCGTCCCCGTCGTGTAGCACATGGACGCCGCGCTGCGTTCGTCGATGGAAGGCCACTCGAACGTCGTCGGTTCCGCGGCGATCACTGTTTCGTATGCCAGCGTTTCGCCCAGACCGGACACGGCAGCCGAGCCGACCACGATCACCTTCTCCACGCTCGCGCACTGATCGATCACCGAAGCGAGCAGCGGCGCGAGCGAGTCGTCGATGATGACCACCCGGTCCTGAGCGTGGTTGATGATCTGCGCCAGTTGCGACGGTGGCAGCCGCAGGTTGAGCGTGTGCAGCACCGCTCCCATGCACGGGATGGCGAAGTACGCCTCGATATGCTCCTGATGGTTCCAGCAGAGGGTGGCCACGCGATCGCCGGGGACGATCCCGAGCGTGCGCAGTGCCCCGGCAAGGCGGTTCACACGCTCCGCCACCTTGGCGAAGCTGGTGTGCCGTGCCTGTTCGCCCTCGAACGTGATGATCTCGCTGTCCGGAAACACGTTGGCCCCGTGGCGGAAGAGCTCGGTGATGCTCAGCGGTGAGTCCTGCATGGTCGAGTTCATGGGCTCCACTCTCCTCTGCACGTTCTGGCGCTGACCAGGCGCCAATCCCTCGGCTCCCAGGTCGTTGAAATCGTACGTGGCCCCAAGTGCCTTGTGCAGCCTCCGTGCCGGTTTGTCGCTTCGCTACCCTCGATACTCATGGCAATGACCCCGACAGGCTCGATGACCGGGGCCGAACGCATGCTCGCCACCGCCCGCAGCCAGCCTGCCGACCGGACGCCCGTCTGGTTCATGCGCCAGGCCGGACGTTGCCTCGCCGGCTATCGGGCCCTGCGCGAGACCTACGACATCCTCACCATCACGCGGACGCCCGAGCTCTGCGCCCGGGTGACGCTGATGCCGGTGCAGGAGTTCGGCGTGGACGCCGCGGTGATGTACGCGGACATCATGCTGCCGCTGATCGGCATGGGGGTCCCCTTCTCGATCGACCCCGGGGTGGGGCCACTGATCCACGCGCCCGTGCGCACCGAGGCCGAGATCGCCGCGTTGCGCATCGTCGACCCGCGCGAGGCAACCCCGGAGCTGTTCGAGGCCATCAAGCTGGTGCGTCGCGAGCTCGACGGCACGACGGCCGTGGTCGGGTTCGCCGGAGGGCCCTTCACCGTGGCCTCCTACATGATCGAGGGCAAGCCCACCAAGGAATTCTCGGCCACCAAGGCGATGCTGCATGGCGAGCCGGAGCTCTGGCGCCGCCTCATGACCACCTTGACCGAGGTGACCATCAGCTACCTGGGGGCACAGGTCGAGGCCGGGGCGCAGATGATCCAGCTGTTCGATTCCTGGGCCGGGGCGCTCTCCGTCGCGGCCTACGAGCAGATGGTGCTCCCCTACAGCCGGCGCATCCTCGAAGCCGTAGCGGCGACCGGGGTGCCGACGATCCATTTCGGGACCACGACCTCTCACCTCCTCGAAGCGATGGCGCGCGCCGGATCGGACGTCATCAGCGTCGACTGGCGCCTACCGCTCGACGAGGCCTGGCGCCGGATCGGTGACCTCGGCATCCAGGGCAACCTCGACCCGGGGGTGATGCTCGCGCCGTTCGAGGTGGTCGCGCGCGAGGCGCGTCAGATTCTCACGCTCGCGGGCGGACGGCCGGGGCACATCTTCAACCTCGGCCACGGTGTGCTCCCCGACACGTCGAGCGACCACCTCCGGCGCCTCGCGGAGCTGGTCCACGAGCAGACCGCCCGGGGCTGACCGCGAGGCGGCGCAGCCAGCCTCTACCCTTGGCGACATGGCTCAGCTCGGCGTCGTCCTCGCCACCTTCGGCTCCGCGGTCACCGCCGAGGACGTTCCCGCGTACCTCGCGTCGGTGCGCGGCGGACGCGAGGTCCCGGCGGATTTGATCGAAGAATTCCGGCGCCGGTACGACCTCATCGGTCGATCCCCGCTGATCGACATCACCCGGGCGCAGTGCGCTGCGCTGCAGGCGTTGCTCGACGCCGAGGGTGACCACCACGTCACGCGCGTGGTCGCTGGAATGCTGCACTCGGCTCCATCACTCACCGATGCCCTGGATCAGCTCGCTGCGGGCGGCATTCGCCGCATCGTGGTGGTGGCACTGGCGCCCCAGTATTCACCGATCATCCTCGCCGGCTACGAGCGCACGGTCGCCTCGTGGCGGTTCGAAAACCCCGATGTGGACCTGCACATCGCAGGCGCGTGGCACCTCATCCCCGAATGGATCGCCGCGATCGCCGAACGCGTCAAGGAGGCGCTCGCGCGCCTCGAACCGCCGGTGGCTGCGCGGATCCCGATCGTCTTCACCGCCCACAGCCTTCCCCGCCCGGTGGTCGACCGCGATCCTGGCTACATCACCCAGTTGCGCGACACCGCAGCGGCGATCGCCGCGCGATTGGGACTCGCCGGCGAACGCTGGAGCTTCGCGTATCAGAGCGCCGGGCACACGCCTGAGGAATGGCTCACGCCGGACCTGAAGGATCTCTTCCCCGGATTTCGCGCCCAAGGGATCACCGAGGTCCTGGTCGTTCCCCTGCAATTCCTCGCGGATCATCTCGAGATCCTCTACGACATCGACATCGCCGCCGGCGAGGAGGCGACTGCGGCCGGCATCACCATGCATCGCATCACCTTGCCGAACACGCAGCCGGCGTTCATCCGTGCCCTGGCGGCGGTGGTCAAACGCGAGCGCGAGGGAGCCGCCTCGACTGCGGCCTCGTAACCGGCAGGGTCAGGCGGGACGGCTTACCCCGATCGGGTTCGGATAGCGGATACCGTCGCGGCCCTCGAGAAGGGTGGAGAACTGGCGCAACCTGGCGAAAAGCGGTTCTCGAGCCGTCTCGTCCATGGCCTCCCAGACGTCCCCGGCGAGACGATCGGTCATCTCCTCGACGGCGCTGCGCAGCGCGCGTCCCTGGTCGGTGAGACCGCCGGCGGCGTCGAGGATCCCGCGGTGACGCAGGCGCTCCACCCCCTGATCCCATTCCTCCTCGGTCCAGCCGCGAAACCGGAGGATCGTGGCCACGTCGGTCCCGGAGCCGGAAGCGAGCGCGGTCACGAGGGACTCGAGGCCATCGAGGTCGTGGGCGGTGAGCGCCGCAATGTGCCCGTCGAATCGATGCTCCCGGAGCAGGGTGCACGCATGCCAGAGCTTGAGATGTGGCGCCTCAGGCTCATCGAGCGCCGCGGTGGCCGTGTACAACGGACGGCCATCACCGCGCAGGCCACGTGCGACCGCCATCGCCGCGCTTGCTGCCTCCGCGACGTCGCCGGAGCCGACTGCATCGCCCCAGAGCCGGCGCAATGCGGAGTCGGCGACCGCGGTTCTCGCCGTCAGCACCCGCTCCGGGCTGGAGAAATGCCAGGCGTCGGGAATCGCCCTCGCGACCATCTCGGGCTGAAAGTTGTGGAACACCGCGGTGACCAGGCCCGGTGTCACCGCACCCATCGGCGCCGAGCGCGAGGCGAAGTACGCCATCCAGCCGCCGCGCAGCCCCGCGCCCTTGTAGTGCTCACCCGCCTCCGGCGCGAAGTAGACGATCGCGTGGATGGGCTCGAAAAGCGTCCATGCACGCCGGGCGAGCGTCGCGGTCACGGGTTGCATCGTATCGGTCGCCGCGTCAGCGCGGGACCGCTCCGGCGGACGTCAGGGTGCCGTGGAAGATTCCCGAGTGCGTGAAGGTCGGCGACGTTCCGGGGCTGAGCATGTTGCCGGTCAGCTCCGACGAGGGCATGAACTGCAGAAAGCGCGAGTCCGCGCGCGCAACGTCGACGATCGACTTCTCGAGCACGCACGAGTTGTACTGCCGCGCCGTATCCTCGAGCGTGTTCGCGTTGAGCACGATCTCCTGTTCCCATGTGCGCGTGTAGCGTCGCACACCGGGAATCCGGCTGTGCTCTGGAGTCAGACATTCAGCGGCGACAACGTTTTCGCTGCTTGCCCAGATGCCGGTCTCGGTGTTGACCACCAGCGTCTGATTGCCGATCGTGTGTCCCGGCGTCGAGAGCAGCGCGACGCCGGGGCCGATCAAGACGTCCCCGTCGATCGGAAACAGCGCCTCCCGGCGCAGAGCCGCGAATGTGGACGCCTGGTACCACGGAACCTGCAGCGGATGCAGCGCCTCGAGCGATTCGAGTTCGGCGCGCTGCACGATCAGGCGCGCGCGGGGCAGCGCCGCGACGATCGGGGCGGCCGGCGAGAGATCGTGCGCAGGAGCGGTGGTGCCCACCCATCGGCGCACGTCCTGCGTGTGCAGGTGGTCGAACGTGATCCAGTCGACGTCACCGGCCCCGATGCCGACGCTGCGCAGATGGCTCATCACGTCGCCGAGCGGTCGAGCGAAGGCGCGCTCGAAAGCCGCGGGTGTCGATTCACTCAGCCGCGCGAAATATGGCGTGCGCCGGGCGAGTTCGACGTCGGTCGGCTCGAAGAGGAGCACCCGGGGCTTGCCGTCCGGCTCGCGCCAGCGCACCACCACGAGGCGATGTGTCAGTGAGACGTAGGGTGCCGGGCTGATCGCCGCGCGAAACAGACCGAATCGTGTCGGATAGGGCAGCGACACGAGATCGAAGGTGCCGATCCAGTCCGGCATCCCGGTGGACCGGAACCACTCTCGAAACCCCGGCGCCGCCTGGCGGATGAGTTCGAGTTGGCGACCGGGCTGGGGCTCGCGGGCGACTGCCGCGAAATGCGAGATCGCACCGATCTCCCCGACCGGAGGTGGGACGTGGGTTGCCATCGCGGTCCTCGGGAGTCTACGCGGTGGCGAAACCTCGGGTCGATATACTCGATTGCGGTGATCGAAGGAGTGTCACGGTGAGGCGCTGGGGCCACTTCGTCTACCGCCGCCGCAAAGCGGTGCTCGCCGCGTCGCTCGCGTTCTTTGCGCTTTCAATCGTCGGGCTACTCACCGGCGGCCAGCCGATCAACGCGAGCAACTACGACGTGGAGTCGGTGCGTGCCGCCAATCTCGAGAGCGCGCAGCTGCCGTCGACGACCGGCTCGTCGTTCACGCTGATTCTCACCAGCTCACCGCTGACCTTTGGTGAGCCCGCGTTCGAGACGGCCGTCAACGCCGCCGTTGCGCCGCTGCGCAGCGACTCCCGTGTCAGCGCGCTGGCAACACCGTTCACCGCCGCCGCGGCGACGGTCCCGCTGATGGTCTCCACCGACAAGCACAGCGTGCTCGTGCAGGTGGGCATGAAGATCGATTTCTCGCAGGCACGCGCGCAGTACGGGGAGATTCGCGGCGAGGTGCGGTCCTCGGCACTCAGCATCACCGCCACCGGGGATGTCCCCCTCGCCTACGACTTCGACACGTACCTGGCGAGCGACCTGCGCCGGTCCGAGGTCGTGTCCCTGCCGCTGGCGCTCATCCTGCTGGTGATCGTGTTCACCACGGGCGTGGCCGCCCTGCTGTGCCTCGGCGTCGGTGTTTTCGCCGTGCTCGGCGGTGTGGGAGCGGCGCTGGCGCTCGCCCACGCAATCGACGTCTCGACGTACGCGGTGAACGTGGTGACCCTGGTGGGACTTGGCATCGCCATCGACTATTCGCTGTTCATCGTGACGCGGTTCCGAGAGGAATTGGGGTCCGGGCACAGTGTCGAAGAGGCCCTGGGCACGACCATGGCCACCGCGGGTCGAGCGATCGTGTTCAGTGGCCTCACCGTCGCCATCGGCCTCTCGGGCCTGCTCTTCTACACCGGGACCGCGCTGGTGTCGATGGGGGTCGCGGGGGCGATCGTCGTTGCTGTTTCGGTGCTCTATGCGGTGACCTTGCTGCCCGCCATGCTTGCCNNTGGCATCGCCTCGCAACCTGGGTCATGCGCCGGCCCTGGACGGTACTGATCCCGACGATCGCGATCCTCCTGGTTGCTGGATCGCCCTTCCTCGACCTGCAACTTGCCAACAGCGATGTCAATCAGCTCCCCACCTCCGCTGAAGCGCGCAAGGGAGCCGATCTGCTCCAGGCGCAGTTTCCGCAGGTGGGTCAGAACACCATCGCCGTGGTCGTCCAGTTCCAGAACGGAGGACCAACGAGCGCCGCCAACATCGCGTCCGCGTACCAGCTGGCACAACGACTTTCCGCACTCAAAGGGGTCACGGGAGTCCGCAGCTACGTCACCGTGGAACCAGCCCTCACGCTCACCTCGTATCAGACCCTGTACTCGCAACCCAAGGCCTCACTGCCGGCCGCCGCTCGAACCCTGCTCACCACACTGACGGGCTCGACCATCGCCGTTCTCGACGTCGCCACCCCGTTCTTTGTCACCAGTGATCAGGCGCACAACCTGGTGCGTAACATCCGCGCCATCGACGCGGTGCCGGGTGCCACCGTTCAGGTCACTGGCGACAGCGCCTTCGACATCGATCTCGTCAACTACATGATCGACCACACACCCCTCGCCATCGGATTCGTGCTGATCACCACGCTGATCGTGCTCACCGTGTTGCTCCGCTCGCTCGTTCTCCCCTTCAAGGCCGTGCTGATGAATGCGCTGTCACTGAGCGCCGCATTCGGAGCGCTGGTATGGATCTTCGACCAGGGCCACCTCTCGAACATCCTCGGTTTCACGGCCGCGCCGCTCGATCCGACCATCCCGGTACTGCTCTTCTGCGTGGTCTTCGGGTTGTCGATGGACTACGAGGTGTTCCTGCTCACCCGCATGCAGGAGGCGTGGATTCGCACCGGCGACAACCGCACAGCGGTCGCTGACGGCCTCGAGCGCAGCGGCCGCCTGGTGACCGGCGCAGCCGCGATCATGGCATGTGTCTTTCTCGCCTTCGCGCTCGCAAGTGTCGTGACCATCAAGTCGATCGGCGTCGGCATGGCGGTGGCGGTGATCGTCGATGCCACCCTCGTGCGCGCGCTCGTGGTCCCTGCGGTGATGCGCCTGCTCGGCGGGGCGAACTGGTGGGCACCGCGGTGGCTCCGTGGCCCCGTACCCGAACGACAGGAGATCGCTCCAGCTGCCTGACACAACGCTCACCGCCGCGCCACCCCGCCCATCGCTGCGCGGCTGGAGTCATCTCGCCACCGTGCCGCTCGCCATCGTGGGTGCGATCGCTCTTGTCGCAGTCAGCGGCGGCAACGTCGCACGCCAGATTTCCCTTGCCATCTATGGCGTTTGCCTCATCCTGCTGTTCTCGGTCAGCGCCAGTTATCACCGTGGTCCGTGGTCGATGAAGACGCGCCGGGTGTGGGGCCGACTCGACCACGCCACCATCTTTCTGGCGATCGCGGGCACGTACACCCCAGTGGTCGTCAACGTCCTGAAGGGCTGGCCGTCGGTCGTGTTGCTGGTCGTCATCTGGGTCCTCGCGGGCAGCGGCGTGATCGTCGCCACCACCGGGGTTCCCCTGCCGCGCTGGGTGACAGTCGTGCTCTATCTCGCAGTCGGCTGGGCGGTCGTGTTCTTCCTCCCGGCGCTCGGTGATCGCATCCATGCCAGTGGGCTCATCGTGCTGGCGACCGGCGGGGCGCTGTACTGCGCCGGCGCCGTCGTCTATGCCCTGAAACGCCCTCGCCTCTGGCCAAAGGTCTTCGGCTACCACGAGGTGTTCCACATCCTCGTGATCGCGGCGACCGCCGTGTACTTCGTGTTCATCATGGCGACCGTCGCGCTGCCGCGCTGACGCATCGCCCGGCGGCGCTAGTCCGCTCCGGCCGCCGCTTCGACCGTGGTATGCGCGCCGTTGAGTCCTTCGGCCTCGCGTACCTCGGCAACATACTCATCGACCAGCTGACGTCCGCGTTCCGGGTCGGCGACACTCGCGACAATGTGATATGCGGGCTCGTCGGGGTCGGGACGCACCAGCACGAACCCGTCGTCGACGTAGACCTTGATCCCATCGACGAGGTCGACGGAGTCGGTGCGGTGGCGGTCGAGCAGGATGCGCATCACCCGACCCTTCGCCTCCCACGGGCAGAACTCGGTTGCGGTGACGTACGCAACCTGTGGGAGCGCCGCGCGGGCCTGGCTCAACGGTATCCCGATCTTGGCACGCAGCTCGAGCAGCTTCACGAGCGTGTACATGGCGTCAAAGGCGCCCAGGTGGCCCGGCCACGCGAAGCCGCCCTCACCGTCCGAGGCGATGCTCGTCCCGGACATCGACGACGCACGGAGCACCGAGGCCGGGTCGCCCGGGGTGGCGCTGAAGCTCCCACCCTCCTGACGGACCAGGTCGCTGATCCACATCGGCGTCGCCGCTGGAGCGAGCACGATACCCGGGTTCGAGCGCACCCACCACGAGGCGAGCACCGCAAGGCACTCGTGCGGGGAGAGCACCACGCCCTTGTCATCAATGATGGTGATGCGCTCTCCGGTCGGGCTGATCATGCAGCCGACGTCGGCGCGAACCGTCTTGCTGATCAAGGCGGTCTCGTCCGGCACGGTGCGGTGGTGTTCGCCCTCGCGCATGCCGGCGTTGAGCGGGATGGTGGTGACTCCGAGCTCGTTGAGGATGGTGGGCAGGACGGCTGACGCGTCGCTGTAGTCGTAGTCGATGAGCACGCGGAAGCCGGCGTTGCGGATGCTCTCCGCGTCGACCGACTTGAAAAGATGCTGGATGTAGCCGGGAATCGGCTCGCCGTACTCGATGTCGCCCATCTCGTAGAACCCGGCTCGCCGGAAGTCCTCGCGAAACAGCAGGTTCTCGAGCTTACGCTCGGCCCGCTTGTCGATCTGCAGCCCGTCGGAGTCGAAGAAGCGGATGTCGGCGCTGCGCTGATCGAGGGGTGACACCAGCACGTGAATACCGGCGGCACAGTCCGCGTCGAGCGTTGCAAACTGCGTCACCGGGACCGGCAGCTCGCGCACATCCCGAGCCTTCGCACCCGCACTGACGATCCCACTGACGATGGCGCGCTTGATCATCCGCGATGAGCGCGCGTGATCCTGGCCGACGACGACACACGCTCCTTTGGCAAGGGTCGCGCCGAAGGCGGCTCCGAGGCGCGCGCAGAACTCCGGCGTGAGCTCCACGTTGATGAGACCGCCGAGCCCGTATGACGAGAAGAGCCCGCTGCGCCACTCGCCGGCCCAGATCACCGACTCGTTGACCGTGGAGCCGGGCTCGACGGTCTTGCTCGGCCAGATCTTGACGCCGGCGCGTATCTGCGAGCCTCTGCCGAGCACGCACTCGTCGGCAATCACCGAGTTCTCTTCGAGCAGCGAGTCGTTCTTGATGGTCACGTTGCGGCAGACGATCGCCTGGCGCAGCCTGCAGCGCTCGCCGATGTACGAGTGCGGCCACACGACGCTGTTGCTGACCTTGGTGTTATCGTCGATGACGCTGTAGCGGTCGATGACCCCGTGCTCGTTGACATGCGTCCCCGCCTTGAGCTTCACCTCGTCGCCGATGAACGCCGGGCCGTCGAGCTGCACACCGATGCCGATCTCCACACCCTCACCCATCCACACACTGCCTTCGCGGCGTCCCGAGATGTGGCAGCGGACCTTGCCGTCGAGCGCGTCCCAGTTCGCCTGCATGTACGACTGGATCGACCCGATGTCGCACCAGTAGTCGTCGACAACGATGCCGTGCAGGGGCTCGTGGCGCCGTAGCATCGTCGGGAAGACGTCCTGCGACCAGTCGGCCGCCGCGCCTTCCTTGATGTGCTCGAGCACCTTCGGCTCGATCACGTAGATGCCGGTGTTGGCGTGGTCGCTGAAGACCTCACCCCATGACGGCTTCTCCAGGAACCGCTTGATGTTTCCCTCATCGTCGGTGACCACGACGCCGTACTCGAGCGGGTTCGGCACCGAGTGGAGCACGATCGTCGCGTGCGAGCCGCGCTCGGTGTGCGCGCGCATCACCGCGGTGAGGTCGATGTCGGTGAGCGCATCGCCGCTGATCACCAGGAAGGTGTCATCCAGGAGGTGGGCGGCGTTGCGCACACTGCCCGCAGTCCCGAGCGGCCGGTCCTCGACCACGTACTCGATCTCCATGTCGAGCTCGGCGCCGTCGCCGAGGCGATTGCGGATCTCCGCGCCGAGGTACGCGAGCGTCACCACGACCTGGGTGATGCCATGCTCCTTGAGCAGGCGAAGGATGTGCTCGAGCACCGGGGTGCCGACCACCGGAACGAGCGGTTTGGGCAGACGGCTGGTCAGAGGACGCAGTCGCGCCCCCTCACCTCCTGCCATGACCACTGCCTTCACGCAGCCACCTCCTCGGCACCGGTCTGTTCGTTCAGATCATATGGCCCACCGCGAAGAATTACGCGAGCGGGGCCGCTCGATCGGTCGGGAGCAGCACCCGCTGATGCAGACACATGAAGCGGAGCCGTTCGAGCAACCCGTCGATGACGACCGGCCAGGCGAAGTCGGCTGCGTCCCGACGGGCCGCGATGCGCAGCCGCTCGGCCAGCGCCGGCTGCTCGACGAGACCATCAAGCGCGCTGGCGATCTCGGCGGGATCGTCGGTCTCGATCACGATGGCGTTGCCGTAGGGGCGGGCATACTCCTCGCCAGTCGCCCCGACCATCGCGACCCCGCCCGCGGCCATGGCCTCCAGGCCGACCAGCCCAAACGGCTCGTGCCCGGAGTTGGCGACAACGGCCGTGGCCGCCAGGTTGATCTCGGTGATCACCTGGTCGGGAAGAAAGCGGCGCAGGTGGACGATCGGTGAGCCGTTGGTGTCGGTGAGCGCGCGCACGATGCCACCGGCGTCCGCGACCGGTTCGTACCAGTCGGTCACGACCAGCCCGCATTCGGCCGCGAAGGCAAGCACCGTGGCGCCGTACGGCTCCATGCCGCCACGCATGAGCATGCGAGCCGGCAGCCCTTCGGATCGAAGCTCGGCGATGGCGGCGACAGCCTGAGTCCATCGCTTGTCCGGAGTGAAACGGCCGATCTTGAACGCGAGGCACTCGGTTCCGGCGCCGGCCCGGATCGCCCGAGCCGCCGACTCATCGACGGGGACGAGCGCGCCCTCGGGAATCCCGTTGGGGATGACCACCGGGTTGACCCCATACGGCCACATGAGGTGCTTCATGTACTTGCTGACGGTCGTGATCGAGGCGACGAAATCGAGCACCGGCCAGTCGATGGCCTCGAAGCCGAAGACGTTGTTGGCGTTCCAGAGCAGCACGGCGCTCTGACGGAGCCCGAGCACGTGCAGCCGGTCGCTCAGTGCCTTGCAGAACCACGCCGTGTGCCACTCCTCGCACAGGACGGCGGTGATCCTCCCCGCCTCCGCTGCCGGGCGGAGGATGCTGTCGATGAGTGCGTCGGGCAGCGTCGCGGTCAGGTCTCGAATCTTGGCGAGCTCACCCTCGTAGACGCCGGTGCGGTAGCGATCACTGATCTGCTGACACCAGCGGACCAGCTGCACCCCCTGTTCGAGCTCGACTCCGGGCTTGTCCGGGTCGCCCACGAAGACGAGCGTGGTGCGGTATCCGAGCGCCGCGAAGGCGCGGCAGAGCTCGCGGGCGCGCACGCCGAGACCGCCGGCCTGGCTGTACTGATCGGGTCCCTCGAAGGACACCATGACGATGTCGAGGGTTTCAGGAGTGAACATCGCTACAGTGTGCGAAACCGGCCCGCGGAGGTGCCGGTATCGACATGCTCCCGGTCCCTCATCGGAGCGTCGGAGGCGACCACGGACGGGGGCCGAAGCCCCCGGTCCTGGTCACAAAAGAGGCGAAGGACCGGCTGGCGGGCGCCGGTTTCTCCGCCCACCGAAAGTGTCGCAAAGGGCCGGAACGTAGCCTCCGATGCTGGGACACAGATTCGTAACGAGAGGGGCACGTTGTCACAGACCAAGCAGCTGCGCAGCGTTCCCGCCCATCACGAGCTCGCGCTCCGATGCCGTGAATTCGGCCTGGGCGAAGGCATCGATGTAGCGTCGCGCGGGCAGCAGCGGGTGGTCCGAGCCGAAGAGCAGCCGGTCCGCGCCGCAGAGGTCGATGACCGCCCGGTACGCCGTCGGGGCGAACAGGAACGGCCCGGCGGCGGTGTCGAACCAGAGCCGGCGGCACAGCTCGGCCACCTCCGGCATGTGCGCGTAGAAGGGAAGTCCGCCGCCGAGGTGCGCGCACACCAGGCGCAGCTCGGGGTGCCGCACCGCAAACGCCGCGACCCGCCCGGGTGTCGCGGTGCCCTTTCCCGGGTAGTCGTGACCCACAGGCTCGCTGCAATGCAGCACCAGCGGAATCTGCAGCTCGGTGCAGGCCGCGCCCACGTCGTCGAACTCCGGTGAACCAAGGTCGAATCCCTGTGCGTCGGCGTTGAGCTCACCGGTGCCTCGCAGGCCTTCGTCCGCGCAGCGGCGGAGCTCGGCGACGGCGCCCGGCCGGGCCGCGCTCACGGTCGAAAAACAGGTGAGCCGGTCCGGATGCTCGCGCTGGACCGCGATCAGGTGATCGTTGACCTCGGCGCAATGCGCCGGGTCGGCGAAGGGCCATCCAAAGCACACGGCGCGGTCGATCCCCGACGCATCCATCGACGCCAGCAGCTCGTCGGCGGTCACGATCGAGCGCGCCCCCTGGTGGCACAGGTCGAACCACGGATCGAGTCCCGCGAGGACCTCGCGGGCATCGCGCATGCTCGGCGGCAGGATGTGGACGTGGCTGTCGATGATCATCCGAGCCACCGTCCCTGGGCGAAGATCCAGGTACCCGCGCACATGAGCACGGCACTGGCACCGAGCATCGCCGGACGCGCTCGCGGAAAGCGCTGGGCGAGATCGGACACGAGCAGCACGGCTGGGAACAGCGCGAGGATGTAGCGAGGCTGGGAGCGCCAGAAGGGCAGCGATGCGGTCATCAACCACGCGATGGTGCAGTACAGAGCCATCGACCGGGGGATCCGCGACGACATCCACATGCCGGCGCAGAGCAACAGGCCGAGCAGCCCGAACGCCACCTCGCGAGCGAAGATCGAGCGTGTCTCCCCGTTGGTGGCGGTGACCATGATGTGCCAGGTGGCCGCGAATCCAGTCCAGGGTGGCGTCGGCCGCAATCCGAACGAGGGCAGACGATCGGCGTGGAGGAGCGCCAGGGCGTCGCCGATGTGGATCTGCATGTACAGCCCGTAGAGCGCGAGCGGCAGCGCCGCCAGCAGGACGAGGAGCATGGACGGGCGCGGACGCCAGCCGGTTCTTCGGAGTTGCTCGACGGCGAGCGCGGGGATCAGCGCGACCCCGGTGAGCCGGAACGCGCAGGCGAGCGCCGCAGCCGCGATCGCCTTGCCCGACTGACCGGCACGGGCATAGTAGAGGCTCGCGGCTGCGGACGCGACGAACGTGCTCTCGCTGAAAGGCGCGATCAGAAACAGCGCCGTCGGTGCGAGCGCCAGCAGCCACACCGAGAACGTCGCCGCGGCCTGATCGCGCTCGCCGAGCACCAGGCGGGCGAGGTACCAGAGCGCGATCGTCTCGGCGGCGGCGTTGACCAGCCACGTGGCGGTCACGTCGTCGCGCGTGAGCAGCATCAGCGCACGCACCACGAGTGGGAATCCCGGGAGGAACGCATCGCGATAATCGAGATGCGCCGGGTACCCGTGGCTGGCGATCGACATGTAGCTGATCGCATCCCACGACACCAGGTGATCGCGGAGACCGGTGAGCAGCGGTGTCGCCGGGAAATCGATGGCGAGCACGGCGATGAAGACACCGAGCCAGAGCAGGCGTGACACCGCGACCGCCGCAAGCGCCGTGCGCCACGACGACGTTCCCGGCCGGGGTCTCACGCCGGCGGTTCGAGGCCGTCGAGCATCGCTGGGTCGTTGCGCAGCCGCCAGAGCTCGCGGAAGGCACGCAGCACGACCCGGACGTTTGCGCCGGTCGCGCGACCTGTGGTGCGCGGATAGTGGTGCACACCGACGTCCATGAGCCGGTAGCCGCTCCGGCGCGCGCGCACCAGCAGCTCGGTGGACACGAGCGCTCCATCCGCGTGCAATCCCTGGCCCACGGCGCGCGGGAAGAGCTTGAAGGCGCAGTTGACGTCGCGCGTGGTCGGTCCGAATCCGATCCGGACGAGCCCGAAGAATGCCGTGTGATAGAGGCGCCGCACCCACGTGTCGCTGCGCTGGATGCGATACCCGCAGATGACGCGGTCGGGTCCGTACAGGGCCAGGAGCCGGGAGATCTCTGTGGGGTCGAACTGACCGTCACTATCCATCAGGAACACGGCGTCGCGCGTCGCCGAGTCGAACCCGGTGCGCAGGGCCGCGCCGTAGCCCCGATTGCGTGGATGCGACACCACGCGGACGCGCATGCCCGGGCCTTCCGCACTCGCCGCGCGCGCGGCCGTCGCATCGCTGCTGCCATCGTCGATGACGAGAATCTCGAAATCGGCAACCCCCAATTCGGTGAGCGCCGACGCCGTGCGCCTGACGGTCTCGACGATCACCGCCTCCTCGTTGTATGCGGGAAGCACCGCGCTGACCGACGGGTACATGTGCGCAGACGCGGGATGCGCGCTCACGTCACCCCCCTCCACGGACGTCGTAGATGGTGATGTGGTCGGTGCGACCGACCACCGGGAGCCCTTGACCCGCCCACCAGGTGATGCCGGCCTGGGCATCGATCGCACCCGGGTCGCTCAGCCGGTTGTCGATCTCCACATAGCTGATGCCGTACCTGCGCAGCAAGGCGAACACCGGGCATGTCGCCCCGTCGGCGGCGCAGCCGGTGTACATGGTCTGGACGTCCTTGTAGCGTGCCTCGAAGCTGATGCCATAGCTCCAGAGCCACCCGCCGTAGCCCATCACGCCGATACGGCCGGCCACCACGAGGACTGGGTCGTTGGGGCGACCGAACGTCAGGAAGACAGCGCCTTTGGCGGTCACGCGATCGATTGTCGATGCAAGCTGCTGTTCCTGCGTGTTCGCAATCGTGTACGGACCTGTGATCGCGTCCTGCGGCGGCGTCCAGGGCAGCAGCCGGAGCACGACCAGCGCGCCGGTGAGGAGCACCGGCGCCACGAGCACGATCGCCGCCACCCTCGGCCACGCGCGGCGCCACCAGTGCGCCGCGAGGGCTCCGATCAGCAACGCCATGACCAGGTACCAGTACACCAGCAGTTTGGTGTTGTCCCAGTTCCACGACTGGAAGACAACCAGGTTGCAGGCGGCGAAGATGATCAGCGCGCCAAGGGTGAGCTCGAGCAGCGGCACCGGGAACGCGCCGGTCAGTACGCGCCCGAACCTGCCGCCACCGAGCCGCACCGCGGCGGCGAGCGCCACAAAGGCAAGCAGCGGGACCGCGATGCCGAGATTGGCGACCCAGAATCCCCACCACTCGCTCGTGCCGATCATCCCCACGGCCTGGATCGCGCCGCTGACCACGTTGGCGATCGAGAGGGTCAGACGCCCGCTCGGATCGGCGGCGGTACCGGCGTTGGCCATCCAGCCCGGCTCGAGCCACGGGTACACATTTGAGCCGTAGGGCGTCACCGGGGCGCCGTGCTGCGAGAGCGCGAGCTGCGCGAGCCGGATGCCGCCAAGCGCGACGGCGACGCCGAGCAGCGCGAACCATTCGCGCCGCCGCCTGCGCCAGAGCAGCACGAACAGCAGGATGCACAGTGCGATCAGGGTCTGGACATGGACGATCGGCAGGAGACCGGCGAGCACGCCGGCGAGAGCGAACGGTTCCCAGCTGGGGCCATGCGACGACGCGCCCGCGAGGACGAGGAGGAGCACCGAGATCGCAGCCGCAAAGCCGAACAGCAGGGTGCGTTGCGGCAACCACCACGCCATGAGCGGCGTGTACCACTGCATGTTCGGCAAGGGCGGTGTGCCGCCGTCGGACGGCAACCCGTCATAGGCGCGATGCTGCGAGACGATCGTGCCGGGTAGGTCGTGCAGCGTCCATCCGACGATGGAGACGCCGGTACCCGGATGGGTCACGACGTACTGCAACGTGCACTGGGTTGCCGTGAATCCGTGGCTGGTGCACGCATCCGAGAAGACGCCGATGAATCCCAGGCCGCCACCGATGAAGCAGATGAGCACCGCGATCACGCCCGCGCCGGTGGTGAGCCCGAGGCGACGGCCCAGCGCGACCACGAGCATGCCGGTGACCACCATCAGCACCCCGCCGGGGATCGCGAGCGCGAGTCCCGGTGCGAGACCGAGCGTGATCAACGTGGCCGCATGGAAATCGGGCAGGAATGGATAGAGCAGCGGCGTGCCGCTGAAGAGTGGGTTGACCGGCGGGATGTTTGCGCCCGACGCGAAGCTCGCCGCCGTGGTGAGGTGTTGCGACCAGTCCGCCCACACGGTCGGATACCCGGCCTCGAGGCCCGACGCGTCCGAGAAGACCGTGTGCGCGAAGATCGCGACGACCACCGCTCCGCCACCTGCCAGGGCCGCGATCGAGAACCACGGAATGCGCTGCGCCCAGCGGTCCCTCGACTCCACCCACGACGCATGCCAGGTGGCGCGAGGATTGACGGTCAGCAACGACACCGCGAGTCCCCCGGCGAGCGCGAGCGCCGGTCCGACCAGGACCGTTGCGGTGTTGAGGCCCGCGAGCAGCGAGAGTCCGTAGGTTGCCCCGGCGCCGACCAGGAGACCACTGGTCACGCCGATCAGCGCGCGCTCGACCAGGGTGAGGTGCGTGCGCACAAGCCCGGCGAGCGCTGCTCCGGCCGCGAGCGTCAGCGCGGCATCGAGGATGACGAGCAGGGCGGTCACCCGACGTCGACCCAGATCCTCATCTGTTGGTCGGCGGAGCTCTGCGGCATGGCCGTCCAGATCGGGTAGAAGAAGATGAAGGCCGCGAGCACGCTCCCGATCCCGGCGTACGCAACCGGTGCCAGCGATATCTGCCTGCGACCGAAACGGAACCGCACGCCTCGGATCGCAGTGAGCGCATAGGCGAGCGCGAGGGCGGTGAAGAGCAGCATGCCGAGCGCGTGATAGAAGAACAGGACTCGGCGCTCATTGCCCGGCACCCACATCATCCACGACGCGATATATCCCAGAACGATGAAGGCGGGAACGAACCGTCGCGAGATCACCGCTGACACCGTGACCAGCGCGGCGAAGACGATCATTCCGATGAACGCGACCCCGAACCAGAACCCGGGCGACGTGCGCGCAATCTCATATTGCGACGACGGCTGTTGGTGGAACAGCGCGGTGAACTGTGCTCCCGTGTAGGACGTGTTGAAGTTGTTGGGGTTGTGGTACCGCACCGCTGACTGGTACAGGATGATCATCGCGACCAGCGAAACGAGTCCGGTGAGCGCGACCAGAAGCCGCCACCAGTTCGGACCGCGTGTCAGGCGCCACACGCAGAAGAGCATCGCGAGAATGCCGAGCCACCAGATCGCCGGGTTGCCGATGTCGGTGATCTCCGCGACCTGCCCGTTGTTGGGCTGGGATGTCGCGTAGAACAGGACCGGGTGCTCCATGATCGGCCACGTCAGCCACAGTGACGAGTAGGGGTGGCTGTGGCATTCCTCGGCGTGGTAGCGCAGTGACGCCGCAGTGATCTGCACGATGTTGTCGATGGCTTCAACCGGGTTGGGTACCGTCAGCGATCCCACGTGCATGACCGGGACGTTGAGGGTCTTCGGGGTCCCGGGCAGCCCGGAGACCGCGGGATTGCAACTGGTGAAGAAATACACGTCCTGGTGCGGGATCGTCTCGTAGCGCGAGAACGACGCAGCGAAGATGGCGAGGGCGATCAGGCCCGCGGCGATGTAGTGGAGCATCGCGCGAGGGCCCGCGGCGTGCCGCCACATGATGCTTCCGGCGCGGCCCGGACCCGCGATGCGGCGCAACCATGGAATGAATCCCCCGAGGTACGGGGCAATCCCACGGACCAGGATCAGCCCGCCGGCCACCACCAGCGGGGCGAGCGCGGTGAGCTTCGCCGCAAACGCAAGCCCGGCGACGCCGGCCATCACGTAGAGCGTGGTTCGCCACTGCGCTCGGGTCCGGGCCTGCCAGTGCAGGAGGAACACGTAATAGAACAGCGCGACAAAGAAGATCGCGATGATGTCGATCACGCCGGTGCGCGATTCGACGAAGGCCAGCCCGTCGAAGCATACGAAGAGGGCGGTGGCGAGCGCGAAGAATCGGTCGCGACGGAGGCGCAGCGCGACCAGGTACATGAGCCCGACCAGCAGGCTGCCGAAGATGGTCGTGCTCAGCCTCCAGCTCCAGCTGTTGAAGCCGAGGAGTGCGATCGGAGGAGCCATCAACAGTTTGGCAAGGGGAGGCTCGGGGTCGAAATACGACTCGGCGGGCTGGCGCAGATCCTTGGCCGCGTCGACCGGGAAGTAGACCTCGTCGAAGACGTAGCCGCAGACGCTCACATCGACGTGGTTGACCTTGACGCCCCCGACCACGCCCGGCGGTCCGACCGGCACCGGGGTGCACTCGGCGCTCGATCCGCCGGTGGTTGGGTAGCCAACCCCATACGCGCTGATGGTGCCGCCACCGCTCAGGAAATCCGGGAAGATCGGACTGGCGAAGCGCAGTCCGAAGGCCACGAGCACGAGCACGATCACCGCGATCACGTCGAACCGACCGATGTCCAGGAAGCCTCGCAGACCAGCCCGGACGAGCGGCGGGCCGCCGTCGGACTGGACTTTGCTAGGCTCTGAGGTCAAGGCTTCGGTTGACATCTATTTACAAGAATTCGAGGTTCCTTTACTGCTATCCTGAGAGGCGAAGGGTACAGTCAAGGTCGCAGTCAGCAGGCTGCCCACGTTTGAAACTCATTCCCTTCCTGAAAGGCCGGAGGGTTCCCCNNGGTTCGCTCACGCGAGGGATGCTGACATAGGCGTCAGCCCCGCGGACGTCTGGTCGGTCAGGCCGCGGTCGAGATCCGCGAGGGCCCACTCGGGGCGATCGCGAGCATCCGATCGATTGCGCCGCGCGCCTGGGCCGCGACGGCCGGGTCGACCGTGACGCGAGGCGCCATGAGTTCGAGCGACCGCGCGACCTTCTCGAGCGTGATCTTCTTCATGTAGGGGCACACCGCAGCTTCAGACGCGGCGAGGAATCGCTTGCCCGGCGACTGCTCCCGCATGCGGTGGAGGATGCCCACCTCGGTGGCGACGATGAACGTCGACGCCGGGGAGTCGGCAGCACGCCGGATCATGCCCTCGGTGGAGGTGACCACGGTCGCGGGCCCGGCGATGTCGCCCGAGGACATGCGATACATCGTCGACGAGGTGCAACCGCATTCCGGGTGGATCAGCAGCTCCGCGTCCGGGTGCTCGCGGCGCATCGCGTCGAGCCGCTCCGGAACGATGCCGGCGTGGACGTGGCACTCCCCCATCCAGACGTGCAGCCTGCGACCGGTGACCCGCTCCAGGTGTGCGCCCAGGAACATGTCGGGGCAGAACAGGATCTCCCGATCGGCAGGGATCGAGCGGATCACGGCCTCGGCATTGGAGGACGTGCAGCAGTAGTCGGAGAGGGCTTTGACCTCTGCCGTGGTGTTGACGTACGAGACGACCACCGCTCCCGGGTGCTGTGCACGCCAGGCGCGCAACTGGTCTGCGTCGATGGTGGCGGCCAGCGAGCAGCCGGCCTCGAGGTCGGGCAGGAGCACAGTCTTTCTCGGCGAGAGGATCGCGGCTGTCTCCGCCATGAAATGGACGCCGCAGAAGACGATCACCGAGGCATCGGTCGCGGCGGCCTGCTGCGAGAGGCCGAGCGAGTCGCCGACGAAGTCGGCGATGTCCTGCACCTCGGGCCGCTGGTAGTTATGCGCCAGGATCACCGCGTTGCGTTCTTGACGCAGCCGCCCGATCCGGTCCAGCAGCTGAGTCCGGCCCTCTGTCACAACGTCCCGCTCTACTGTGATCATCCCGCCACCTGGTCCTCGGTTTCACGGGTTCTGTGGATTTAGGTCAGATTGACCTAAGCAAGTATACCAGGGTCGGGCGGCCTGTCCGAGACAGGGTCACAACTCGGGTGCTTCGTCTACCGTGGTGCCGTGACGGTGATCGGGGTCGTGGTCCGGCCGAGAAGCACCTTCGCTGCACTCTCGGGCTCGCCGCGTCTCGCGTTCGGGTTCGCCGCGGTCGTGGGGAGTGGCATCGTGGCCCTTGCGCTCGGGTTGCTCGCCAACCAGATCGCAGGCGGGGGTGGGCCGGGAACCGTGGCGTCGCTGCTCCTGCCGATCCTGTTTCTCGTGTATTGGGGCGCCGCCGCGCTGATCATCGACGCGGTGGCGGGCGTCTCGGGACGCTCCGGCCGCTGGCGGCAGTACCTCGCTGTGAGCGGCTTCACCTTCATCCCCTGGATCGCCTACAGCATCCTCGGTGTGGCCGAGGCCGCCGCCGGCGCCGGCAGCGTCCCCGGCTCGGTGATCGCCTGGTTGACGCTGCCGCTCCTGGGCTGGTTCCTCTACCTGACGGCGCTCGCCGTGTACTCGGTGTTCGACGTCACGCCGTTCGTCGCTGTCGCGCTCGCGATGCTGCCGGACGCGGTGCTGCTCTTCATCCTGATCGTCCTGCTCGTTGCGGCGAACCTCTGAGTGACCCGCGCGACCGCCGGCGGCTCAGTGTGGCGCAGTCGCGGCGTTGCCCACGCGGCCGTCGGCGCCGCCTGCCTTCTGCTCGCCGTACTCCTCTGTCTCAACGCCTGGCGCGCTCCATCGACGACGTACATCGGTCAGGGACCGGACCCGATTCAGCAGATGTGGGGGATCGCGTGGGTGCCGTATGCGATCAGCCACGCGCTGGACCCGCTCTACACGCACTTCCTCAACCAGCCGACCGGCACCGACATCCTGTGGAGCACGCCGACGGCGGTGGTGGTCACGCTGCTCTGGCCGGTGACCGCGCTCTTCGGCGTCACGGTCACCTACAACCTCGTGATGACGCTGAGCCTGGCGGTTGCGTCGTTCTTCGCATTTCTCGCGATCAGGCGCTGGGTGCCCGGCAGTATCGTCGCAGCGGCAGTCGGCGGATTGCTCTACGGGTTCTCTCCGTACATGACCGGCCAGCTCATCGGCCACTACAACCTCGTCCTCTCCGGGGTGACGCCGCCGCTCGCCCTCATGCTTGTGGATGAGATCCTGGTGCGGCAGCGGCGCCGGCCGCGCACGCTGGGCCTGCTCGCCGCACTCCTCGCCTTCGTGCAATTCTTCATCGCGCAGGAGATCCTGCTCACCGAGGTGATCGTCGCGCTTATCCTCGCGGTGGTGCTTGCGATCACGCATCGCGATGCCGTGCGAGCCCACCTCACATTCATCGCGCGTTCGTTCGCGTGGGCGGTTCCCCCAGCCGCCGTGCTGCTGGTGTACCCGACCTGGCTGCAGTTCTTCGGCCCGGATCATGTCGTTGCCTCGGGGGCCATCCATGGCACCGACATCTACGTCACGGATCCGACCAACTTCGTCGTTCCCACGGTTGCGCAGCTGATCGCGCCGCAGGCTGCAACCAGCATCTCGTCACACTTCAGTGGCAACGCATCGGAGTGGGACGCGTATCTCGGGATACCGCTGATCCTGCTGCTGGTGGTTGCGACGGTGCGCTTCTGGCGCGTTCCACCGATCAGAACGGCGGGGATTCTTGCGCTGGTCCTCGCGGTGCTGTCGCTCGGTCCGCACATCAACGTGCAGGGGCACGCGTTGCTCGCACTTCCGCTGCCGTGGTGGATCCCCGCACACCTCCCAGTACTCGACGACATCCTGCCCAACCGTCTGATGCTCTATGTCGACCTCGCGGCGGCGATCATTGTCGCGTTCACGCTCCGCTTGCTCTGGCTGATGCGCTCGAGTCCGCTCCTGAACGTCGCGGTGGCCGTCGCCTTCCTGCTCCCGCTGGTGCCGACCATTCCGACTCCGACGACACAGATCACCACCCCGGTAGCCTTCGCATCCACCGTCCCTTCGGCGATCGCACCGGGCGCCACTGTGCTGTTCGAACCCTTCCCGAGCAACGAGCACCCGCAGCCGATGGCGTGGCAGGTGAGCTCCCACTTCGCGTTCAGGATGGTCGGCGGATACATCATCGGGCCGTACGCGCCGGGAGCTCTGGCGCTCCAGGAGCTGGCCCATTCGCTCAGCGCGACGACATCCGAGGTCACGCTTTCGGGGGGTGACCGCATTGCGCTCGTCGGAGGGCTGCGCTCGCTCGGCGTTCAAGATGTTGTGGTCGCGAATGGCGCGAGTCCTGGGGTGACGTCGCTGTTCACCCAGCTCTTCAATGCTCCGCCCGCGCGGGACGGCGGATTCCTGATCTGGCAGGTGCCGGTGTACCACGAGTGACCGCGCGACTCCGATCGAGTGACAATCGGTGACCAGCCCAGGGATTCGCGCCTATTCTTTGCCCGTGACTCCCGAACGGCCGCGTGGCGGCGCGCCAGTCGTCAGCCTGGTGATACCCACGCGCAATGAGGCGAACAACGTCCAACCCCTGGTGGACAGGGTCACCGCCGCTCTGGCCGCCACCCCGTTCGAAATCTGCTTCGTCGACGACAGCGACGACAGCACCGGCGATCTGCTCCTCGACCTGGCCCAGTCCAACCCTGCCATCCGCTGCCTGCTGCGCCAGGGAGCCGACCGCAAGGGTGGGCTGAGCACCGCAGTGGTCGCGGGGCTCCACATGGCCCGCGGCCTGTACGTCTGCGTCATGGACGCCGACCTCCAGCATCCCCCGGAGCTGATTCCGGTGCTGCTCGGGGAGGCCGAACGCGGCGCCGACCTGGTGGTCGCGAGCCGCTACGCGCCGGGTGGCAGCCACGAAGGCCTCGGCACACCGGTGCGGCGCCTGGTGAGCCGTGAAGCGACGGTGGTGGCGCGACTCCTGTTCAAGGAGGCGCGGCAGAGCTCCGACCCCCTCTCCGGCTATTTCCTCTGCGGCCGCGCCCTGATCGACGGGATCGAGTTCCGTCCGGTCGGGTTCAAGATCCTGCTCGAGCTCCTCGTCTGCGTGCCCGACCTCCGCGTGGTCGACGTTCCGGTGACGCAGGCAGCCCGAGCCGAGGGCGCGAGCAAGGCCACCGCTCGCCAGGGCCTCCTCTACCTGCGCCACCTCCGGTCGCTCTTCTTCGACGTCCCGGGGTCGGCACGGGTGTGGAAGTTCGGGCTGGTCGGGCTCAGCGGCCTGTGCGTGTTCCTTCCGGTGCTCGCGATCCTGGCCGGGGTTGCCGGCCTCAACCCGCTGGTCGCATT
>PNBE01000069.1:29548-47557 GCA_003135895.1 Candidatus Dormiibacterota bacterium
CTGGTCGACATCGGGGTGCCGAGTGTCCTCGCCGGCCTCGCCGCGGCGTTGGTGGCGATGCTCCTCAACGGCCTCGTCAACCGTGCGCACCTGCACCACAGCCCGTCGATGTGGGCGTCGATCGCGATCGACCATGGCGTGCAGGGCGGCCTCGCCCGCCTCGCGGACGAGGTCGGTGCCGATCGCGCCTATCTGCTCCCCGCACGAGGTGACGCCTCCTCTGGTCTGCCGGATGGATTGCTCGCCCACGTCATCGCCCACCGGCGGCCGGTGCTGATCACCGAGGCCGCCTCGTACCGTGCTCAGCGGCGATCGAACATCGAGACGGCGTCCCGGATGCTCATCCCGGTGGTTCGCGACGACCGGGTCGCCGCGGTGGTCGTCTGCGAGCGGTTTGCTCCAGGTGGCTTCGAGACCGCCGCACTCGAGACCGCAACCCTGGCGGTGGCGGCGATCGAGCCCCTCCTGACCGCCGCGTCGAGCGACCAGCCGGAACGGCCCGACGTCGCCCCGGCGAGAACCGCGCCCGGACCGGCGAGGTAGTTCCGACGGCGGCGGGCGCTGTGGTTTCCGAACACGATCGGCTGCGGGTCCGCGGGCAGGGTGCGACATCGGCGGTCTGCCTGATCGGGATCGTCGCCGCGGCCGGGCTCCGAGCCGGCGTCGGAGCGCCGGACACCGCTGCCTCGATGCCGGCCGGCGTGGTGTTCGCCGTGGCGCTGCTCGCCGTGGCGGTCGCAGCTGGGTGGCGTCCGGCGCGGCCGAGGATCGCTGCAGTCGCGCTCGGGGCGGTCGGTGGCGGCGCGCTCATCCTCACGTGGCTCGCGTCACACGGGTCTCTCGGCGTCCACATCGCGCCGATGAATGCGGGCCTCGCACTCTGGACACCGGTGGTCGCGCTGGTCGCGGTGGCCGAGGAGGTCGCGCTTCGCGGGGCGCTGTTCGACGCGCTGCGCTCCTGGTGCGGCGACGGCGGCGCCCTTTTCGCCACCACGCTGCTCTTTGCGCTGATGCACGTGCCCCTCTACGGCATCGAGTCGCTGCCGCTCGATCTCGCCGCGGGCCTGCTCCTCGGCGGCCTCCGCATGGTGAGCGGCGGCGTCCTCGCTCCAGCGGTCGCGCACGTCATCGCCGACCTGGCCGGCGGGTGGTTGCTGTGACGGCGCGCCGCGGGTGGGTCGTGATCCTCATCTCGGTCGTGGCGCTCACGCTGGTCTGGCGATTCCTTCCCGCCGGGTCACCGCCGATCTATGACGGACAGTGCATCGCCAATCCGTATCTGACCCTCGGGGGCAGTCCGGCCCCCCAAGCGGCAACCAAGACGTTGCCCGCCGCCAAGACCTTCCCTGCCGCCGACGCGTTCACCGGTGAGACCCCACCCCAAGCGCAGATCCTGATCGAAGCCGGGACCTTCGACAACTCGACGCCGGTGACGGTGAGCATCACCCCGGTCCCGGCGCCCTCGGTCAAGCCCCCGAACGGCATCATCGAGGGCAACGTCTACCGGTTCTCGGCCGTCAACTCGTCCGGCACCGAGCTCGAACCGCTGTCGCCGTCGCTCGCCGTGTTCATCATCCTGCGTGCCCTGGCGTCGACACCGGCGCCGGTGATCGATCGATTCAACGGCACGACCTGGACGCCACTGTCCACCCAGAACGCAGGGTGCGGGAACACGTTCGAGGTGACTTCGACCCAGCTGGGTGACTTCGCCGCCGTGAACCCGGGGGGCACGACCACGACGCCGGCGGCGTCAGGTGGCGGCATCCCCGGGATGGCGATCATCGGAGCGCTCGCGATCCTGCTCATCATCGTGGTGGCGGTGCTCTTCAGCCTCGACCGCAGGCGCGGCGCCGCTCGCTGACGGAGCGCGCGCAACGACTGTCAGGCGCGGAGTCGTGGGGTGCCGAGCCAGCTCTCCATCTCGATGAGCCAGCGTTCCCCGGGCGGCCCCATACCGGCGCCGGGCACGCCGAGACGCTGCAGGATGGTGCGCCGCCCGCCGAGCCGGACCGTCAGGTGATGCGGGAGTGCCGCAAGGTCCTGCGCGGCCTCAAGCGCCGTCTCCTGGTCGTCGGCGAGGCCATCGATGAGTCCGAGCTCGACGGCCCGGGTGCCGAGCCACACCTCGCCGGTCGTGACCCGCGCGAGGGCCTCGTCATCGTAGCCGCGCGCCGCTCGGACCGCGCCGGCGAAGCGACGGAAGATGGCGTCGACGAGCTCGCGCTCGTGAGCTTCGTCCTCTTCGGTCGGCTCGCGCCACGGCGCGCCGAGGTCCTTGAACGGGCCGGTCTTGGTCACGACGATGCGCGCGCCGGCACGTCGGAGCGCGTCGACCACAACCGGCCGAACGCTGATCACTCCGATCGACCCGACCAGTGCGCTGGGAAAGGCGAGCACGCGCGTCGCCGCACATGCCAGGAAGTACGCGCCGGAAGCGCCCACGCCCTTGATCCAGGCGACCACCGGCTTGCGCGCGGCAAGGCGGCGCACCGCCACGTAGAGCTGTTCGGATGCGATCGCGGTGCCGCCCGGTGAGTCGATCTCGAAGAGCACCGCCCGGATGCGTGCGCTGCGGCGGGCATGGCCGATCGTCTGGATCAGGTCGTCGGTACGCGCTGCTCCGCCGATGGCACCTCGGATCTGCACCACGGCGATCCGCCGGCGGTCGGTGATGCCGGCGAGGCGGTCGGAGAGGCCGCGCTCAGAGATCACCCCTGCATGCTAATCGGCCCGTACTTGCCGGTGGTTGGGCACAACTTCGCCGAGATCCTCGCGGTCGTGCCCGTCTGTTCCTCCAGGGTTGAGCTCAGTGCTCGCCCGCACTCCGTGCAGCCTCGGCGTCGTGCAGAGTCGCGGTGACCGGCTGGCCGCTGACGTCCATGACCAGCCCGATGGTGTCGCCGTCATCCCAACCGCAGATCGACACCGCGGTGAGCGGAGCGGGCCCGGTCGCGGGAGAGCAGATGAAGTGACTGCCGCCTGTCGTCGTGTTGGTGATCTTGGCGGTGTCGACGGTCACACCCTGGGTCCTGAGCCCGTCGGTGAAATCGCTGAAGAACTGGTTCGTGCTCGTCTCGATATTGGATCCCTGTGCGAGCAGCACGACCAGCGTGGCCCGTCCATCCGCACCGTAGACGCCGCTGACGACGCGGGTGGCGCCCTGTTGCTGCATCACCTTCTGCATCTGTTGTGTCACCGCGACCGTCGCGGGTGTGCGGATCGCGGTGAGTGTGCCGACTGCCGACGGCGTGCTGATGGTATGTGCGGGATGCGCCCGCGCGGTGAACCACTCATAGCCGGCGAATCCCAGGATCGCAACCAGGATCAACGACAGCGCGATCCCGAGGAACTTGCGGCCGGAGAGCTTGCGCGAGCGTGGCGCTTCCGGCACCGCCCATGCGGAGCGGTCGCGGTTCGCGGTGGGAATCTCCCTCGTCTCCCAGGCGGGCCCTTCAGCAGGTTCGCTGCGTCCGCGGTTCGGCATGAAGGCCTCGTCGCGACTCCGGATGTTCCATCCGCTGCCGCCTGGACTCATCGGGCCGGCCACATCCACCGGCTCGGGACGGACGCCGATGGTGGGTGTCGAGAGCCGCTGCTGAGCGACGCCAAGCGAGGCGGGAACTGCCTCGAACGTCGGTGACCTCGATGGCGGCGCGTCGAACGGCGGTGACGCGAGCGCGGGTGGCGGCGGTGGCGGTGGCGCGAGCGGAGACGTCCTGAGTGTCCGAGGGTCGGGTGCGGTGGCGCGATACAGGGGCACCCGCGGGGCCGCCTCGAAGTCGAGGTTCGGGCCGCCATTGTCGCGTGCCGGCTGGCGTGGCGCAGGGGCGCGTTCGAAGTGAGCCGGGTCTTCGACCTTCTTGAACGAGAGGGGAGTTCCGCCGCCCTCTTGGGTGTGCTCGGTCATCGTCTTCCATCCCGCATGGCGCGCGGCGTTTCAATCGAGATGCCCGCAGCCTATGACGGCGGTCGTGTCCGGCACGGGTGATGTCAGGGCACTGCTGCCGGAGTGTCACGGATGTGTCACGCGGTGTCCACGGCGTGTGGTGATGGCATTTCGGGGGTCAGCGGTAGTCGTGGGAACCGGGAAATGCCGTCTCGGAAGACGCCGGTCCGGGGTGGGTGATCGGGTCACCGTCCGGCGTGAGTGCGGTCACGTTCTCCACGAGCACGTTGACCCGGCCATGCTCGACCTGGAGCCTGCCGTCGACCATCAGCAGTGGATGCCGGCTCACCTCGAGCGTTCGCTGCACCACCGGAGGCCGGAACACCAGGTCGAGATGGGCATCCT
Source organism: Candidatus Dormiibacterota bacterium (assembly GCA_003135895.1). GTDB lineage: Bacteria > Chloroflexota > Dormibacteria > Aeolococcales > Aeolococcaceae > Palsa-851. The sequence goes on from PNBE01000069.1 coordinate 33,840, forward strand.
CGTCCGCGAGGGTGAAGAACCTGAAGCCGCGCGCGGTCGACGGTTGCTGGCGTGTGATCACCAGCCCGGCGACGCGAATCCTGGTGCCGTCCACCAGGTCGCGCACCGTGCCCAGCGGCACGCAGCCGAGAGCGTTGAGTTGTTCACGCATGAAGGACACCAGGTGAGGGCCGGTGCTGACCTCGGTGAGCGCGTACTCGGTGTTCACCCGGGTGCGCTCGTCCATCTCGGGCAACGGCGGCGGCGGCGCGGGAAGCGACACCAGGGGCGGCACCGGGTCGGTGCTCGGATCGTGCGGCGTGTGTGGCGCGTCGCCGAGCCGGTTGCCGGCGATCGCGCCGCTCCCTCGCGGAGGACCGGTCACCACCGCCGCGGCGACGACTGATTGGTCGGCCGGCGCGACCGTTGCCCTTCGGCGTTTCCGGGGTGGCAACGACTCCTCGATCTCCTTGAGCCCCCAGAGCAGCTGGCGGCGCGAGCTGCCGGCGGCAACGGCGTCGAAGGCGCCGACGCGGATGAGGTTCTCCATCGCCACACGGGGCAGGAGCGTGTGCCGCCAGAAATCGGTCACCGAGGTGTTTGCCCCGGCGACCACCGCGTCGTCGCACGCGGCGCGGGCCGATGGTCCGAGTCCACGCACGTATGCGAAACCAAGCCGTATCCCGAAGTCCGCCGGTCCGACGGCTTCGACCAGACAGCGTGCCCGGCTTCTGATGACGTCGACCGGCAGGATCCTGACCCCGTGCCGCTTGGCGTCGTCGACGAGGACCGACGGGTGATAGAAGCCCATCGGTTGCGCGTTGAGCAGTGCGCACGTGTAGTGCGCCGGGTAGGTCATGCGCAGCCACGCCGTTTCGTATGCGGTGCGCGCGAATGCAGCGGCATGCGACTTACAGAAGCCGAACTCCGCGAAGCCGGCGACGCTCTTGAAGATCTGCTCCGCCACCGCCTCGCCGAGGTCGTGCTCGACGCAGCGGCGGATGAAACCCTCACGGAGCTCCTCCATCTCCACCCGTGAACGGTGCCGGTTCATCGCCCGTCGAAATCGATCCGCTTCACCGGCCGTGTATGCGGCGATCTCCATGACGATGCGCAGGATCTGCTCCTGGTACAGGACGACGCCGCATGTTTCCGCCAGGATCGGCTCTAACTTGGGATGCAGATAGGTCACCGGCTCGAGCCCCTGACGGCGGCGGAGGTAGGGATGGACCGCATCGCCCTGGATCGGTCCGGGACGGATGATCGCCACCTGCACGATCAGGTCGTTGAAACAGCGCGGCTGCGACTGCCATAGCGATTGCTGCTGAGCGCGCGACTCGATCTGGAACAGCCCGATGGTGTCGACCTTGCAGATCACGTCGTAGACACGCTGGTCTTCCAGGGACAGCGCATCGAGATCGGGCCGCTGTCCCGTGGTCTGCTCGATGAGGTCGAGGCATTCCGCGATCGCCGACAGCGTGCGCAACCCGAGCAGATCCATCTTGATGAGCCCCATGTCCTCGACGTCGTCCTTGTCGAATTGGACGACGACCCGTCCCGGCATGGTCGCCCGCTCCACCGGCACGACATCGACAAGTGGTTCGCCGGTGACGAGCATGCCGCCGACATGAATGCTCAGATGCCGAGGTGTGCCCTCGATGCGACGGAGGATGCCGACGAACTGCTGCCACGCGCGGTTCGACACATCGACGCTTGTCTCTGCCGGTGCAGGCACCACGAGGCCGGGTGGCGTTGCGGGGGGGCGCCGGCCCGGCGTGTTCACGGAAGCCGGGACGGAGGGGCCCCCGCGACGACAGGACCCGGCCGTCATCGTTTCCACACCGGCAGAGGCGAGCGTTGACTCCACGTCGGCGAGGTACCAACTGTCGGTGTGCGTGCTGAGCTTGTCGATGACGGTTTCCGGAAAGCCCATGGCCGCGCCCACCTGGCGGATTGCCATGCGCGGCCGGAACGTCACCACGTTGGCCACCATCCCGGTGCGGTCCGGCCCGTACTTCTCGTACACGTACTGGAGCACCTGCTCGCGATGGTCGGTGGAGAAGTCGATGTCGATATCGGGCGTGCCCTGGTGATCCTCGTGCAGGAAGCGTTCGAAGAGCAGGTCGTGCGCAACCGGATCGACACGCGTCACCCCGAGCAGGTAGGCGACGATCGAGTCCGCCGCGCTGCCGCGTCCCTGCCCCGGAATGCCGTGCTCGCGGGCGAATCGCATGATGTCCCAGGTGATCAGGAAGAACTCGGCAAGCCGCGTCTTCTCGATGACGTCGAGCTCGCGTTGCAGCCGCGCTGCGACGGCGCGGGTCATGGGGTGGTACTTGCGCTGCACCGCTTCCTGACAAAGGCTGTAGAGCACGGAGAACGGCGTCTCCCCTTTGGGCACCGGGTAACCCGGGAAGCGCACATCGCTGAAGTCGAGCGACACCTCGCATACGGCGGCGATGCGCGCCGCATTGTCGAACGCCTCCGGAAGGTCGGGAAGCAGGGCGCGAAGCTCGGCCTCGCTCTGGAGACGGTGCTCGCTGTTGGGCAGGAGCAGCCCATGCGCCGCCGCCTGGTCGAGGGTGGTGCGATGGCGGATCGCGGTGAGCACATCGAGAAGCGGTTTGTCGTCGGCGGTGGCGTGGTCCGGNNGCGCTCGCCACCAGCGGGATGTCCGCGGCACGGGCGATCGCCGCGCATTCCGCGACCAGCCACCGATCGGCGGGATGCAGGTGATTGCTCACCAGCATCGCGACGCGGTCATGTCCGAAGCACTCCCTGACCATCTGCGCATGGCGAAGCGCTTCGCGACGGTCGCCGTGCACCAAGGCGTCGACGACAGCACTGCGCGAGCCGCCGATGATCGCGATGCAATCGTCAAGCTCAGCAGGATCAACCCGAGCCGGCTCGCTCTCAACAAGCAAGGTCGTCGAAGGCAGCCCCGGCCACCCTTCGGGGAACGGACCGGCCGTCGGCCGGAGCGCGGCCGGCCGCTCGGGCGGCGGCAATGTCAGACGCCTGGATTTCGGTGGTCCCAGGCGGGAGACTATCGATCCAGGAGATCCGGACGGACGCGCGTGCGATCCGGACGGGTCCTGCCATCGCGGGGACCCCTCCGCTCCGGCTTCCGTGAACCCGCCGGAGCGGCGTCCCCCCGCGACGTCACCCGTCCGGATCTCCTGGAGCGCTGATTGCCTTGAGGCGGCCGCAGCCGCCTCAGAATCCATCGAAATCCCGGCGATCACCAGACGCGGCTGACCCTTGACGCCGGCGAGCTGCGCTGCGCTGACCGCGCGGCACAGCTGGCGGTACCCGGTGCGGCTGCGCGCGAGGAGCCGGATTCGCGAGCCTCCGGCCAGTTCGAGCTCGGTCCCGATGATCGGATGGATCCCCTTCGCCCTGGCCGCCTGGATCAGCTCGACCGCTCCGTACAGGCCGTTGCGATCACAGAGACCGAGGGCGGAGATCCCGAGCCGGGCCGCGGTCTCGACCATCGTCCTGGGTGAGGCCGCCCCCTCCAGGAAGGAGTAGTGGGAGCGGGCGGCGAGTTCGGCAAACCCGGGCATCGGCACGGTGTGGCGGCTTGACAACTACTACAATTTTGTGTAACTATCGGTCGGGTCAGCCCACCACCGCACCGGGCACCAGCGGGTGCCCACCTCAGGCCTTCTCCCCTTTCCCGGCCGCCGGTTCCCCTCAACCGGCGGCCACCAGGGAGGGGCGGCGCACGGTTCAGTCATAGCGGCGCTCTCGATGCCACTCACCGGTCTCGAGGTCCCGGTAGAGGTCGACGCACTCCCCATCGTTGAGGAGACATCGCATGTAGTCACGACCCACCGGGGTCCGCCACCAGTCGGTTTCCACTCGCCAGGTGTTCACCACCTCGGCCACCCGTCCCCACGCCGACCCGGTCCGGATCGCGACCGGCCGTCCGTCCGCGCCGGTGCGCACTTCGACGATGCCTTCGAGCAATTCGGTCACCGGGTCGCCCCCGCAACGACCGGCGTCTCCCACGTGAACCGCCGCTCCGGAAGGTCGCCCGGATCGAGTGCGAGCCTGGGCCGGCGCACGGTGGCGGCGCCGAACCGGCTTCGGAGGCGATCGGCCGTGGCGACCACCGCGTCGTGGGCGCCGTCGCCGGGGCGCAGCAGATCGGCTTGCCGCCCGGCCGACGGGGTCAGCCGGGTCACCCCCACCCGAACAGCCGCAACCGGTGCCGGGGCCTTGAGGGCACCGAGGAGGCTGAGCGCCGCCGTCCAGAGCTCACCCGCGTTGCCCGATGGTGCCGCGGGCACCACCGACGCCGAGATCGCCTCGGCCTCCTCGATCTCGAACACCACGCTCACCTCGCCGGCCGCCAGCGCCTCGGCGGTGAGCCGGGCACCGAGCGCAGCGGCGCACTGCTGGACGCCCCGAAGCAGGATCTCGAGGTCACCGGTGGCGCCATCGAGCACGAGCCGCTCACTCCATGCCCGCTGCGCCGGGACCGGGTGAATTCCTCCGCTGTCCTCGCCACGCGCCAGCCGGTAGAGGCGGAGCCCATCGGGACCGAACTGACGCTGCAGATCGGCCGGCCCCAGACCGGCCACCGCGCCGAGACAGTCGAGCCCGAAGGCCGCGAGCCGGGCGGTGACCGCCGGATCGACGGGCAGCACGTCGAGCGGCAGCGGCGCCAGGAAGACGGCTTCGTCGCCGGAGCGAACCCGGCGGATCCGGCCGGGGTGGCTCGCCCGCGCCGCCAGGCGGGCGACGAATCGCGATCCCGCCACGCCCACGGCGATCTCCACGTCGAGCACGCCGCGCAAGCCGCGAGCCAGGGCGGACGCCCAGGCGGCTTCGTCGGGAAATTCGGCATGACGGCCGGAGAGGTCGCCGAATGCCTCCTCGTCACCGGCTTCCACCGTGGGGGAGAGCCGGTGGAGCTCGGCGCAGACGGCGGCGCGCAACCGTGCAACCCCGGCGGGATCAAGGGGGACGAACACCGCGGCGGGGCAGGATTGCTGCGCCTGGCGGAGCGGTTGCCCCACCCGCACCCCGGCCGCCTGCGCCGCCTCCGAGGCGGCGACGACGGGGAGACGCAACTCGGGAGCCCCGCCCAGGATCACCGGCTCGCCGCGCAGCTCGGGATAGCGGCGAAGGGCCGCCAGCAGTCCAAGGTGGGGATGGCGAGCGCAGAGAACGCGCACCTCAACCTCGAGCCGCCACACCGGCCACATCCGGGACCGGCAGGACGATCGGCTGCAGCAGCGGCACAACGATACTGGGCAGCCCGACCACCTCGGCGGTGGCGTAGGGGCGGGGATAGCGGAGTAGCACGGTGGCCTCGGCACCGGGCGCCCCGAGCTTGCTCTTGCCGGTGGTGAGCCGCACCCGCAGCCCTGCCACGTCGCCATTGGCGCGTTGCCAGCCCGCGGCGGCACAGACGAGCGTGAGCGACGAGGCGTGGCGCAGCGGCGCCGCGACCGGAGCCGGGGCTGCGATGACGCAGATGGCGTTGCGCTTGGCAACCGCCTCGGCAAGCGCGGCGAGAGCGTGCTCCCAGAGCGACGACCGGGGTTGCTCCCCGCCGAGCGCCACTCCCACCCACGGCATGCCCGCGGTCACCAGGGCGCGCGCCATGACCAACCCTCGCTCCCACCTCGCGGGGCCGGGGGAGATCACCAGGCAGGCGTCGAGATCCGCACCGAGGTCGGCGAGGAAGCCGGGGTCGAGCGTGCCCGCCAGGTCGACGTAGCCGGTGTCATGCGAGCGACTGGCCAGTGCGACGAGTGACTGCAGGAGCGTCAGCCGGCCCGACGGCCCGCGTCCGGCCGCGGCCAGCAGGGTGACCCGGCCGTGTGGAAGTCCACCAGGAGTGAGCACGCCGTCGAGGACCGGCACCGCGGTCGACCATGCGCCTGCCTCCTCCGGCGTTCCGCCACGGCGCAGTGCCTGGGGACCGTAGCGGGATCGGAGTGTCGCCAGAGCGGCGGACAGGGAATCGGACATCGCTCCTCACTGGAAAGGCCGCCGCCTACTGGGACGGAAAGCAGGAGCGCCGAGGCGGGACGTCAGTGTAGCGAACAGATGTTCGACAAGCAAGCTCGGCACAGGGCCGGCGCAAGGACCTCCCTCAGGGCAGGACGATCCTAGCGGTATCGCCTCGGGCCGGCCGGCAGACGCAGCGATAATGCGGTGGTGCGGAGTCGATCGATGCCTGATCTGCTCGCCAGCTACGTCGCCGGCAACTGGTACACCGCACCTGACGAGGGTGCCGTGGTGCTCGACGCGGCGACGGGTGACGCCGTCGCCCGTGTGTCGACCACGGACCTCGACACGCGAGCGATGGTCGACCACGCGCGCCGCGTCGGTGGTCCAGCGCTCCGGCGTCTGACGTTTCAGGAGCGCGCCGCGGCGTTGCGGGAGCTGGCGACGGCGCTCGACGCCAACAAGGCCGCGTATCACGAGCTGTCACTGGCAACCGGCGCCACGCGGCGCGACTCGACCGGCGACATCGACGGTGGGATCGGCACCACCTTTGTCTTCAGCAGCCGGGCCAAGCGCGAGTTGCCGGACGGATATCTCCTCGCCGACGGCGATGTCGAGCCTATCGGCAAAGGCGGCGCCTTCGTCGGACAGCACGTGTACACGTCGCTCCCCGGCGTCGCGCTTCAGGTCAACGCATTCAACTTCCCGGTGTGGGGCATGCTCGAGAAGCTGGCGCCGGCGGTGCTCGCCGGTGTTCCGACCATCGTCAAGCCGGCAACGCAGACCGCGTATCTCACCGCCGCCGTGATGCGCGACATCATCGCGTCGGGCGCGCTCCCTGAGGGCGCCGTGCAGTTTGTGTGCGGCGGCGCGGGTGACCTCCTCGATCATCTCGGCGGCGAGGATGTGATCGCCTTCACCGGGAGTGCGAGCACGGCGGCCGTGCTCCGCGGCAATGCCGCCGTCACCACGCGCGCCGCGCGATTCAACGCGGAGACCGACTCACTCAACTGCTCGATTCTCGGGCCGGACGCCGTGGCGGGAACCCCGGAATTCGACCTCTACGTCAAAGAGATCGTTCGAGAGATCACCACCAAAGCAGGGCAGCGATGCACGTGCATCCGTCGAGCGCTCGTGCCCGCATCGGTTGTCGACGATGTGATCGCCGGTGTCAGCGCGCGTCTCGACAAGGTGGTCGTCGGCAATCCGCGCAACGACACGGTCACCATGGGTGCGCTGGTCAGCCTGCATCAGCGCAACGAGGTCCGCAACGCTGTCGCCGCACTGCAGCGGGCGGCGAAGGTCGTGTACGGCGACCCGACGTCGGTGGAGTTGGTGGACGCGGATGCGGAGCACGGCGCATTCATGGCGCCGGTCCTGTTGCTCTGCGCAGACAACGAACGCTCGGAGCCGAATGAGGTGGAGGCATTCGGTCCGGTGACCACACTGATCCCGTACAGCGCGCCCGACGATGTCGGTGTCCTGGCGGCGCGCGGACGCGGCAGCCTGGTCGGCTCGATCGTCTCCTATGACCCCGACTTCGTCGGCGCGATGGTGAGCAGCGCGGCACCCCACCATGGCCGTCTGCTCATCCTCGACCGCGACTGCGCGGCGGAGTCGACCGGGCACGGCACCCCGATGCCGCAATTGGTGCATGGCGGCCCCGGCCGCGCCGGCGGCGGCGAGGAGCTCGGCGGCATGCGCGCAGTCAGGCACTTCCTGCAGCGCACCGCCCTGCAGGGGTCACCGGCGGTGATCGCGAGGCTGGTCGGCGGGTCGTGAGCTCGGGGCACGCGCGGCGGCCCTGCCCGTAAACTCGCGGGCGAACGTCCCACTCGGGCGAGGAGGAACTGCGTGCGCGTTGCGGTGACCGGCGGTACCGGCTTCGTCGGCATCCACACCGTGCGGGCGCTCAAGGACGCCGGCCACGAGGTGGTCATCGTGGCCCGCGGCACCACCCGCCGGCCGAAGGGCGATCGGGTCACCTTCGTCCAGGCCGACCTGACCAGCGCGACCAAGCTGGCGGACACGTTCGCCGGATGCGATGCCGTGGTGCACCTGGTCGCGATCATCCAGGAGCGCGGCCGTCAGACCTTCGATCGAGTCAACCGCGAGGGCACCGAACGGGTTGTCGAAGCGGCGAAACAGGCCAAGGTCGGCCACTTCGTCCACCAGGGGGCGCTCGGTGCCGACCCGGATCCGAGGTACCCGTACCTGCTGAGCAAGTGGTCGGCCGAGCAGGCGGTGCGGGCGAGCGGCGTCCCCTACACAGCGCTGCGCCCCGGCCTCATCTTCGGCCCCGGCGACGGCTTCTTCACCCTGCTCACCCGGATGATGCGGATCAACCCGGTCATCCCGATCGCCGGCGATGGCCGGACCCTCTTCCAGCCGATCTCGGTCGGTGACGTGACCCGGTGCATCGTGCTCGCCCTCGAACGCGGTCCGGCCACCCGCGTCTACGAGATCGGCGGCCCGGACCAGATGAGTTACGAGGACATCGTCCGCACCATCAAGACGGCACTGGGCCTGCATCGCAAGATCGTCCACGTCCCGGTCCCGATGATGATGCCGGTCGCCTTCATGATGGAGAAGGTCCTGCGCCACCCTCCGGTGACCCGGGACCAGCTCCGGATGCTGGGGCGCCACAACATCACGCGCGTCGACTCGGTGCGGGTCGGCTTCGGGTTTGACGCGGAACGCTTCGCCGACAATTGCGATTACCTCCAGGACTACTGACGTGGGGATCGACGACCGTCTCGCGGAACTGCACATCGTCATCCCCGAGACAACGGCGCCCGTGGCCAACTACGTCTCCGCGCGGCGGATGGGCAACCTGCTGTTCCTCTCGGGTCACCTCGGCAAGCGTGACGGCGCGGTGGTGGTCGGCAGCGTCGGTGACGACATCGACACCGACACCGCGTACGACCTGGCACGCGGCGCCGCCATCGACCTCCTCGGGACTGCGCGCGCCGCGCTCGCCACCCTCGACACCGTCGCGGTGGTCAAGCTCACCGGCTTCGTCCACAGCGCGGCCACGTTCACCGAGCAGTCGGCGGTGATCAACGGTGCGTCCGACCTGCTCGTGGCTGTCTTCGGCCCGGAGCGGGGGCGCCATGCTCGGAGCGCCATCGGTGTCGCCCAGCTACCGCTCGGCGCCGCAGTGGAGGTCGAGGCGATCTTCGAGGTCATCGACGCAGGGCCGAACCGGTAGGCTCTGGGCGTGCGACCGTATAAGCAACTCGGCGACGTGCCCCGCAAGCGGCACATGCGCTTCGCGGACGACGGACGGCTGGCGTACGAGGAGCTCTTCGGACGTGAGGGCTTCAGCGGGCCGTCGTCGCTCCTCTATCACCGCGGCATGCCCGAGGGTGCTCAGGACGTGAGCGAAGGCCCTGCCGACCTGATGACGCCGGAGCACGAGCAGGTGCACACCAACGCGCATCTCAAGGGATTCGACCTCCCGTCGCAGGGCGACGTCATCACCGGGAGACGCTGGCTGCTCGTCAACGACGACGTGCACATCGGCCTGGTCGCACCGGTGAGCGCGCAGCAGGTGCTCTACGTCAACGGCTCGGCGGACGAGGTGCTCTTCGTGCACGCGGGCAGCGGCGCGCTGCACAGCCAGTTCGGCCATCTCGCCTTCAAGCGCCACGACTACATCGTGATTCCGCGCGGCACCATCTACCGCATCGATTTCGACGACCTTGCCGACGTGCGCCTTCTCTGCATCGAGGTGACCGGGCTGGTCGACGTGCCCGATCGGTACCGCGCGCGCAACGGCCAGCTCACCGAATTCGCTCCCTTCAGCGAGCGCGACTTTCACGGACCCGACTCGCTCGAGGCCGGCAACGCAGGACCCGCGGAAATCTGGCTCAAGCGATCCAATCATGTGAGCCGGTACGTGCTCGACCACCATCCCTTCGATGTGATCGGCTGGGACGGGACGATCTACCCGGTGACCTTCAACATCCACGACTTCGAACCACGCGCCGGCCGTTTTCACGTGCCCCCGCCGATCCATCAGACCTTCCAGGCACACAACCTGGTGATCTGCTCGTTCGTGCCGCGCAAGCTCGACTGGGATCCCGAGGCGATCCATCTCCCCTATCACCACAGCAACCTCGATTCGGACGAGGTCCTCTACTACGTCGAGGGCAACTACGCGGCGCGTCGAGGAATCAGCCAGGGCTCGTTCACGCACCATGTCGGCGGCCTCCCGCACGGTCCGCAGCCGGGTGCGCTCGAGGCGTCGCTCGACCGTCCGCGCGAGACCGACGAGCTCGCCGTGATGGTCGACACGTTTCGGCCGTTGCACCGCACCGCCATCGCGCGGCAGATCTTCGACCGCGACTACCCGTTCAGCTGGCACACCGGCGGCGTTTCCGGCACGACCAGCATCGCCTGAACGTGCCGATCTCTCGGTGGTCGCGGGCGCAACTCCAGGACGGTGGCTGGATCCGGCGCATGTTCATGGAGGGCGAGCGGCTTCGCGCTGAGTTCGGCGAGGAAACGGTTGCCGATCTCTCCATCGGGCAGCCCCTGGAAGCGCCGGAGAGCGTTGTCGAGGCGTTCGCCGCGGCCAGTCGCGAGCGCTTCGTCGGGCGCTTCGGGTACATGCCCAACCTCGGCTACCCGGATGTGCGCGAACGCGCCGCCGAGGACGTCGACTTCCCCGGGATCAGCAGCGATTCGATCGCCATGACGCCGGGCGCTGCCGCCGCGATCGCGATCGCGATTCGCACGTTTGTCGACCCGGGCGATGACGTGATCGGCGTCGCGCCGTACTTCCCGGAGTTCCGCCTCTACTGCGAGACCGCGTCGGCGCGATTCGTGCCGGTGCCGGCAGGGCCAGACCTGCGTCTCGACTTCGACGCCATCAGCGGAGCGCTTTCCGCGCACACAGCTGCGGTGATCGTCAACTCGCCGTGCAACCCGAGCGGGCATGTGCTCGACGGCGGCGAGCTGTCGGGGCTCGCGGCGGTGCTCGAAGCGCACAACAACAAGCACGACCGCAAGGTGCTCCTGATCATCGACGAGGTATACCGGCGGCTGACATACCCGCCGCATCAGCGTGTCGAGCCGTTCAACCTCTACGAGCAGACCGTGCTCGCGAGGTCGTTCTCGAAAGATCTCGGCGTCGCGGGGGAGCGCATCGGCTACCTCGTGCTCCACCCGTCACTTGTCAACGCCGAGACTCACCGCGGGCTCGCGCAGGCGTTGCGCGCACTGGGTTTCGTCAACGCGCCGGCCACCGCGCAACGCGCCCTCCTCCACCTCGACTCGTGGGAGATCAATGCCGTGCCTTATCGCGAGCGCTGCGACATTGTGATGGATCGAGTCCGCGCTGACGGTCTCGACGCGATCGAACCGCAGGGTGGGCTCTACCTGTGGCTGCGCAGTCCCTGGCTGGACACGCTGCAGCTCATCGATGCACTGACTGAGCGGCGGGTGCTCCTGACCCCCGGGGTTGCGTTTGGGGTGCCGTCCCACCTGCGCCTCTGCTTCAGCGCACCACGCAGGAAGCTGGAGATGGCGATGACCGTGCTCGGCGAGCTGGCCACCCAGCAAGTCTCAGCCTGATTCCTCGCTGCGGATGAGCGCAACGAACGGTTCGAATCCGTCGACCCGTGTCGGTGGAGGCAGCGACGATTGCGCAAGCGCCGGCGCCGTCTGTTCGGCGAATCGCCGGGCATCGTCGCTCGACTTCCATACCTCGATCGCAGAGGTGCCTTTGTCCGACGATCCCACGATGCGAACCAGGCATCCCGAGGGCTGCGTGTCGTTCCCGGGAAGTGTGCGCAGCACCTCACCGAGGTCGTGGTGCGCGCTAATTTCACGAATGCTGCGGCCCTGCTCCACTGCGTCGAAGGGCCGGAATGAGGACGGCGGCGACCGCCACGTGCATCAAAGCTAGGGCGGCCTTGCTCGACAGCGTGGTCCCGGCAGTGAGCGGGAGACTCAACGAAACCACCAATGCAACGATGGCGACTGCTGTCCAGATTGTCCGGCCCCGAGCGGTGCGCCGCTCCAGCAGCGCAAGCGACCCCCAGCCGGCCACGGAAGCCGCGAGGCTCGCGCCGACCACGTAGTCGAGCCCGACGGTCTCGGCCGCCCCGCTTCCGAACCGGATGACGAGGTGCGTGCCGAGCAGCGGGACCGCGATGGCCCACACCGCGACGGCTGCGAGCACGGCTCCCGCGACGCTCAGCGCGCGGACCCGGCCGGCGTGGTTGCTGGCCCGGGCGGCATAGTTGATGGTGGTGGTGGCCATGACCGGACTCCTTTGTTCGTGGTTGTCACCCGCCGGCGGCGAGGAGGCTCGTCCGGCAGTAGACTGTTACTTAGGCGCCTAATGTTAGGCATCTAACTATCCCATTGTCAAGAGGTCGCCGCATGAACTTCGACCAGGCCGACGCACTCAACGAGGCGATCCGCGCCATCGGCATCCGCCATCGAGAGCTCGCCATTGCGGCACTCGCCCCGTTCGGCATCCACCCGGGGCACAAGCTGCTCCTGCTCGAGCTCGAGGCCACAGGACCCTGCACGCAGGCGCAGCTCGCTGCCGCAAGCGGCTATGAGCCGCCGACCATCACCTTGAGCGCGAGCCAGCTCGAGGCCGCCGGGCTCGTGGCTCGCCGCCCGTCGCCGACCGACGGGCGCGCCACGATCGTCGAGTTGACCGACGAGGGCCGTGCGCTCCTGCCCAAACTGAAAGCCGCGTGGCGAGAGGTTGCCGAGCAGACCGTCGCCGGGCTCACCTCCATCTCCCCCGAGCAGCTCACCGATGTGCTCTCGGACCTGGCTGCAAGCCTCAGTGCCGGCGACGATGCGCGCCGCGACCTTCCGCGCTATCTCACGCAATCCAAACGTCCATGAGGCACCACAAGCTCGCCTGCCAAACGGTGCCTGGTCGGTACCCTTTGCGACCCGCGACGGCATAACCCGGGAGACCCGACTGCCGTTCTCATCACTGTCGGTTCACGCTGTGGAGTTACCCGAATAGACGTCTTTGGCTTCGCTTCTACGGCATTCGCTCTCCTCGTGACGGCAGGATGCGGAACGACCACGACCTCCTCGTCCTCTTCCGCCGCCGCGACGGGGACTCCGTCTGCAACCGCAGCGTCAACAGCGAGTGCTTCGCCAACTGCTGATGCGACGGCTGGTTGGGTCCCGTACCACAGCAGTGTCAATCACGTTTCGTTCCTTCACCCCACCGATTGGAATCCGTGTGAGTTCGCTGGTGCCGTGACCGTGGTGGACAACCCCGCCGCCCAGTGCCCCACGCAGACAGAAGGGCCTGCCGGGACCGTGACCATCACCAGCGACGCCGGCCAGCAGGACTACAGCGGCAGCGGTACCGAAACTCCGGTCACGGTGGCGGGGGTCTCCGGGCAATGCTTTACTGACACGCTCACAACGCCGCCGCCTCTGGACTTCGGCTACAGAACAACCATGGCTTGCGATGTGACGACGCCAGCGCGAACCTACCACTTCGACTTCTACGGAATTCCGGTTACGACTCAGCCCACCGCGACCACGCAGGCTCAGTTCAATCTCTTCTTGCAGACAGTCACTTTCGACGCCTAACCCCGGGCGACCACGGGTACATGTCAATCTCTCCTTCATTGGTCGCGTCGCGGCAATGAGACTAACGCGTCTGTCCGCGCGCCGAGCTGTCGCACGAAGGGATCCCGCCGACCACAGGGCTGTTCCTAAGAACCAAGCAATTTTCCCGGCGCTCCTCTACCCCGGCCTGGCGGGAAGGGGGGGAT
>PNBE01000003.1 GCA_003135895.1 Candidatus Dormiibacterota bacterium
GCCATGCGCACCGCTGTCGCGGTGTGCTCGATGCATGGCATCGGGTCGTTGAAGATAGCCATCACGGAGTCGCCGGCAAACTGCTCGAGCGTAGCCTCATAGCGGAGGATCAGCCGACCCACAGCCTCGTAGAACTGGCCCAGCGCGCCCATCACCTCCTCGGGCTCGGCGNNCCTCACGGCGATGCGGCTCGAGCATCTGGGCGCCGCCGGACATGATGACCTCCGCAACCGGCGCTGAGAAGTAGCGGCGCAGGCGATCGAGGCCTTCGAGTTGTGCAACCTGACTCTCGACACGCTGCTCGAGGGTGCGGTTCCACTCGGCGAGCTCGGCCCTTTGACCCCGGATGGTGTCGTGGTACTCCTTGATCCGCAGGAGCGACCGTACCCGGCTCAGGAGTTCCTGCGGGTTGAACGGTCGAGCAATGAAATCGTCTGCTCCGGCTTCGATGGCGTTGACCTTGTCCTGGTCGCCGCTGGACGTCAGCATCACAACAGGCAGCAGTTCCGTCGCCGGATTCGCCCGAAGTTGCCGGCAGACGTCGTACCCGGTCATGTCCGGCATGAGGATGTCGAGGAGCACGAGGTCAGGTGGGTCGGAATGCAGCTTCTCGAGCCCCTCAGTTCCGGAGGACGCCAGCGCCACCGTGTAGCCGTGCGGTGTGAGCATGGCCTCGAGCAGGCGAGCGTTCTGCGGGGTATCGTCGATGACGAGCAGACGTGCGGGACGATCCATCATCCATCTCTTTCGGCGGTGCGGCAGTAGGCAAGTACCTGATTCGGAAAGACTTTGACGTCGATCGGCTTCACGATAACCCCGGCAAAACCGGCGCGCGAGAAACGGTCCTGGTCCACCGGCATCACCGACGCGGTGAAGGCCACCACGACGATACCAGCAATCGCCGGATCCGCTCGCAGACACTCCAGCGCCGTGACCCCATCCATGCCGGGCAACTCGATGTCCATGAGGATGATGTCGGGCACGGCATCAGAGGCCATCCGAAGCCCTGTCTCGGCGTCCGGCGCCTCGATGGTGCGGAAACCGTGGTAGCGCAAGAGGTCGCGAGCCAGCTTGAGGTTCTTCTCATTGTCTTCGATGATGAGCACCAGCTGGCCGTCGGCAAGGGTGGCGGTCATGGGAGCGGTGCCGCAGCGGGACGTTTCGTGCGGGTGACAGCCGGCTGGAGTGCGCCATCAGGGTCAGGGACAACCGCGGAGTCCTGCGTTCGCGGGAGCGTGAAGGTGAACGTGCTGCCATTGCCGGGTTCGCTGTCGACTCGGAGGGTGCCGCCGTGGAGTTCGATGAATCGTCGCGAGATGGCCAGGCCCAGACCTGTGCCTTCCTGAAGGTGCGCCGTTCCAACTTGCTGGAACTCCTCGAAGATCCGGGCTTGATCCGCCTCGGCAATCCCGACTCCGTCATCGTGGACACTGACCAGCACGCCGTCGGCGTGGCCACGCGCGGTGACGTCGACATGTCCGCCCTGTCCGGTGAACTTCAACGCGTTGCTCAGCAGATTGAAGAGCACCTGCTTGATCATCCGCTCGTCCGCCTCGATGAAGCCGATGCTCGGGTCGACGTCGAATCCCAAGGCGATGCCCTGCCGCGTGGCGCGCTCGCGCAGCAGCGCCACCGAGTTCTGTACGACGTCGGAGAGCGCGAACGGGGCGACCTGCGGACCCATCCTGCCGGCTTCGATCTTCGACAGGTCGAGGATATCGTTGATCAGCGTCAGGAGATGGCGCCCCGACGTGTGGATATCAGCGACGTACTCGGCCTGCTTCTCGTTGAGATCGCCGAAGAGCCGGTCCTGCAACACCTCGGAGAAACCGATCACGGCGTTGAGTGGAGTGCGCAGCTCGTGCGACATGTTNNGTTGGCAAGGAACTCCGACTTGTGCCGGCTCGCGGTCTCGACCTCCTGGTACAGGCGGCCCAGCTGGTCGTTGGTCCGGTTGAGATCTGCCGCCAGGGCGCCGAGTTCGTCGCGGTTGGATACTTCGAGATGCCCCGAGAAATCGCCGGAGGCGATGGCCGCGAGTCGGGCGCGCATCTGTCTAATCGGCCCGGTGAGCGACCAGGAGAGGGCGAGGCCGAGGAGCAGGGCCAGAACGACGCTCCCCGCGGCGACGCCGATGACCAGATGCTGCGAGTCGAGATACGCGGCCTGATTCTGGGCGATCAGGTTGGCTGTGTCAGCCTGAGCAATACTCACCAGCTGGCTGGCATCGCTTTCGAGGCTGGAAGCCGGGGTCGAGACGATGAAGCCATTGTCGCTGATTGGCGGTAAGGAAACTATGCCGTACGTTCCCTTCGCGTCGTCCGCGAGAACACCACCTATTGTCACGGTGAGTACAAGGTATTCCGAGCGGATCTTGCTCAAAATGCTCTGTTCGCTGGGAGGAGGCACGAAGCCAAGGTCGGCGCCGATGGTCAGGGGGCTCAGCTGATTCAGGGCCTGATCGATCGCTCCGTCCGCCTGGGCTAAACCGATGACGTAGTGTGCCTTCTCTGCACCTCCAACAAAACATGTTGCCGGATTCGGCGCAATCAAACACGCAGCGTAATTGTCCCGCGACTGAAACAGCGAGTTGAGCTGGCCGCTGACGGTTAGGAGCTCCCCATAGGTCGCTTCACGTTGCGGCAGCAGCCCGAGCGCACCGACGCGGTCGTTCGAGTCGCTGAGGACGCGGAGGCCGAGAACGCCGACGGTGACGAGGAGGGCTGCGACGATGGCGAGGGCAACGAGAAGCTTGCGCTGGACTGTGGCGGGCACGCGCCCGATGGCGCGCACCAGCGGGTTGTCGGCGCGGCTCAGAGCATCGGAACGATCGCTGTCCGGCACGTCCATCTGATGACCCCAATCATGCTCTTCGCGTGCGATCCCGACCGGCCGGGAACAAACCCTGGCAGCTGGCCGGTGTCAGCGGGGGCGCAGCATGGGAGTGCCGGGTCATGAGCGGCATACTCGAGCCAAACGGCGACGCTGTCTGTCAGCCAGCCGACACTCTATCCGGTCGGCCGGCCCGGTTCACCGGGCGGGGAGGAAGCGTTCCGCGCATTGATGGGACGCTCCGTGAGCCTCGCGCTGGTTGACGCATTTCGGCGGCGCCGAAGCGACAGCGCCTGTCGTCGACAGAGGAACGTTCGACCGTCTGGTTGAGACCATGGGCGACCCTGAGTTCGTGGCGGAACTGCTTGACACATTTGCTGCCGAAGCAAGCGCGATGATCGGCGGCCTTGACGAGGCGATCGGCGAAAAGAGTGACGAGACGGTGTGGCGGGTCGCGCACACCTTGAAGTCAAACGCGGCAACGTTCGGGGCTATGGCGCTATCGGATGCGTGCCGAGCGTTGGAGGCCCTTGCGAAGAATGGCGCTCTCGATGGTGCGGGGGTGCTCATACTCCCGGTGCTTTCAGCGCTTATGACCTCACTCGGACTGCTGCCCTATTAGTGTCGGCCGGCTGACAGACAGCGTCGCCGCGNNGCTGCCCTACCGCACGGTGAGGAATTCGACGCATTGATTCGCGTCCCGGGCGGGCCGAAGGGCACCGCCGGGGGCGGCGCCGTCTCTAGGAACTAGGCATTAGACGAGAACGTCTCGCCGCGCCAGATTCCTGACAGGACGAGTGGGTACAGCGATCGTGGGAGCGGAGGAACCGGTCGCCACCTGGACGTATGACAGTCCGGTGGTCAGTGCAGGGCCTGCCGCTACGTCACCGATCAATCGGGCAACGCTGCACGGCCGGCTGGGATGACAAAGGTCATTCCGAAGGATGTTTCGGCGCAACTAGGAGCCGCTGCCACACGTGATCCTCATCCGTGCAGGAGCAGCAGCGGGAAGCCGTCACCGTCGTGCACTCCGCTGATGTCCCCGCCTTCCGTGTGCGATGAATGCTTGCTGGGCCACGATTCGAATCCTAGCTATCCAGTGACGATCGTGTCAGCGTCCGCGCCCACTCCTCGGCCAGGATCGCGTACACAAGCTCGCTCTGCCATTCGCCCTTCACCCACTCATTCTCAACAAAGTGCGCCTCGCGTCGCATGCCCAATTTCTCGAGGACACGTGCCGAGGCGACGTTGCGCGCCTCGGTGCGGCCGACTACGCGGTGAAATCCCACGGTGTCGAAGGCGAAGTCGAGCATCGGCCGCGCTGCTTCCGTCGCATATCCCCTCCGCTGATACGCCGGGTGAACGACGAACCCCAGTTCGCCTTGTTCATGGCCCTCGCTGACACACCACAGCGAGAAATCGGCGACGACCTCACCCGTGTCGCGCAGGACGGCGGCCGCGCCCACACCGTCGCCTTCGCCTGCAATCGAGACAGCCGCAATCTTCCGAGCTAGCGCGGTGCGCACTTCGTCGAGCGACCGTGCGTCGTGGTAGAGGTACCGGACGACCTCCTGGTCGGACTGCATCGCATACAACGCCTGCAAGTCACCCTCTTCGAAGGGACGCAAGAGCAACCGCTCAGTCTGTATCGGCCAGCCGGGCATGTACGCGGTCATCGGAGGTCTTGGGACAACTCGCGGCG
>PNBE01000179.1 GCA_003135895.1 Candidatus Dormiibacterota bacterium
GGACCTTCGACTGGGCCGAGTGACGCTCGTCTGAGGCGGATGGAGCAGATTTGGATTCGTGCTCCGTGGGAGCCTGGCGGTGCCGCCATCGTCGGCATCGACCGGGCTTCCCGCGGAGCTCGGACGCGACCGATTAGGCGAGAGGCAGGCTGAAAAAGGACCGCCATGAGTTCGCTCGAGGCTGACGTTCTCGTCATCGGGGGCGGCTCGACAGGCGTCGGCGTCGCGCGGGACGCCGCGCTGCGTGGCTTCTCCACCGTCCTGGTGGAGCGCCGTGATCTCGCTGACGGGACCACCGGTCGATTTCACGGCCTCCTCCACTCGGGCGGCCGCTATGCGGTCAAGGATCCGTCAGCCGCGCGCGAGTGCATCGCCGAGAACCGGATTCTCCGCCTCACCGCTGCGGACTGCGTCGAGGACACCGGTGGGCTGTTCGTGTCCACCCCGTGGGATGACCCCGAGTACGGCGACCTCTTCCTCGAGGGGTGCAAGGCGACGAGCGTCCCTGCTGAAGAGATCCCGGTCGCGGAGGCGCTTCGTCGTGAGCCCCGCGTCAACCCCGATATCAGGCGTGCGTTCCTGGTCCCGGATGCAGCGCTGGACCCGTGGAAGCTGGTCTGGGGTTGCGCCCGTTCAGCGGAGCAGCACGGAGCCCGAATCCTCCCGTATCACAAGGTGCTCGATCTCGAGGTCGATGGTGACCGGGTGGTGGGGGCGCACGTTCGCAACGAGCGAAGCGGTGAGGAATTCGAGATTCGAGCCACTGTTGTCATCAACGCCGCCGGTGCCTGGGCCGGTCAGATCGCGAAATTCGCTCATTGCACAGTCAACGTGCGTGCAGGAATGGGCTTGATGATCGCGATGAACCACCGTCTGGTCCAGATGTGTGTCAATCGATGCAAGCGTCCGGCAGACGGAGACATCCTGCTGCCGCTTCGCACCGCCTGCGTGATCGGCACCACCGACGTGTTCGTACCCGATCCCGACGAGACCGAGATCCGGCAGGCCGATATCGACCTGCTCCTCGATGAAGGGGAGAAGCTGGTGCCCGGATTCCGCCAGGCGCGGGCGCTGCACGCCTGGGCCGGTGTCCGTCCGCTCTTCGAGGACACCGCTCAGGTCGCGGAAACCCGCGATGTCACCCGCTCGCATGCGCTCCTCGACCACTCAGCGCGCGAGGGTGTCGCGGGCTTCCTCACCATCACCGGCGGCAAAACCACCACGTTCCGACTCATGGCGGAGGCCGCCGTCGACGCGGCATGTGAGCAGCTCGGCGGTCCCCGCGCCTGCAGCACGGCCGAGGTGCCACTCGCCGGCTCCGAGAGCCATGCGCTCTATCAGATCGGCCACCGGTTGGCCGCGCGCGAGCCGGTTCCCCAGTCCGAGGAAATCATCTGCGAGTGCGAGTTGATCACCAGGGCTCGCCTCGAGGACACGATCAAGCAAAGAGACACGACCAGCCTCGACGACATCCGCCGTCTCTTGAGGCTGGCGATGGGGCCGTGTCAGGGTGGNNCGAACGCTGCTCGAATTTCTCGAGGAGCGGTGGAAGGGGGTTCATCCCATCCTGCACGGCGACCAGCTTCGGCAGGCGCGGCTCGACGACTGGATCTTTCAGGGCATCCTCGACGTGGAGCATCTGCCGGTATGAGCTACGACACCGTGGTCATCGGCGCCGGGCTCGCAGGTCTCACCGCGGCGCTTCGCCTCACCGAGCATGGGCAGCGAGTCCTCGTGGTCGCTCGAGGCGTGGGTGCGACGCACCTTGCTCCCGCGACGGTCGATGTGCTCGGCTACCTTGGGGAGATTCGCGTGGAGATTCCGGCGAGCTCCGTGGCGACGCTGGTCGCGAACTCGCGCGACCATCCGTACGGCCATATCTCCGCTGATCAACTCGCCGCGGCGCTCGACTGGTTCACCACACGCGCCGGCGCGCTGGGCTATGCGGGCGTCCTCAGCGAGAACCTGCTCCTCCCGACGGCGCTCGGGGTGCCCAAGCCCTCGGCGTTTGCTCCACGCACGATGTCCGGGGGCGATCTCCGGACGGGAGGCCGCTTCGTGTTTCTCGGTTTCAAGGGTTTCAAGGACTTCCACCCGACTCTGATCGCGGACAACCTCGCGCGTGCCCGACTTCCCGCGCCGGTTGCTGCTCGCGCACTGGAACTCGAGCTGCCGGCCGGCCGCCGCGTCGATATGAGTGGCCGTGTGATCGCCGGACAGTTCGACACCGAGAACCTGAGTGAGTGGCTGATCACCGCTCTCCAGAACCGAGTCGAGCCTGACGAGCACATCGGCGTGCCGGCGGTGCTCGGTCTGCGCAGGGCCGATGCGACGTGGCAGGAGCTCGAAAGGCGGCTGGAGCGAAAGGTCTTCGAAATCGCGACGCTGCCACCGTCGATACCGGGCATCCGCCTCTTCGACGCGCTCGCAGGCGCACTGCGGGCAGGCGGGACGCGCATCGTGCTCGGCGTCAGGGCGGTGGGCGCGCGCACCAACGGCGGACGAGTTGAGGCTGTGGACGTGGCCAACGCCACGGGCACGGTTTCGCATGCCACGGATGCGGTGGTGCTCGCCTCCGGCGGATTCGCGAGCGGCGGGCTGGAACTCGATTCGTTCGGAGCGACACATGAAACCGTGTTCGATCTGCCGTTGATCGGCTTGCCGGAGACCGATCGCGTTCGTTTCGCACCCGGGTACTTCGACACGCAACCGCTTTCCGCCGCCGGGGTCGGCACTGACGATCTGCTCAGGCCGGTCGATGCCGGCGGACGCCCCGTGTACGCGAACCTGCACGCCGCAGGCGCAATCCTCGGCGGCGCGGTTCCATGGAAGGAGAAGTCGGGCACGGGGATCAGTGTCACAACCGGATACGCGGCCGCTGGGGCCATCCTCGCGCGGGCCGCTCAGGCGGTCTCGGAGGCGGTGCGATGAACGACCGCATCCGCGACTCGCTCGATCACTGCGTCAAGTGCACGATCTGCGAGACGTACTGCCCCGTCTCCCAGGTGACACCCCTGTTCCCCGGGCCCAAGTACGTCGGCCCCCAGGCGGAGCGGTATCGCGGCGCGGGACCCTCGTCAGATGCATCGGTCGACTACTGCTC
>PNBE01000083.1 GCA_003135895.1 Candidatus Dormiibacterota bacterium
GCCAAGGGTGTCTAGCGGCTTCCAGCACCGGAAGCCTGGGCCGCAATCGGACTCTTCGATGCACCATTTTCGGTGCACGCGACTAGAATCGAATACATGATCACTGTGCGACTGATACGACCCACCCCCGGTTCGTGCGGCAACGCTCAAGGGGTCGAACGTGTCTGTTGAGGCTCTGGCTCCGATGTCGGAACGAATGCTCGACCTGGACAAGCCGCTGTACACGATCAGTGTCGCGGCGGAGATCCTGGCCTCACACCCGCGCACGTTGATGATGTACGAGACCATGGGTCTTGGTGTTCCAGCGCGGACTGCAACCAATCGGCGCCGCTACACGCAACGCGACATCCTCACCCTGAGCGCGATTCAACGGCTGACGCGGCAGCACGGATTGAACATCGCCGGCGCACGTTATGTCATCAGATGTCTGCAACTCCTCGATGCGCACGGGATTCCGCGACCGCCCGAGCTCGTCGAGATCGACCTGGAGCACGTTCGGCTCTAACCGTTGCGGCGCTTGGCACCCTTGAGGGTCGTGAGCGCCGGCTGGGTAGTGCGGCAAGTCTCCGCGCGGGCTGGGTCGATGAAGCGAATCTCCACGCCGGCCCGGTAACCGCGTGATGGAGCTGATCGCTCGTCCCGAAGCTTGCATCGGCGCCCCATCCTTATAGACGAGGATGCAGCGATAATGATATCGCCGATGGTCGAGTCCTCTCGACCGCAACTCGCCCAGGCAAGGGGAGGCCACCGATGTCGGAACTTGACCTACTGGCGAAGCCGGATTGCCGTTCTTCAGGATCAGGCTGACCCTTGAGCAGGCTGATTTACCCGGTTGAGCTCAGCTGCTCGGCAAGCCGTTCCAGCTGAGCAGCGCCGTCCAGTCGTGCTCGTAGCCGAGCGTCGATGGTGACGCGGTCGCGAGTTGCAGGTGCTGCGCCGCGGCGGCGGGAAAGTCCAGCCACCGGGCGGTGAGAATGCGCAACTGGTGGCCGTGGCCGAAGAGCAGCACGTTGCCATCGATTGCTCGAACTCGCGTCAGCAGGCGTTCCGCACGGGCTGCCACATCGTCGATGGTCTCGCCGCCGATGACGCCGTCCCGGAACAGCGTCCACCCTGGCCTCCGCTCCTGGATCTCGGCGCCCGTCATTCCCTCGTACTCGCCGTAATCCCACTCGACGAGGTCCGGGTCGACGATCGCGCGATCCGCAAATCCGGCGAGCTCGCACGTCTCACGCGCGCGCCGCAATGGACTCACAAAGACCGCGGCGAAGCTGAGGCCTGAGAGTCGGGCGATCAGCGCGAGCGCCTGCTCGCGACCCTCCGCGGTCAGCGGAAGATCCGTTCGCCCGGTGTGGCGCTTGTCGCGACTCCATTCGGTCTCACCGTGACGCACGACGATGATCCGCTGCGACATGTTGGGACGATCAGTCTCCACGGGGCGGGACTCTACCCCGCGGTCGCCTGTGTACCGGGGGCGTGTTCGCCGGCTCATCCTCCGCCTTCGCACCGACGACATCCCACAAGCGTTCCGCGACAGCTGCGGTCATCGCATCGGGGTCCTGTTCGCGCTGGTCGATCCAGAAGTGGCAGCGCAGCAACGGCACCTCCTTGTCGAGCGTGGGCTCGAACACGATCGCGGGTTTCGCCTCGATGCCTGGGACCTCTTCGACGGCGGCGCGCGCACGGCGCATCAGGTCGGCAAGATCGACGTTCGCCGGAAGCCGGACCCCGACGGTGAGCCGGCGCGTGTCGTAGTGGGTTGTGTTGATGACGATGCCGGTGAAGACCGTGAGATTCGGCAGGATCGCGAGCTCGCCGACACCGGTGCGGAGTGTCGTCGTGCGCAGGGTGATGTTCTGCACCGCGCCCGTCTGATCCAGCACCGTGATCGTGTCGCCGAGGCGGAAGGGCTGTTCGAGCAGGAGCCAGATCCCTGCGAGCACGTTGCGGAGCAGGTCCTGAAATGCGAGGCCGACCGCAACGGTGCCCACTCCGGCGGCGGTGAGGATGACCGCGACGTTGACCCCGTAGACGACCAGCGCGCTGATCACCGCGACGACGTAGGTGGTGACCGTGATCAGGTTGCGCACGAGGGTCCGAACCTGGCGGTCCGCCTTGCCCCGGCGCATCGCCCAGAGCACGAGCACCCGCGTCAACCGGCCGACGAGGTAGAGGACGACGAAGATCGCGACCGCGGCGAGCAGATGCTCCACCAGGGGGCCGACCAGTCCGCTCTTGTCGCCCGACTGGATCGAACTGCAGATGAAGTTGAACCAGTTGGTCGAGTCGCAGGTCGAGGTGGCGGCGATCATGCTCGCCTCCAGTCAGTCTCTGAGGACACCCGCGTCGGGATCCGGCTCGAGGCCGCTAGGACGACCCGGTGTCGTCGTCGGCGGTTTCGACAGCCTCGGCCTCACCCTCGGCGGGCGCTGCCTCTGCCTCCTCGGCCTCCGCGGCGACCCGCACCTGCGCGACCTTGAGGACGAGCTCGTCGGGATCGACGCCGGTGGCGAGCGTCACCCGCTCGGGGAGGGGCACCTCGCCGAGGCGAATGCCCTGGTCGATCTCGGCCAGACCGGAGATGTCGACGTTGAGCTGCGCGGGAATGTCTCCCGGCATGCACTCGACCTTGACCGAGGTGATGATCTGCTGGAGCACGCCGAGCTTGAGCTCGGTGACCGCCGGCGCCTCGCCGATCGGAATAAGCGGGATCTCGACGGTCAGCTTCTCGCGGAGGTTGACCGCGAAGAGATCGACGTGCATCAGGGCGGTGGTGCGCGGATTCACCTGCAACTCCCGGATCAGCACCTTGCGAGAGCGTCCGCCGTCGAGAGCGAGGTCGACGAGGTGGCTGTGACCGGCGTGGTGCCAGACCCGCTGCAGGCTGCGCGCTTCGATCGAGAGCGCCTGCGGTTCGACGTTGTGCCCGTAGAGGACCGCGGGCACCTGGCCGCGACGCCTGACGGCGTGCACGTGCCGCCCGGTCTCGGTCCGGATCGACGCGCTGAGCTCGAGGGAAACTGCCATGACTGCCTGGCTACTCTACCGGCTCAGCCGTCGCTGCCGAGTTGATCGAAGCCGCGATCGCATCCAGCGCGGCGTCGACGCATGCCTCACCGCGAGCCGGTTTGGCATCCGGGTCAGCCGCCGCGGCGCTCTCCGGCCAGGCCGCGGCCGCCGCCGCGATCAGGCGCCTGGCGCTCACCGGGCTTCCATCGGGAAGCACGAAGTACGGCCAGGCGACGTCGGAGACCTCCTCGCCATCCCCCGGCGCCGCGAGGATCTCGAGCGCCCGGTCCAGGGCGGCCCGGCGGACATCGGTGGCACCTGCCTCCACCTCGGCGTGCACGGCGTCGTGAAGGCGCTGCGCCATCCCCGAGACATCGGTCTCGCGATGCCTCGGCGGTCCGGTCTCCTCTGCACCGTGGAGCATGAAGATGCCGCCGTTCCAGACCGTCCTCCACGTCTCCGCGCCGTCGCCGCGGATGACCCGGATGACCTCATCGCCGCCACTGACATCCAGCCACGCCTGTCGCGCGCCGTTGCCCCGAAGGAAGGTCAGCCAGAGATCGAGGCTGTCGCCGATCGGCTCGAACGCCTGCCCGTCGACCCAGACGTACGACATCTTGCGGAAGGTCGCGAATGCCGGATGGGGAGGCGCCACACCTGCTCTGGTATCCGCCGGGTCAGTGACGAACCGCCCCGCACGCGCGGCCGCCACGGCGAGGCAGAGCAGCGCCGGGGTCAGGCCGCCGCCCCCGCGCCGAATCGCTCCTTGACGTAGGAGACGGCCTCGTCGAGCGAGGTCCCGGGGGTGAACACCTTGTCGACGCCGAGCTTCTCGAGAGCGGTGACATCGGAATCGGGGATGATCCCGCCGCCGAAGACGACGATGTCCGACGCGTCGCGCTCCTTGAGCAGCCGGATGATCTCGGGAAACAGGGTCATGTGTGCGCCGCTCAGGAGGCTGATGCCGATCCCGTCGACGTCCTCCTGGATTGCGGCCTCAACCACCATCGCCGGGGTCTGATGCAGTCCCGTGTAGATCACCTCGACGCCTGCGTCACGCAGTGCCCGGGAGATCACCTTGACGCCGCGGTCGTGCCCGTCGAGGCCGACCTTGGCGGTGAGGATCCTGATCTTGCGCGCG
>PNBE01000133.1:0-13218 GCA_003135895.1 Candidatus Dormiibacterota bacterium
CCGGCTGAGCTACCCGCCCTGGGGCAAACTCTAGCCCGCGGACGGGCCGCGGCACGACACTGCCGATCTCGGCCACCATAGAGGTATGCCCGAGATCCCATCCGTCGTAGCCGATTGCGACCGTACGTTCGCGGCTGTCCAGCGTCTGGTCGACGCTGTTCAACCGGATCAGTGGACGGCGCCGACCCCATGCACCGACTGGAACGTGCGCCAGCTGCTGAATCACGTGGCCAATGGCAACGTGGTCTTTGCGGGTCTCGCGGATCGCACACGCCCGTCGGGGCCGGTCTCGCCGGAGGAGCGCGCTGTGGATCGTCTCGGCGACGACCCGGCGGCGGGATTCCGCGCGACCGGCGCACGGATGCACGACGCCTTTCTCACCCCCGGGTTCCTCGAGGGCACGGTCGAGACCCCGATGGCGGGGGAGCAGCCCGGGACGACCGTCGTACATATGCGAATCAACGAGTTGCTCATCCACGGATGGGACCTCGCTCGCGGCATCGGCTCCCCAGCGGACCTTCCCGAGGATCTCGCCGAGGGTGCGCTCATCCTGTGGCAGACGCGTCTCGCCGGCAGACCGCGCGACGGCGTGCCGTTCGCCATTCCCGAACCGGTCGCCGACGATGCGCCCGCAATCGACCGGCTCGCGGCCTTCCTGGGACGGAAGCCCTGACCACTCCAGCGCCGCACCGGCCCAGCAAGGATCAATACTTCCTGCTGATCGCGCTCGCCGCACGCACCCGAGCAGACTGTCTCGGACGCAGAGTCGGCGCCGTGATCACGCGCGACGCCCGTGTGCTGAGCACGGGCTACAACGGGACGCCGTTCGGCATGCCCAACTGTTCCGACGGCGGCTGCCACCGATGCTCGCGCCGTGACGATGACGGACTTCGCGGCGGTGCCTACGACATCTGCATCTGCGTGCATGCCGAGCAGAACGCGCTGCTCACGGCGGCCCGGTTCGGCCAGCAGACGCTCGGCGCGTCGATGACCACCACCACCCAACCCTGCTTCGGCTGCCTCAAGGAGATGCTTCAGGCGGGGATCACCGAGGTGCGCTACCTCCACCCCTGGGATCCGATGGAGGCATACGACGACCGGGCACTGGTGCAGCAGTACGCAGCGTTGCGCGCGCGATTCGATGCCTTCTCCCAGGTCGGCGACCCGGCGATGGACACCCCGGAACTCTTCGGAGCGTTTCTCGAGCAAAGCTGATCAGGCGCCGGTCTGGTCGACGAGCTGGACCCGGTCGCGCTCGATCGCGGTGGCGAGCTCGCGCACCCGCGAGAGGGTGTCGATGTCGGCAGGCGATTTGTCATGCCGCCACCGTGCGATGCGCGGAAAGCGAAGGGCAAAACCCGACTTGTGCCGTGCCGAGAATTGCACCGCGTCGAAGGCGATCTCCAGGACGATGCGCGGCTCGACGGTGCGGTAGTGACCATGATCGGCGATGGTGATGTCGAGCAGCAGCGCGGTCATCTCGGCGATCTCGGCGTCGGTGAGGCCGGTGTACGCCTTGCCGATCGTCGCCAGTTGATCGCTGCCGTCGTCTCGAATGGCGAAGGTCACGTCGCTGAGCACGCCACGCCGTTTGCCGTGGCCCCACTCCGAGCCCACGACCACCACGTCGAGCGTGTCCAGCGGGCGCTTGAGTTTGAGCCAGTTCAAGCCGCGCCGCCCCGGCGTATATGGCGACTCGGGTTGCTTCAAGAGCAGACCTTCGTTCAACCGGGCGCGCGCATCGTCAAACCGCCGGTCGATCTCGGCTTCGCCGTGGACACGCTCCAGGTGGGCCAATGCGAGTGGGGGCGGCACCGCCAGCGCCTCCAGGCGCGTTCGCCGCTCGCGCAGAGGGAGGTCGATCAACACCTNNCCGCCGCATCGGTGATCTCCGGGAACTGTGCGGATATGTTCTTGAGGTCGCGACTGTAGAGCGCGGCATCGCTGCCCCGGCGGTGCAGCTGGCATCTGATTCCGTCATATTTGTCTTCAACCCACACGTCCCCCCCGAGTCGCGCCACGGCCTCCGCTGCGTCGGCGACCGGCGTCGCGAGCATGGAGCGCAGGGGCACGAACCAGCGTGGCGCCGCCTCGTCAAGACGTTCGGCCCGTGCGAGGCGCGCCGCCTCACCGAGATCGCCGGTGAACATCACCGCGCGGCTCACCGCCGCAGGCTGAGCTCCGAACGCGATGGCGATGGCCTCCTCGACGAGCCCCTCGCGAAGGCCGATGCGCAGCTCGCCGGTGATCAGCTTGGCAATGTATCGGGCTCCGTCGGGGCTAACACGCCCGAGCAGGGCGCTCAGCAACGCCGAGCGCTCGCGCGCGACTCGCGCGCTCGCGATCTCGGCAAATGCCGCGTCGAGGTCACATATCGAGATCGGTGCCGTCTCCCGTCCTTCGAGGCGTGACAGCAGGTCGCCGGTCACATCACCCGCGTCCGAGTGGCGACGCCATGCCGCTCGGATCGCGGCGTCGTCAGCGCCGCTCACCTGGCGGAGCACCGTCGAGAACGCGGCACCGCCAACCTGGAGAGTCCGCTGGTCGCCCGCGGGAAAGATGCTGCCACCGAAGTAGCGCGCCACCTGGGGCAGCTCATCCTCGGAGGTCGCAGTCAGAAATTGCGCCAGCAGGCGCACCTTTTCCGACTTCGAGGATGTCTGGGCGATGGCGTCGCCGGCACTCGCCAGCTCGGACAGCGCGGTCACTCGCGGATCATCGCCCCAGGCGACTAGCCCGCGTCCGGACCGGGATGCTACGAGGCTGGGTTGAAGACAGGCGGCGGATGCGCTGCGCATCCGGCGCAGGCGGCCGACCACCAGAGGCTTCCACCACTGCCCTGCCAGAAGGCGGCGACAGCGTTGGCGTACCAGCTCACCGCCGAGAGGTGCGAGGTCGCGATGACCCGGTTGAGCTGCTCAGGACCGACCCATCCGTTGTTGGGGTCGTAGATCGCGGCGGCGAGGCTGCCGTTGGCTCGTTGCATCACGACAGTCACCGCAGCAGACGCGGTTCCGGCACCCGCCGGACTTCCCATGCTCACCGCCGAGTCGACCTCAACCTGAGCCGGCCCGCCGCTCGACGTGATCCCGGCTGCCCACACGGACCCCGCCCCTGTCCGCCAGATGGCGTCGACCGTTCCAGACCCTGCGGCTACCACGGTCGGATCGCTGGCGAGGCCGCCTGTTCCGATCTCGTGAGCACCGAACCAGCCGAAGCCGGCGCCAAGGTCACTCCAGAGATTGCCTGTGGCATCGCGCCACACCACGCCGACGGTGCCGTTGGACGTCGCTACCGCGTCGGGATTGCCCGCGACGGCACCGGTGTTGAGCGGAGTTGCCGCCGACCAGGCGCCATTGAACGTGTTCACCCAAAGCCGCCCGTCAGGGGCCGCCTTCCAGATCACCTCCATCTCGCCGGGACCCTGGCTCACGGCGGTGGGAGCCGACCCAGGGGAGAGCCCCGCTTGCAGCTCCTGCGGCGACGACCAGGTCTCGGAGCCGAAGAACCCACCCCGGGACTGCGCCTGCCAGAGATTGCCGGAGGTGTCCTCCCAGAAGGCATCGATCTGCCCTGGAGCCGGCGAGACCACCGCGGGGTCCGAGGCGACATTGGCAGCGCTGATCGCCGCAACCGGCTGTGGCTGCCAGGATTCGCTGCGATAGGCGATGTCGTGGAGCGTCGCGTCGGTGCCCCGCCAGATCACGTCCATGTTGCCTGGCTGGTCCGAGACGCTCTGCGGGGTTCCAGCCACGCTCGAGGAGGTCAGCTCCGCCGGAGCCTGCTCGGTTTCGCGCAGCCAGCCGATGATCGGCGTATATCCGTTGGCGGTCACGCGCGAGCCGCTCATCGGGAAGCGATCGGTTCCGGAGGACGTCGCGTTCTGCTCGACGACATCGACGTAGCCCGGCCCGACGTCGCGAACGATGGCGACGTGGCCCGATCCGTCCCAGTACCTGCCGAGCCATCCGGGGGCGAAGATCATAAGGTCGCCCTGCATCGGCGGTGCGCCGGCACCATTCGCGAGTTGCTCGAGCGGAATCGGCAGCGTCGGGCCCGCTGCATACATCGTGTAGGCCGCGCCACCCCACGTCGCCGGTTCGCCCCAGGCGAAATACGTGTAACGCTGGGCGAGCTCGGTGCACTGGAACTCCGGACCGAACTGGCATCCAAACGGCGCCCCACATCCGACGTCGTCGAACGAGGAGCCGTTGCCGTACGCCGTGAGGTTCTGGCACCTGGTCACCCAGGTCGCCCATGCGCATCCGCTGATCAGGGGCTGGCCGTAGTTGCCGGTACCGGCCACCTCGGCGGCGAGCATGCCGTGGGTCACGGTGGGAGCCGCGGCGGGTGCGGCGGTAGAGGCTGTGGTTCTGGGCTGCGTGACCGTCGCCGGGCCGGTCAGCGCGACAACGGCGCCGACGCTGGTGACAGCGGCAACCGGGGTTGCGGAGGCGTCGATCCGAAGGCCCGCAGCTCCGACCCCCACCAGCGGAGCGATGCCGGCGGATGCGGCGAGCAGCGAGGCAAGCGCAAGTCGATGGAGGGGCGAATGCATGCCGACCCAGACTGCCAGACAGGATCTGACACTGCCGTCACACCGTCGCAACGATCGAGTTCGCCAGCCCGTGACGACGGCCCGACGATCAGATCAGATACTGCGCTTCCAGTGAACGCCGGTCCAATCGACCCTGGTCATCTCGTCCGAGATCCCGTGGGCATCGCGATAGTCATGGACCGCTTGCCGACACTGCTCGATGGCACCGTAGTCGTCAACGATGACGTACCCGCCCACCGACAGCTTGGGATACAGAGCTTCGAGCGCCTGCATGGTGGACTGGTACATGTCGCCGTCCATCCGGAGCACCGCGAGCCGCTTGATCGGGGCGGTGGGCAGGGTGTCCTTGAACCACCCCTTGAGGAAGCGAACGTGGTCGTCGAGGAGTCCGTAGGCACGGAAGTTGTCCTTGACCTGCTCGAGCGACACCGCCAGGTAGGGGATGCCGTGCAGATTAGCCACCTCGCCGGTGTCCTGTGGGTAGTGCTCCAGGTCGGCAGCAGGCAAGCCTTCGAACGAGTCGGCCACCCAGACGGTGCGATCAGTGACCCCATGAACGCGCAGTACCGCACGCATGAAAATGGACGCACCGCCTCGCCAGACGCCCGTTTCGATCAGGTCGCCGGGGACCTGGGACGCGATGACATCCTCGACGCAGCGCTGCAACTGGTCCAGGCGACGCAGCCCGATCATGGTGTGGGCAGTGGGCGGGCTGTCGTGGCCGGTCGCGCGCTTGTCAGCATCGAAGCTCTCGCCCTCGGTGGCGGCGTAGACCGAGTTGGTAAGGCTGCGCTTCATGAGGTCGAGGTAGAGATCCGGGGCGCTGGCGTCAGCGGGCAAGGCGGGGGGTGCGCTGTCCGCACGCGTGGCGATGGTCCGACTGTCCCCCGATCTCTCCGAGCGAACACGCCTCAGCAATCTCACCGACGGGCCACTGTACAGGATGGTGTCGCCCGGATCGCTACTGGAACCAGCCCTCGATGTCGACCGACGCGTTGACACTGCCGGCGGCGTTGAACAGCTCCATGAAGCCGTCGTGGGAGCCGACCGTCGTGTCGAGTTGCACGGCGATCAGATTGCCCCGGACGGCGCCGGCGGGAAGGCTGATGTCCGATGACCCCGGGGCACTCGTCAGGCTAGCCGAGTAGGCGACCAGGTACGTTGCCAGGACCGGAGCGATGCCAGTCAGGTTGGCAACGACGGCCTGGACGACGGGGTTGCTCCCGCCCACCGGAGGGACGCCGCCCTGGCCGGCCACGCCGACGAGTCGCGAGACCTTGGCTCCAAGCGCACCCGCTGAGCAGCTCAGCGATCCGGTTCGTGTATCGCAGATGCGGGTCGGCACGGTCGCCTGGTACTGGTATCCCGGCGCCGCTCCCGCCTTCCCGAACCACCCGTTCGCATCCAGGACCACGTTGATGCTCCCGGCCGCCGAAAACACACACACCGCCGTGTCCAGCCCGCCGCTGGTCGTCGGACCCAGTAGCACCATCACGCGGTTGGCGGCGACGTCGCCCGCATTGACGTTGATGGTCGCGGCGACCGGCAGATTGCTCCCGGTGGCGCACGTCCCGTTCGAGGAGGTGGGGTACAGGATGAGATAGGTCGCCGCGCTCCCCGCGACCGCGGTGAGGTTGAGCACCGCCGCCGCGGCCGTGCCCGTGTTGGGGATCGTCCCCTGGGCCACGGTGACCACTCTCGGGGTACCGCCAATGAGCGCGCCGTGACACGCAAACGTCGCGAATCGTGTGTCGCACACCCGGGTCGGTGCGATCGGATGGAACTCACCAGCCGGGGTCGGGCTGGCCGGTGGAGCGAAGTATCCCTCAACGTCCACAACCACGTTGACAACACCCGCGGCATTGAACACGTTCACGGCACCCCACGCAGCGGGCGCGACCCCCGTACCGAGCGCAACCGTCACCAGGTTCGGGGTCACCGACCCGGCTTTGAAGTTGAGGGCCGATGTGCCCGGCTTCTGCGCTCCCGCCGGATACACGGACAGCAGGCTCGAAGCGGTGCCGGCCACCGCAGTGACATTGAGCACCGCCACCACCGCGTTGGACGGCACCGGGGCCGCCCCCACGCCGGCGATCTGCAGGACTCGGGTGACGCCCGGTCCGAGGGCCGGGCCTTGCGAGGGCGAGCGCGTGTCGAGCACCCGGAAGGGTGTCACCGCCGTGTAGTTGGCGAGCGGTATGAACAGGTAGGCCGATCCCGTTGACGTGGCGGAGCTTGACCCCAGCGAGTCGGACGCGACGACATGCTCGAAACCGCCGGCCGGTGGTCCGGCCGGGGTGGTCAGGGTGAACGAGTCAGGGGTCACGTTTGTGGGTGTGATGGGTGCACCACCGAACGTCGCCGTCGTGGAGCTCGCGAAGTCCGATCCGAAGACGGTGACGCTCTGCCCGCCTCCGCCGGGTCCAGAGGATGGCGACAGCGACGAGACCGCCGGCGCGGCGAAGGTGAACCGGGCGATGTATGTGTTCCAGCAACTGTTCGACGTCGTGCAGCCGGTGTCGGTGTTGCTGTGCGTGTCCTCGGACGTCACCCATACGTCGGTCGGGTGCCCCGGGTCCTGCACTGCAGCCGAGTAGTCCCCCCAGCTGCACGACGTGCATCCGGCCGGGCTGTAGAAGGTCGTGCTGGTGTCCAGCGTGGCAAAGCTGCTGCTCCAGGTGCTCCCCCCGGTGATGGACGCAAGCATCATCGACTCGGCACTCGAGGTCGAGGACTCATCGAACGTGACGATCACATTGCCGGCGGTGTCCACCGCGAGTGCCGGGTAGTAAAGGAATGAGCCACTGACTCCCTCTGGCGTCAGCTGGCTCCCCGCGGAGACGGCACCGGCTGTCGTCGCAGTCGCATGCACGACGTTGAGGCACGCGCGAGTCGTGATGTCACCACTTGGCGTGCACCCGGTTGTGCCCGCAGCCCACAACACGTTGTTTCCCCAGACCGCGCTGAGGAATCGATCGTCGTGGGTCTGCAGCGTGGCGCTCGTACCGGCCTGTGGCGCTGCGGGCGGAACGCTGCTTCCGCTCGGCTCGGAAAACGATGGCGCAGCCCCTGCCTGCGTCAAGCACGCATTGGCAACATTCTTCGCATCGGGCGTTCCCGTGATGGTGAATACCGCAACCGTGTTCGCCTGGGACGCCGAGCAGTTCGCGTCGTTGGCGATCTCATAGGCAACGGTTGTCAATCCCAGTCCCATCACCGGCTGCACGCCGATCGGGCCACCCGCCTGGAATGCGACGCTGTTGACGGTCATCGTTCCGTTGACGAGGTCGGCGCGCTGGATGACGTCAGTCTGGCTGGCGACAAGGGCCCCGAGAGTGCCCGGTGTGCACGCCTGGTAGTCACTCGACTCGACCACCACGGTCGCCGTCATTGCAAGGGAGACATCGCCGAGCACCCACTTCACGCCCGGCGGTGGTTGGAGTTGCGGGTCGAGGATGAGCGATCCTCGCGTCGTCCACGGCACTAGCGGATTAGTCTGCGACACCATCACCACAACCTGGCTTCCGCATGTCGCCACGTCGAACTCGAGCACCATCAGGATGAAACGGCCCGAGAATGGGTCGTAGACAACGTGCGGGTAGCGCACCGACCAACCACTCGACACGCTGTTGTTGATCATGTTGTTGATGCCGAAAGCCGTCGGGGTGCCGCCCGTGCGCGGATAGACAAACAATGCGCTGTTGACGGTTTCGACAACGCTGGTGGGCCCCACCGCGATTGTCGGGTCGGCGGGCGTGGTGACCGCTGTGTTGCCCGAACCGGCAGCTGCGATCGCCGCCAGTTCGCTCCCACCAGAAAAGGCGCTCAGTTGCGCGGGCAGCGATCCAACCGTCGTGGTGGCAAGCGTCCGGGCTTGTGCATGCGACGGGCTTGGAGTGCGCGCCAGCGTTGGTGGGATCGCTCCGCGAGCCGCCAATGCGCCAGCCGCAACAGGTGTCGCTGACCACGCTACGGTGAGTGCCGCGATGATTGCAGACGTCAACGTGAAGCTTCGGCGCACCATCTCGATTCTAGGTGCGAATCCCCGCAGTGACACGCCGCTGTGACAGAGGTCACCGAGTCGTGACATCTGCTTGGTGATCGCCGGACCACTGTCCGGGCGTCTGGCAGTGGCGATGGCGTATAAAATTGAGGCAACCGGACAGCCGGCAGATCACCCACCTCAGGAGATGCCCGATGACCGACCTCCGCGCCTGGAAACCCGTTTCGCTCGCCGATGACGACGACGAAGAAGAGGGTGACGACGAGGAAGAGGACGAGGACGAGTAGCTCCCTCGGCGCGGCCGAGCGCTTCCGCCAGGTCAACCTCATCGCCGATCCGCTCTATGGCTACATAGAGATCACCAAGGACCGGCCCGGTGAGGCGAGCGAGCGTCAGCTCCTCGACACGGTCTGGCTGCAGCGTCTCCGCCGCGTTCACCAACTGCAGTCGGCCTGGTGGGTATTCCCCAGCGCCGAACATTCGCGATTCACCCATCTCCTGGGTGCCATGCATCTCGCGAGTCTCTTCGCCCGGCGCGTCGACGCGTCGCTCCG
Organism: Candidatus Dormiibacterota bacterium; assembly: GCA_003135895.1. Lineage (GTDB taxonomy): Bacteria > Chloroflexota > Dormibacteria > Aeolococcales > Aeolococcaceae > Palsa-851. The sequence goes on from PNBE01000133.1 coordinate 9,116, forward strand.
TGTTGCCTTCCCCGACGCGCCGTCCCCAGCACTGGTTGAGGAGACGCTCCGAATCGCGGGACTCCTGCACGACGTCGGTCATGGTCCGTTCGGGCATTTCTTCGACCACGAGGTGCTCGAACAGTGGCATCTCGATCACGAGGTGATCGGACGTCACCTGGTGAACAATCAGCTGGCCGACATCATCGGATCGCTCCGGGCGAGCCCGACGGATCGCTTTGCGTCCGGCGAGCACATCGATCCGATGTGGGTTGCATGGGTGATGGCCGACGCCGATATCGAGGGTTACACACCACCGCGATGGCTGCGCGCGCTGAAGCCGATCCTCTGCGGGCCCGCCACCGTCGACAACCTCGACTACGTGCCACGCGACGCATACATGTGCGGTATCAGCCTGGGTGCAGTCGAGGTGCAACGGATCATCCACTACACATTCATCAGCGGCGACAGCATCGTGCTGCACGCGCACGCTGCCGGCGCGCTGGAGATGTTCCTCGCGTCGCGGCTCTACATGTACCTACAGGTGTATCACCACCGGACCGGTCGACGCTTCGACCTCTCGATGCGCGAGATCTTCGCGGACACCATCGCGCAATTGCTGCACGGCAATCCGCTCGAGCATCTCGACGAGTACGAGCTGCTCAATGACTGGTCAGTGCTCGTTGCCGTGCAGCGCTGGCTGCGAGAGCCCGAGGGAACTGAGCGGCGCCGCCTCGCGGACGCGTGGGCACGCATCGCGGCGCGCGACCTGCCCTGGCATCTCGCCTATGAGAGTGTCGCCCACAAGGGGACGGACACCTCGACGCTGCAGTCACGCCTGGACACCGAACTCGCGTCGAAGGCTCTCGGCGCTCGCGTTGAAGTCGACGTCGCCATTGCTCGCATCGCGCCGCAGAACCCCATGACGGACGACGGCATGGTCAGGATCTACGACCCGCTCAATGACACCATCGAAGCTGCTCGCGCAGCCGAACTGGTGGCGCGGTTGCCCCAGCACAACCAGGTGATCCGCGTGTTCACCGACGACGTCTCGGCATTGCGCACCGTCCGTGATGCCGTCAAGGCGGTCATCGGCTGATCACAATTCGCTGGCGCGCAGCCATCGCTCTCGGGGACAGTCCTAGGGGGCGACGGGAAGGCGCGGGCCGGACGGCATCACCGGGCCGGCGGCAGCGGTGAAGTTCTCCTGGCTCACCTGGGCCGCGATGTGCGATGCGACGTCGCGGAAGACCTCGCCGATGGGGCTCGAGGGCGCGGCTGCCATGATCGGGCTGCCATCACCGTCCGCACCGCGGATGCGTGGATCGAGCGGGACCGCTCCGAGGAACGGCAACTCGTAGCGAGCAGCAAGGTCGCGTCCACCGCCGGATCCGAAGATATCGGTGCGCTCGTGGCAGTGCGGGCAGATGAAGCCACTCATGTTCTCGACGACGCCGAGGACTGGGACGTTGAGCTTGCGGAACATCTCGATGCCACGACTGACATCGGCGAGTGAGACGTCCTGCGGTGTCGTGCAGATGACCGCGCCGGTCATGGGCATGCTCTGCGCGAGGCTCAGCTGGACATCCCCCGTGCCCGGCGGGAGATCGATGACGAGGTAGTCGAGCTCACCCCACGAGACTTCGTACAGGAACTCGCGCAGCGCCTTGGCGAGCATCGGACCACGCCAGATCACCGGCTGGCCAGGATCGAGGATCGTGCCGAATGAGACGACCTTCAGTCCATGGGCCTCGAGCGGCTGCATCTTGCCATCGGGACCGGCGTGTGGACGTTCACGAATCCCGAGCATGATCGGGACGTTCGGCCCGTAGACATCCGCGTCGAGCAGTCCGACCCGCGCCCCGGCCAGTCGCAGTGCGATGGCGACGTTGACCGCCACCGTCGTCTTGCCGACACCGCCTTTGCCCGCGCTGATCGCGATCGCATTGCGCACACCCGCGATCTCCTGGCGGCCTGGCAGCCCGCGCGTGGTGCTCACATCGGCGTCCCAGCGGATCTCGACTCGGGTGATGCCTGGAACCACGCCCACGACCGCGGCGTCGATGTCCTCGCGGATTCGGTCTTTCAATGGGCACGCCGGTGTCGTGAGCACCACGCGAATCGAGGCGACCCCACCATCGATCGCGAGGTCACGCAACATCCCGAGCTGGAGCATCGGCTTGTGCAGTTCGGGATCGATGACGGTGGCGAGCGCGCGCTCGAGGGCGTCAAGCGCCCCGGGATCACTCATCTCAGATCGAGTATACCCACGCCCCCCAGGGCCAAGCCTCAGGCGTGCTGGGCGCTGAACCAGTGTTCGAAGAACGTGAGGGTTGTCCAGAGCCCCACTCGGACTCGCGGTAGCTGCCACAACGCCGCGCTGCTGTCCGTGGCACTGTCGACACGAAGATCCTGAACGCCGCCGACATATCCATAGCCGGCGAGGGTGGCGAACATCGGCGCCTCACGGGTCGTGCCTTGCGTGCTCAGCGGCCAGGGCCAGAGACCCGTATAAGCGAGGAACTGCACGGGAGCTCCTGTGAGCTTCTCCAGCGCCGTTTTCGTGCGATTGGTGAGCACGTCGAGCGTGTGGGCGCCGGCGAAGAAGAAGTCGGTGTCGTCGTTGACGGTATGGTCTTCGATCGAGAATCCGGTGGTGGCAAGGTTCTGGATCTCGTAAGCCGTCATGTACGTCTGCGGACCGACCTTCCCACCGATGAGTGCGGTGCAGGGGAAGAACACCGCCGTGAAACCGTCCCTGCGCAGCACCGGGACGGCGTTGGCCCACTCGCTCAACCGTCCATCGTCAAAGGTGATCACGAACGGGTGGGGCGGCAATGGGAGCCCGTAGAGCAGCGCGTCGGCAAGATGCTGCAGCGAGATCGATGTCGCGCGGATCCTCGTCAGATATGCCATCTGCGCGTCGAATGCGCTCGGCAGCGTGGTGAGGCCGATCTCCAGTCGCCATCCGTATGTCGACGGTTCGATCGATCGAGGCGGGATCTGATCGACGAGGTGGTACATCAGGATGGGGACGTCGAGCCTGACCCGAGGGATCGATGCCGGGAGGATGATCGGTGCGTCGAGCGACTCCGGACCCTCTCCGAGCATCTCGGCCGAACCGGACACGGGGTCGACCATGATCTGCAGCGAGGTTATCGAGAACAGCGCGGCGACACCCGTAGGGCGCAGCGCTGCGGGATCGGCGAACGACACATCCACGAAAAGGCTCCAGACACCCTGGACGTGGACCGAAGGATCCTCCGGCGCCGTCCAGTTCGATTCGAGCGTCGGACGGCCCAGGGAGACATGCTCCACTGCCGCGTGCGCGAATTTCCGCGTGAGCATTTCGGTGCGCGCGGCGGCTGACGGCCACGCGGCCCGATCCAGTGGCGCCAGCTCATTCCACTGCAACGCGTAGTCACGACTGATGAACTGATGCTCGAAGGCGCTGGCAAGTACCAGCACTTGGGGCGGCGCCACCAGGAGCCGGGCCGGCGCGACAATCCGCGTCGGCCGAGGTGGTTTGGGCGGCGAGCTGCAGGCGCTGACACCCAATACCGCGAAACAGCCGAGCGCGCACGCTAAGGCACGTCGTCTCACGCACCTATTCAACGCCATCCACCCCGGATGTGGTGGCGACGGGTGCACCGGAATTGGTGCGCTCTCTACAATGCGGCGGGCATGCTCGATCGCCGCGTGATTCGCGATCTCGAGGGTCAGGTCGCTCCCTCACACGTCTACACGCGCCCAGCGGATCTTGCCGCATATGCCTACGACGCCTGGGGCGCCTCCGGCGAGCGCCACCTTCCGGATGCCGTCGTCTTCCCGGGATCGACGGAAGAAGTTGCCGGGGTTGTCAGCGTCTGCGCGGTCCACCGTGTTCCCATCGTCCCCAGGGGTGCCGGGACCGGATACGCGGCAGGCGCATCGCCGTCGCACGGCGGGGTGATCCTCAGCCTCGCCCGCCTCAACCGGATTCTCGGCATCGAATCAGAAGCGCTGCGCATCCACGCCCAGGCCGGTGCCGTCACCGCCGGGATCCACGCGCGGGCCACCGCCGCCGGTCTCTATTACCCGCCCGACCCGGGCTCGTCCTCGACCTGCACGATCGGCGGCAACGT
>PNBE01000133.1:13229-16025 GCA_003135895.1 Candidatus Dormiibacterota bacterium
GAGGGGACGCTCGGGGTGATCACCGAGGTGCTCCTGCGGCTGATCCCCGCGCCCAGGACGCGTTCGACCCTCGCCGCCACCTTCACCGGGATGGAGCGGGCTGCGGCGGCCGTTGCCGAGATCAGCGAGGCCGGCATCGTCCCGGCAGCGCTCGAGTTCCTCGATGCTGCGGCGCTCGACGCGGTCCGCAGAGCCGGCGGCGGCAACATCGGCGGTGACAGCGGTGCGCTGCTCATCGTCGAACTCGAGGGTGATCCGGCCACGGTCGGCGCGGACACCGAGTCCGCATGCACGGCGATCACCCGTTCGGGCGCCTCCCAGCTGCAGCGGGCAACCGAGCCGGGGCAGGCTCAACGCCTCTGGGCCGCCCGAAAGGCGGTCAGCGCCGCGGTCGCCAAGGTGCAGATCGGCAAGGTGAACGAGGACGTGGTCGTCCCCCGCGACCGGGTCGCCGAACTGGTCGCCCACACTCGCGACCTGGGAACCAAACACGAGCTGCCGGTCGTGAACTTCGGTCACCTCGGCGACGGCAATGTCCACGCCACGTTCCTCATCGATCCGCGAATCGTGGGCGAACGGGCGCGAGCCGACGCTGCGGCGGGTGAGCTGTTCGAGACCGTGCTCAGCATGGGCGGCTCACTCTCGGGCGAGCATGGCGTGGGCGCGGCGAAGCTCGACTACGTCGAGCGTCAACTCGGGCCAGGAACCGTGGCCTTGATGCGCCGGATCAAAGCGGCCCTGGATCCGCACGCGGTGCTCAATCCCGGCAAGAAGATCCCTGAGCGTCAGTCCTCGACGTCGAGCACCGCCAGCAACGAGGCGGCGTAGTCGGTTTCGTCGATCCGCCGAGCGAGCTCGCGCCCGTCGTCAACCGGTAGCTCCATCGAGGCGTCGTACACGAAGCTGTAGACATTGTTGAGCGTCCAGTCGCCGAACCCGAGTGACGCGAGCGCAACCGGCAGCCGCGGCTCGCTCCGATCCGCGTAGAAGGTGTCGGTCGCCGCTTGGTAGAGGGAGCTGAGATTGCGGTACTCGGTCTCGTACTCCTCGATCAGCGCCGAGTCGGCCTCCTCGTCGCGCAGTCGGGCGAGCGTGCGGCGCAACGACTGGATCTCCAGCTGATACTCGTCCACCGTCGTCGAGTCTAGAGGACCGATCAGGGCATCCAGGCCCGGGTCACTCGGGACGCTGGCGGGGCACCTCATTCGGGTACGTGCGCGCGAAGCGACGCCGCTCGAGCACGATGAAAGCAGCGGCGGCGCCTCCCATGATCAGCACGCCGACAAAGATGCCGAGGCCGAACCAACCACCCGGCAGGCTCTTGAACAAACCGCCGCCGGCGTCTCCCGTGCTCGGGGCGGTCACCGCGCACACCGAGTAAGTGAGGAATTTCGCATAGACGCCGTTGACAAAGTCGGTGCGGTACTCGGTGCTGTCGACGATTGTCTGTGCAGTCGCCGCCTGCCAGGCGGCGTCATGCGGGAGCGGGAGCCTGAGGAATGCGGTCTCCTGGGTCTGGTCGCCGGCGCGCATCAACAGCGTGTAGATGGTGTGGACCACGTACCGGGAATCGGTCCCGCCGTTGTCGGCGTAGAACTCCGGTGTGGCGGCGAGCGCCTCGATGAGGAGGTCGTCCGGCGTCTGCAGCGATTTGACGTTGCCGCCGAGAATCCCCTGACCCGAGTTCACCTCGGACGTGAGCGGGCCTCGCAACAGCAGTTGCTGGTAGTCGAGCGACACGAGAAGGTCCTGGTATTCCAGCGATCCCACCATCGCCTGGGCAAAGCTGAGGTGTCCGACCTGGTCGTTCGTGTATGCGGAGAGTGCTGCCGAGAGCTCCGCATCGGTCGGCGCTCGACCGATCACATCCTGGTAGGCGCCTTTGATGAGCCCCGTCTGCGTGCTCCCATGATTCTGGTAGTACCGGTCGGAGCTGAGCACACCGGCGATGATGGTCTCCTCCGACGTGCCGCTCGCGAGCGAACTCAAGGCGACCGACAGTTGCGCGAATGTCGGGGTGCCGATGCTGCTGGTGCACTCCTGCGCCACAAGCTCCTTGCAGGTCGGGTGCATGTAGTTGGCGAAGAAGGAAGTGACCTCGTCAGCGCGGAACTGGGCCCCTGAGACCACGTTCTCCGCTGCGGTCAGCCGCGCCGCCGCACTGCCGGCCTGGATCGAGGCCATGAGGGTGCGGTTGGCGATCAGCTCTGGTGTGGTCAGCGGCGTGTTGAGCAGATCCTCGTACAGATGGGTCATGAACCTGGATGCTGTCCCACCGACGAGCGTGTAATACCTTGCGGAGGCCGCAATCTCCTCCACCATCGAGTTGCCGGACACGCCAGGGCTTCCGGGTCCGGAGAGCCGGTTGACCCAGAGCGCCAGGTCGGCGCCGCTCGGATAGGTCTTGAGGAGCGCGTGAAACGCCTGGTCAACGCGGATCGCCCTCGCTTCGGGGCTGAGGACCACGTCCTCCACGAGCCGGATCCGGCCCGAATCGGTCCCTGCCGAGATCATGGGCAGCGCGGTTGCCACCTCGATCGGTGTCGGATCGTGGCGGAGAACATCGTCGTATAGACGGGTGAGAAATCCAAGATTGGTGTTGCCGGCGTCCCGGTAGTACTCGCCGGAGGCGAGCACCTGGATCTCCAGCGCAGTCGGGTCCGCCCCTGCGCCGGCCAGCTGCGCCGTGCCGGCGTCCAGTTCACTGGCGGTCGGGCTGCGTCCGATGCCCGCCGAGCAGTTGGCGCCGCCCTGTGGCGAACCGCCGCCGGATCCACCGCCCCCACCACCGATGAC
>PNBE01000133.1:16160-16638 GCA_003135895.1 Candidatus Dormiibacterota bacterium
GGTGTGACCAGGAAACCAGTCGTGGCGGTCGCCCCGCTATTCGCCACCCCGATCCCGGTTGTATTGTCGAAAAGAGACGCCGTTGGGAAGTGCGAGTTCCCTCTCGAAGTGTCGTTGGGAACAATTGCCGTGACCGTGCCGCTGCAGGTCCCCGTGGGGACTGACGATGCCGAGACAGTCATCGACTCGCTCGGGTCGTCCCAGGACACCTGGATTACAAGACTGTCATTGAAGACGGTGCAGTCGGTCGTATTCCATGTGTACGTGTAGGTGACGGACGCCCCCGGGCCTCCGGTTGCGGGGCTGGGCGGTGAAAGCGTCGGGCTCGTGAAGGCGGCCGCGGGTCGCGCCAGCACNNCCAGCACGGTCGGCAGCGCTATCGCGCACACCAACGCCAGCACCACAACCCCTGCCGCTCGTCGCATAGCGCTCACTCTAGCCCCGCCTTCCGTTTCCCCCTGTGACGCGACAGGAATGG
>PNBE01000195.1 GCA_003135895.1 Candidatus Dormiibacterota bacterium
TCAAATCCTCCTGGGCGCACCAGTCTCTCCATAAACCCTTTACTGATCTCACTTTGCGCTGCTTGATAGCTGTTTGCAAGCGGGGTGAAAGCGGGGTATCATTGCAGGTGGCAGACGGTCCTTTACACAGGGTTCCTCTGTGGAGGCGGTGCAAGCCCCAAGGGTGAGACATGGCGACTCGCAAGCTCAGCATCATCGAGGCGGCGCCGGCGAGCGCACTGACTCGTCTCATTGCCGACTACCTGCAGGACCGCCGGGTCAACTGCTCACCGAAGCCCATCAGGATCTACCGCGACGCGCTCGAGGAAGTGCTGCTCCCCTTCTGTGCCAACCGTGGTGTCGAGAGCATCGATCAACTCACTGATCGACAGCTCAATGACCTGACGGTGAGCCTGCTCGATGGCAGCGGATCACGATCGGGACGTGCGCTCTCGAAATACAGCGTCCACTCGTACATCCGAGTGGTGAACGCCTTCCTCGCGTGGGCCCGTAGGGATGGCGAGACAGTCACAGGCAAGGCCAAGCTCCCCACGCTCGGCAGGCGCGTGCTCGACGTGCTCTCGCGTGAAGAGATCCAGGCACTCGAGGATGCGGCCGCAACGGAGCGCGACAAACTCATCGTCCGGGTGCTTGCCGACACCGGGATGCGCCTCGGTGGGCTGCTCGGCCTTACCCTCGCCGACATGCACCAGGACGGGCGCACCTTCTCATTGCGAGTCCACGAGAAGGGCGACAAGCAACGCCTGGTTCCGGTCAAGCCTGAGCTCTACCGGCGCCTGCGCCGCTTCGCCGAGAAGACGAGGCGCGACGCCGACTCCGACCGGATCTTTCTCGCCCACCGCAAGAGCCCTCGTACCGGACAGTACGAGCCGTTGGAAGGCAGCGGGGTCGACCAGCTCTTTCGCAACTTAGCCGAGCTCGCCGGCATCCATAAGCGCGTCTACCCGCACCTGCTGCGCCATTCCTTCGCGACGCACTTCCTCCGGCGTGGTGGCAATCCGCTGCTCCTCCAGCAGATCCTTGGCCACGACAGTCTGGCCATGATCACCATGAACTACTCGCACCTGACTATCAGCGACGCGCACGCCGAGACGATGCGAATCCTGACGGAGGACTGACGTTGGCCAAGTTGGTCGACATCCGCAAGCGGCTCAGTCCCACTCGAGCTCCGACGCCCGCACCTTGAGCAGACGAGCAAGGCGCGCGCGGTGTCCGGGCTGCGGCCTGGGGCCGTCCGGCTGCTCCCAGCGTGAGACCTGACTGACGCTCACGCCGATCCGCTGCGCGACCTCCTGTTGGGTCAGGCCGGCTGCGAGTCGGAGTTCGCGGAGCGTCGCCACGCGGTAGACGCTACGGCCTCCTGATCGCCTTGTGGTGAGGCGCTTGCGTATCGGCATGCGGAAGCGCAATACTCGGCGCCCGTTGAGGGGCGGAGTGAGGTGGCATGTGACCGACGAGGACATCCGACCGGGCGTCCAGGCGGCTGCTGAGCGGCTCGCCGAGATACTGAGCGTGACGCGCACCATCGCGGAGCCGTGCTTCGACCATTGGCTCGCCGGCTATCTCCGGGGCCATCCGGACGCGACGGTGACCGACGGGGTTTCGGCGTGGCTCGAGCAGGAAGGGCTCGAGGTCCATTTGGTCGAATCGGAGGACGTGACCTCCACTAACACCACTTGACATCACTAACGACACTAAACTACCATAGCGTCACTAACCACCCTAAGGAGGACGACGCTATGGCTGATCTCGACCACACCACCCCGATCGAGGTGTTTCTGACCCAGAACAACCTGGAGGTGGCCTGCTTGGTCGCTTTCGAGGACGAGAGCACCACCAGCCTGGACGTGGACTCGCTGTCCCTGCGCGGCGCCCAGCGGGAGATCACCGGCTGGCTCATCGACCGGGAATACGAGCCTGTCGGCCGGTGGGTGCAGGAATCGGACATCGAACGGGACGCCGTCGAGACGTCGCGGAAATTTCGTCCAGCCAAGCAAGCGGAGGAGAAGTCATGAACGCGCCAGACAACGAGTTCGACGCGGCGATGGACGCTGAGCAGGATCTAATCGAGACCGCGATCATGACCCACGCGGCCAAGATGAAATGGCTGCGGACAGAGCCAGAGCACTCCGAAACGGCGATGGAAGCACACATGGATGCACAACTCGATCTGTATACGGCGGCACACGATTTCATCGACGCCTGCGACGCCGCCGGCATGTACGCGCTCATCTCCGACGATGGGCACGACGTGTTCCGGCGAATCATGACCGACCCGGAGAAGTCGTAACAGAGGAGCGACCCGCGGCCACCGAGGCTGGCTGGCTGAGGTGCCGGGGCCGCTCACTCCATGCAGGGAGGGTGTAACAAGGAAAGGAGCGACCCGCGTGAATATCCCGTAAGCACGGGCCGCTCCGAGGCTTGGAATAGCTAACTGGTTTTGTTCATAAGCGTCTTCGCGCCCGTGGCGCCAACCCCAGTGCCGTTGGTCGCGTCCCCGCCGACTCTCCAGCTGTACCACGCGCCACGCTGGCCGAGTGGCATCCCGGTGCTCGTGTCGAAGAGGTGCGAGACCAACTCGACATTCGCCGAGTTCATGCGGTCAAAGATGACGTACGACTTCATAAGGTCGGTGACCGTCAGAAACGCCGCGCTCGCGGTGGTACCGGCCGGGAGGTCCTTGAAGCCCGAAGATTCGTAGAAGGTATGGCCGAGCAACAGCATGTTCACCCCGTCGGCTGACACCGGCAGCAGGGTCGAGCCTGCCGCAGTGCCGGCACCCGAGAGTTGACCGAGGCGGTCATCCCCGGCCTGCCGGATCGCGTTCTGGGTGACTGCAGAGCCGAGCCACACCGAGTTGGGCCGATATCTCGGCTCCAGGGCTGCAAACACGTTGTAGATGTCCGCGGTCCCAATCGTGCCGTGGGTGGTCGANNGGGTCTGCAATCCATATGGCTGCGCCGAGCCGGTCCCGACGCTGAATGCCGTGGTCTCGAGGACGTTGCGACTGTCCAGAAAGAGCATCGCGACCTGCTCCACGAAGCTCTCATAATCCTGTTCAAGTTCGATCGTATATGGCACGAAACAGGCGCCCTTGTACGCGGGGATGCTCGGCTGGGTCAGGGTTGGCGTGCCATCGGCGACCGCCGCGCCTTCTGCGGTCCAGTTGGCGGTAATCCCGACGCTGGCGACACCTTTCCAGATATCGCTGACTCCGCTCACGCTGTGGGCGCGCCCCCGGAAAGGATTGATCGCGCCGGCGCCCAACAGAATGATGCTCGGGTCGATCAGGATGGGCACGCCGTAACCGCCGGCTGAGCCCGTGCCTTCGTTGGCGGCGCGGTGCTCCTGCTCCACCCGACTGAATGCGACCC
>PNBE01000151.1 GCA_003135895.1 Candidatus Dormiibacterota bacterium
TGGATGCGCTCGGCGAGGTCGGGAAGCTCGTTGATCGCGAAGATGCCGCGGTTGGTGCGCGGGATCAGCCCGTAGTGAATGGTGAGCTCGTCGCTGAGGTAACGGCCCTCCGCGACCCGGATGGGATCGACCTCGCCGATCAGGTCGGCGATCGACGTGTCAGGGGTCGCGAGCTTCTCCGAATAGCGCTGCTCGGGTGTGAGCCACGCCAGCTCGGTGGCGTCCCCGTGCTCGGCCACCAGGTCGCGGCAGCGACGGCAGATCGGAGCGTAGGGGTCGTCGTTGATCTCGCACCCCGCGATCGCCGGCACAGCGTCGTCGAGGAGTGTTGCCAGGGCGCGGATCAGCCGCGATTTCGCCTGGCCACGCTCACCGAGCAGCACCATGTCCTGGCCGGCGAGGATCGCGTTCTCGATCTGCGGGATCACCGACTCGTCGTACCCGCGGATACCGCCGAACAGCTCCTCGTGGTTGCTGAGCTTGTGGATCAGGTTGCGACGAAGCTCGGTCCTGACCGGCAGGACGCGGTATTCCGCGCGACGCAACTCACCGATTGTGGACGGGGCCTGGGACATCGCATCCCAAGCCTACACCGGGGCGGCGTATCGACTGCCCCGCCCCGCCAGCGCGGTGTCCGCTCTGCGCTCGAGCGACTCCCGTGCTGCGGCGACGAGGCGGCCGGCGAGCTCCTGCTCCTGGCCGAAATGGAGGTGGATGAACGACGCGAGCATGAGCGGATCGGTCCAGCCCTCGCAGCCCAGGGGCTCACCGTCGCAGTCGTGCATGGTGTACGCGGGGTTGAGGCAATCCCCACCGGACATCAGGCGGCTGAAGTGGAACTCGTGGCCGCGAAGACGCGTGCCGACCGGGCCGAGCATCGAGGGTGTCGCGATGCTGAGGTCGCGGTATCCGCTGTGCAGCGTGCCTGCCTCGAGCGCGATGTCAATGGGGATGAGGCCGGCCATCTGATGCGTGGCGCCGTCGCTGGTCCGCAAAGACCGTGCGGAATACTGGAGCCCTGACCCCTCGGCGTAGACGGGAACGCCGTGGGCGTGGGCGCGACGCAGCGACTCGAGGAACGACTGGTTGCTCGCCAGCCTGGGCACATAGGCCTCGGAGATGCCCCCGCCCATGTAGATGAGGCCCAGGTCGCGAGGCAGCGTCGCGTCCTCGAGCGGCGAGAACGTGACGATCTCCGCGCCGGCGTCCTCGAGCAGCTCGAGGTTCTCCGAGTAGTAGAAGCAGAACGCGTCGTCGTAGGCGACGCCGATTCGCACCGGCTCCTCAGTGTGCGGAGTGGCGTGGCGGCGGACCGGAGGCTGCAACGGACGCGCCCCCTCCATCAGCCGCTCGATCAGGTCGAGGTCGCAGTGCCGGGTCATCGCGTCACCGAGCTCGGCGATCGCCTCATCAACGTGCGGGTTCTGGAGCAGCGGCAGCAGACCGGTGCGCAGCTCGGGGATCCGCACCGACTGCATGTGGGGGAGAGCACCGAGCACGGGCATCCTGGCGAGCGACCAGATGGCGTCCTCGATGACCCGCCGCCGGTAGTCGTTGTGGACGTTGTTGAGGATCACCCCGATCACGCTGCCCGCTTTGTCGAGCTGCTTGATGCCCAGCGCGGCAGCAGCGGCCGTCTCGCCCATGGCCCAGGCGTCGACCACCAGCACGAGCGGCGCCGCGATGATGCGCGCGACCTCGAGCGTGCTCCCCGGGAACTCCGGAGCGCTGGAGGCGGAGTCCTCCGGTGCCATGCCGTGCCCGTCGAGCACTCCCATCGCCCCCTCGACGATCACGCAATCCGCGCCGACCGCTCCGTGCCCCAGCGAGCGTCGCACTCCGTCGTGTCCGAGCAGCCACGAATCGAGGTTGCGACAGGGCCGCCGGCTGGCATGCGCCAGGTAGGCGGTGTCGATGAAATCGGCGCCGACCTTGAAGGTCTGGACCGTGCGGCCGCGAGCGCGCAGCGCGGCGGTGAGGCCCAGGCTGATCGAGGTTTTCCCTGAACCTGAGCCCAGGCCACCGACCACGAGCCGAGGAATCCCGACCTCCTCGAGCATGAGGTGCCTCCGGATAACCGTTGGGGGACGCTCTCTCGCCGGCGGGCTCGGCGTCGCGTGCCGGGCTCGCGCACCCGACGCTAGCACCGGGTGACCGCCGGGGCAAGTTCGAAGTTGTAACGGTGCTTGCCGGTCGGCTTTCGCTTCGTTCCCGGCAGGCGTGGCCCGATCGCCGGCTTGGCGAGCTGTCTGCGAACATATGTTCTATAATACAGAAATGTGTATAGCTCAGGCCGCCGGTCACCGGCTGGATTCGCTCGTCCAAGCGATCCAGTACTTCTTAGAGGGACCTACCGTGGAGTTGACCTCAGCGGAGCTCGTGGATCACCTGGTGCGGCTTCGGCATGGCATCGATCTCCTCGAGCTTGGCTTTGCGTGCGAAGCTGCGACCTTCGCTGCCACTGACGAGTACGCTGCTCAGGGCTCGGTCACCCCGATCGACTGGATCCGTCATCACTGCCACATGTCCGGGCATGCTGCTGCCAGGGCCGTTGCCGCCGGCGAGCAGGTACACCGGTTGCCCGCCAGCGTCGCTGCCCTTGATGCCGGGGACATCGGGTTCGCCCATTTCTCGCTCTTGGCTGGCACCGCCCGTGCCCTCAGCGCGAAGCCCGTGGCCGCCGACGGAAAGCCCGCTGTGCCTGGCGCAGCACCCCTCAGTCCCATCGCTTTCGACGAGCGCTCTCTCCTGGAACTGGCAAGCGAGCACTCGGTCGGCCGCTTCAGCCACGACTGTGTCCGTGCCCGCCACGCATATGACGCGGCCGCAGTCCTCGAGGAGCACGTGGCCGCCGCCGAGCGCAACCGCTGCGAGTTCATTCCCTGCGAGGGTGGTTTCGTTGCCCTGCGTGGCTTCTTCGATCCCATTGCAGCGGCGACCATCAAGACCGCCGTCCTCCCTCTGGCCAGGCGGGCGGGCGCCGGCGATGACCGTCCGCTCCCCCGCCGTCTTGCTGACGCGCTCGTCGAGGTTGCCAGCCACGCCCTTGACCTCGGGGGCAGTCCCAACTACGGGCGGGGCGAGCACCCACCTCCAGCTCACGGCCTCCGTCGAGACGGTGATGGGCCTGGAAGGCGCGTCCGGGGGCGACCTCGAGTTCGCCGGCCCGGTCCCCGCCGCCACCGTGCAGCGCCTCGCCTGTGATGCCCGCGTCCGACGTGTTCTCCTCGGACCCAACTCCGCGGTGATCGACGTCGGCCGGGTGCTCCGATTGCCGAGCCCGGCCGCTCGGACGGCGCTCCGGGCTCGGTCGGGTGGATGTGAATGGCCCGGCTGCGATCGCCCGGTGGCGTTCACCAACGCGCACCACCTCGTGCACTGGGGCCACGGCGGCGGGACCGACGTGGACAACCTGATCCTGCTCTGCTACCGCCACCATTGGCTGATCCATGAGGGAGGCTGGCAGCTGGCCAGGGTCGAGCAAGGGCGCTTGCTGGCGATCGCGCCCTCCCAGACGCATCGCTCCTGGATCCGCGCGCCCGCTGCCGCCGCCGACGGGTAGGAGCCCGCACGCCCGTGGCAGAACTCTGGGCTTGTTCTTGTCCATGTGCCCTTGCTTGTCCATAAGCCTTGCTTGTCCGGCTCGCGCTGTACAGTCGCAACGACTGCGCACCGGGCGCCGGTGGGGCGAGAGCGGGTCTCGAGGAGGAACGAGGTGGCTGGTAATCAATGGCCGCTCATCCGGGCTGAGCGGATAGCCCTGATCGCGGATCTCGAGAACCTGACCGACGCGCAGTGGGCGACGCAATCGCTGTGCTCCGACTGGACCGTTCGTGACGTACTTGCTCATATGACCACCACGGCGAAGATGACCCCTGGCAGGTTCGTCGGCAAATTCGCCGGGACCGGCTTTCAGTTCAACGCGATGAACGAGAAGGGCGTGAAGGAGGAGTCGGGGGCGACACCGGCCGACACACTCGCGGCCTTCAAAGCGGTGCTCGATCGCACCACGGCCCCGCCAGGCCCGCTCGACGCGATGGTCGGTGAGGCGGTCATCCACACCCAGGACATCCGCCGCCCGCTCGGAATCCCCCACACCTTCCAGCCCGAGGCGGTGACCCTGGTCGGCGACTTCGTGATTCGCGGCAACCTCCTGCTCGGCGGCAAACGCCGGGCCACGGGACTCACGCTGACCGCCACGGACGTCGACTGGACTCGAGGCGCCGGACCCGAGGTCAAGGGCCCGCTCGGCTCGATCATCCTGGCGCTCACCGGGCGCAGGGCAGGCCTGGCCGACCTGTCCGGCGACGGACTCGCGACCCTGACCGGACGGATGTAGACGGCCCCCGTCCGGGCGGATCTACCCGGCCGACGCAGCGGTGACGGCCGCAACTGGGCGCCCCGCGAGCGTCGTCTCGTGCGCCGGACGCAGATCGCGAAGCCGGGCCCTGACACGCACGAACCCCTGGAAGCTGTCGAGCTCGAGACCGAAGCATGCGTCAACAATCCGGCCCCGAGGAAGGTAATCGGCCAGGCGCTCGGCGAGCGCGGGTTTGTTGAAGGCGGTTGCCTCGACGATGCCTTCTCCCGTGGCCAGCGTGACTCTGATGTGCTGCCGCTCTGCGCCAAATGCGGACGCCGCCAGCACTCGCGCGCCGCAGACCGCCAGGAGCGGTGCGGGGTTGCCCTGCCCGCTCGGCTCGAGCTGGTCCAGTGCCCGGCACAGCTCGGGAGTGACGTCGATTCCCGAGATCTCGCAGTCGATGGCGAAGTCACGGCGGCGTTCGACGCCCGCGTTCTGCTCTGCAACCGACGCGGTGACCAGTTCCCGGAACTCGTCGAAGCGTGAGGCCTCGAGGCTGAACCCCGCCGCAGCGGCGTGGCCGCCATAGCGCAGCAGCGATGTGGCGGCGCCATCGAGCGCTTTGACGATGTGGACTCCGCCTGCCGAACGCGCCGAGCCCTTGGCCTCGGCAGGGTCGAGGCAGGCGATGAAGGTGGGCCGGGCGTAGCGCTCGGCGAGCCGTCCCGCGACCAGGCCGACGATGCCCATCGGCCACCCCGGGTCGCCGAGCACGATCGCAGCGGCATCATCGTCGATGGCGGCGACCTGCTCCTCGGCCTGGGCGAGGGCGACGGCCACAGCCTGCTGCCGCAACCGGTTCTGGGTGTCGAGGTCGGCCGCCAGCCGCATCGATTCATCGGGGTCGTCGCTGAGGCACAGCTCGAGCGCCAGGCGTGCGTCCTCCATCCTGCCCGCGGCGTTGATCCGTGGTCCCACCGCGAAGGCGATGTCGGTCCCTCGCGGCGGTGGGTCGACCCCCGCGACCTCGCAGAGCGCCCGGAGCCCGGGCAGATCGGCAATGTGAGGCAGGCCGTCGCGGACGATCACGCGGTTTTCGCCGCGCAGCGGCATCATGTCGGCGATGGTCCCCAGCGCGGCGAGCCCGAGGGACGCCGACGCGCTGCCGCCCGGCACCACGCCGCGCGACTCGAGCGCCTCGACGAGCTTGTAGGCGACCCCAGCGCCGGCCAGTCCATCGAACGGGTACGTCGATCCAGGAAGCTTGGGGTTGACGAGCGCGTCGGCCGGAGCGAGCTGGGGCGGCGATCCGCCGGGGGCGAGCGCCAGGTGGTGGTCAGTGACCACCAGGCGCATGTCCGCGGGCCGGCCGCGTGCGACCTCCACGCTGCTGGTGCCGCAATCGACGGTGATCACGCATCGCGCGCCACGCGCCGCCAGCTCCGCAAGCGCCGCCGCGTGCAGGCCATATCCCTCGGTCATTCGGTTGGGGATGTAGGGGATGACCGTGGCTCCTGCCGCACGCAGGCAGCGCGTGAGCATCGCGCAGGCGGTCACGCCGTCAGCGTCGTAGTCACCGTAGATGGCGATGGTGCCGCGCTCGTCCATCGTCGTCTGGATCGCGACGACCGCCGCCTCCATGGCGGGCAGCCCGAACGGGTCGTGGTACCCGCCACTCATGTCAAGGAACGCGGCGGCGGTGTCCTGGTCGAAGCCCCTCGCCGCGAGGACCTGCCCGACGACCGGATGCAGCCCGGTCAGCGCTTCGGCGTCGCTCAACCGCCAGCGGCGCGGCGCCGGCTGCACCGGTAAGCCTCAGGCTCCTGAGACGGGGGGACCCGGCGGGATGCCCGGCGCCGAGGGCGCCGGAGCGGCTCCGGGTGTCTGGCCGTACGTGGCGTTGGTGATCGCGCTGAAATCGACCTTCGGCGCCTCGCCGATCACCGCGCGCTGCGCGGGGTCCACATGGAAGAACTCGGCGTTCTGGAAATGGAACAGGTTGGCGATGATGTTCGACGGGAAGGACTGGACGCGACGGTTGAACTGCTGAACGTTGGCGTTGTAGATCTGCCGAGCGGCCTGGATGCGGTCCTCGGTGTCCGCAAGCGTCGCCTGGAGCTGCAGGAAGTTCTGGTTGGCCTTGAGCTCGGGATAGTTCTCCGCCACCGCGAAGAGGTGACCGAGGGCCATCTGGAACGGGCCTTCCGCCGCTGCCGCGGCTGCCGGCCCCTGGGCCTGCAACCCGACGGATCGGGCCTGGGCGACCTCCTCGAAGACTCCGCGCTCATGGGCGGCATAGCCCTGCACGGTCGAGACCAGGTTGGGAATGAGGTCGTACCGACGCTTGAGCTCGGTGTCGATATCGGACCAGGCGTTCTGCACAGCGTTGCGCTGGGAGACGAACCCGTTGTACGAGAGCACCACGCCGAGCGCGATGACCACGACGATGACGATGATCACGATAAGGGCTGTCACGGACGTCTCCTTCGGAGCGGGGGATCGAGTGCGGGGCCTAGGGTACCGCGCATGGAGTGGCGATCAAACGCCACGCCTCTCATCAAGCGACGGTTCGGGCGCGCACCAGCGCGGGAATGCGCTCGACGATCAGCGCCGCCGCGTCGAAGAGGGCACCGATCTCGGCGACCTGCAGGCGGTGCGCGTCGACCATCAGGTACTCCGGTCCAAACACGACGTGGTAGCCGCGGTCGAGCCCGAGCAAGGTCACGATCATCTGCGCGTCGATCAGCTCGACCGCGAACGCGTCGTCATCCGACTGCACATCGAACCTGTCGTTGAAATCGATCGACTCGAATCGGATGCCCGGGGCGCCGATGGATCTCTCGGCGAGAGCGCCGATCGCGCTTCGGGAAGCAACAGTGACCTGCGGCATCGACACCGGGAGCGTCGCGATGACGTTGGAGAAAGAGATGGTGTTCTGGTTCTTCCCGTCGGACACGACATACGAGTAATCGCAGTACGTGACCGGGAGTCCGTTCCACTGTCCGCGAAGCACGTTGTGCCAGTAGCGGCGGTTCCCGGCACGGAAGAGCGAGAACCCGCAGTCACCGAGATCCCAGTCATTGCCGATCACGGTCAGACCGTGCGCAGTCGCGAAGGTGGCGATATCGCGAATCCGCTGCTGCCCGGCGAAGTACGCCACAAACCCGACAACCACGACGAAGATGAAGAACAGAACGAAGAGCACCATTAGCTGTGCGCTCGCCGGGACACGTCTGCGAGAGCGCTCAGCCGTTCATGAGCTGACGCAGCACGAGTGGGAGGATGCCCCCGTTGCGCAGGTACTCGACATCGGTCTCGCTGTCGAGCCGGGAGACGGTGTCGAACTCGATGTCGGCCTGCCCGGCGCGGCGCGCGCTCACGTGCACGGTCGAGCCCGGCGATGCGCCGGCCACGCCACGGATCGTGTACAGCTCCGTCCCGTCGAGGCCGATCTTCTCTGCGCTCTCACCGTCCCGGAACTGGAGCGGGAGGATGCCCATGCCAACCAGGTTGCTGCGGTGGATGCGCTCGTAGGACTCGGCGATCACAGCGCGGACACCCTGGAGCAGCGGCCCTTTCGCCGCCCAGTCGCGTGACGACCCGGACCCGTACTCGCGCCCCGCGATCACGATCAGCGGCACGCCCTCCTGTTGATACAAGGCGGAGGCGTCGAAGATGGTCATGACGGCGCCGTCCGGGAGATGCGCCGTCCACCCGCCCTCCCTGCCGTCGGCGAGCATGTTGTGCAGGCGGATGTTCGCGAAGGTGCCACGAACCATCACATCGTGGTTGCCGCGCCGCGCTCCATAGGTGTTGAAATCGCGGGGTTCGACGCCGTGCTCACGCAGGTACGCCCCTGCGGGACTCGTCCCCGCGATGCTGCCCGCCGGTGAGATGTGGTCGGTGGTGATCGAGTCGCCGAGCAGCGCGAGCACGCGCGCGTCGATGATGTCCGCCGGCGCCTGCGGCTCAGGTGACATGCCGACGAAGTACGGTGGCTCGCGGACGTAGGTCGAGTCCGCGTCCCAGTCGTAGAGCGCGCCGGTCGGCGACGGCAGACGCTGCCAGTGCTCGTCCCCGTCGAAGATGCGCGCGTACTCCTGCGTGTACAGGTCACTCCCGAGAGCTGCGCGCACCGTCTCGGTCACTTCGTCAGGGCTCGGCCAGATGTCGCTGAGGAACACGGGATTCCCGTCGCGCCCGGTGCCGAGCGAGTCGGTGGTGAGGTCGATGTCGAGGTGGCCGGCAAGCGCGTATGCAACCACCAGGGGCGGCGATGCGAGGTATGCGGCGCGCACCTGCGGGTGGATCCGGCCCTCGAAGTTGCGGTTGCCGCTGAGCACCGCCGCGACCGTGAGGTCTTCGGCATCGATGCGTTCGGCAACCGACTCGGGGAGCGGGCCGCTGTTGCCGATGCAGGTCGTGCAGCCATAGCCGACCAGGTTGAACCGGAGTTGCTCGAGTGAGCTGAGCAATCCCGCTCGCTCGAGGTAATCGGTGACCACGCGCGAGCCCGGTGCGAGTGACGTCTTGACGTAGTCGGGGGGCATCAGGCCGCGAGCGACAGCATTGCGCGCAAGCAGGCCCGCAGCCACCATCACCGCCGGATTCGAGGTGTTGGTGCACGATGTGATGGCGGCGATCACCACCGATCCGTCGCGCACCAGGTCGGAATCGCGAGGTCCGTTCGGCACCGGTTCCTCAGTCACGCCCTCGGGGTCGATGCCTCCCTCCTCCTCGAGCCGGGACACCTCATCTTCTGGTTCTGCGCTGGCGTCACTGGAGCCCGGGTCGGCGCGCTGCTCCCAGACGTTGGTGAACGACTCCCAGACGCGCGGCAGCGCGACCCGGTCCTGCGGCCGTTTCGGACCCGCGACGCTCGGCACCACGCTCGCCAGATCCAGCTCGACCATCTCGCTGAATGTCGGGATCTCCGACTCGTCGGTACGGAACATGCCCTGTTCCTTCGCGTAGCGCTCGACCAGGTCGATGTGCGAGGCGTCTCGTCCCGAACCGCGGAGATACTCCAGCGTCCGTGCGTCGACCGGGAACAGCGATGCGGTGGCCCCGAACTCGGGCGACATGTTGGAGAGCGTGGCGCGGTCGGGGACCGACATCGAGCTCAGGCCGCTGCCGCAGAACTCGACGAACTTGTTGACGACGCCATGCTTGCGGAGCAATTCCGTCAGCGTGAGCACGAGGTCGGTCGCGGTCGTGCCCGCGGGGAGCGCGTTGTGGAAGCGCACCCCGACGACGACCGGCGCGAGCAGGAAGAGCGGCTGGCCGAGCATGCACGCCTCGGCTTCGATGCCCCCGACGCCCCAGCCGAGCACACCGATGCCGTTGACCATCGGGGTGTGGGAGTCGGTCCCGACCAGCGTGTCCGGCAGCGCCATGAGAGTGCCATCGATCTCGCGCACCTGCACCACCTGGGCGAGGTACTCGAGATTGATCTGATGGACAATCCCCATGCCCGGCGGGACCACCCGAAAGCCCTGGAAGGCCTGCTGCGCCCACCGGAGCAGCGAATAGCGCTCGCGGTTGCGCTCGTACTCGCGTGCGATGTTGCGTTCGTAGGCCTCGCGATTGCCGAAGGCATCGACCTGCACCGAGTGATCGATGACCAGGTCGACGGGGACGAGCGGATCGATGCGCATCGGGTCTCCGCCGTCACGCGCGACCGCCGAGCGCATGGCGGCGAGGTCGACGACCGCCGGCACGCCGGTGAAGTCCTGAAGGAGCACCCGAGCCGGCATGAAGGCGCGCTCGCGGTCGGCGCCGGCGCCGGTGCCGTCCCAGCTCGCGATCGCCTCGACGTCCCCCTCGCGGACCGATGGGGCCGCCGCATTGCGCACGCTGTTCTCGAGAAGGATCTTCAGCGTGACCGGAAGCCGGGAGACGTCGCCGATGCCCCGCTCGGCGAGCGCGCTGAGACGGTGGTAGGAAACCCCCGGCAGCAGTTCCGCTCTGGTGCCGTAGGGATCAGTGCCAGCCATGCACGATCCATCTTCGCACCCGGCGGTGGCGCCAGGCCGTGGCCCGGAAGAAACAGTCGGGTTGACCACAACACCCCGGCGGCGCGGCTATTCTTGTCCCCAGAACGAGGTTTTGCAGGGGATTTATCGTGGCCAGCAGCCAGAGAACTCACGTACGTCCAGAGCACCAGCTCTATCACGAGTACACGACCGAGGTCGACCAGGCCAGGACCAATGTCCACTACGAGCAGCCGCCAGAATTCTTTCTGCTCATCACCGGTGGGGAATGGAACGTCTACTCGGCGAATCTCTGGGACCCCGGCACCGAGGACGACACCGCCTCCCAGCAGGCAAAGCTCGATCTGATAGCGCGACTCGCGGGTCTCGAGAAGGGGATGCGCCTCATCGACGTGGGGTGCGGCTGGGCCGGCCCGCTCACCTACCTCTCGGATACCTACGGGCTCACCGGCACGGGGTTGACCCTGTCGCCGACCCAGAAGGGATACGCCGAGGAGCGCATCGCGAGGCGCGGCACGGACGCGAAGATCGTGCTCAGCCACTGGGAGGACTACACGCCCGAGGAGCAGGTCGACGCGATCTATACCGACGAGGTGATCGTTCACTTCTTCAACCTCGGCGGCTTCTTCACCAAGTGCCACGACTGGCTCAAGCCGGGTGGCGTGATGATCAACAAGGAGCTGCACCTCAAGCATCCGCGTCACGCCAAGCTCGAACGCGGTGGCGAGTTCGTGAGCCAGATCTACGGCGACACCGGGAACTACCGGACCCTCGCCGAGGAGCTGCGCCTCGCCAACGAGGCCGGCTTCGACATCGAGCGCGTCCATCACATCGAGCGCCGCCACTACGAGACGACCATCGACCACTGGCTGGCCAACATGCACAAGCACGCCGACCAGCTCAGGGAGATGGTCGGTGACCAGCACTACCGCGATTTCCGGGTGTATCTCAGGCTCGCCCGGCACATTCAGCGCAACGTGACCCTCGACGTCGTCGTCTGCCGCCGGTTCGACTGAGCGGGAGCGCCACGCAGCGGGGAGGAGCTGCTGGGGGTGTGTCGGGAGTTCGCCGGCGACTGATCAGCTCGGGGTCGAGAGCTGCGCCAGGTACGACGTGAGGTGGGTGTAGGCACCGGTCGCGAGCAGCACCCCCAGCGCCACAGTGATCACGCCGCCCGCCAGCGTGAGCGGCCGCACGAAGCGGTTGAGGCGGCGGGGGAGTTCCGGGAGTGACGCCCAGAGCAACGCGACGGCGATGAAGGGGAGGCCGAGCCCGAGCGAATAGACGACCAGGAGCAGGGCGCCGGTCAGAGCGTGCGAGCTGAGCGCGGCGAGGGTCAGCGCCGCCGCCAGGTACGGCCCCACGCAGGGGGTCCAGCCGAAGCCGAAGACGACCCCGACCAGGAAGGCACCCAGCACCCCGCGCCGGCGGAGTCGCTCGGGGAGTTGGAAGCCCTGGGTCCGCTCGAGCAGTCCGATCCTGACCACCCCGATGATCGCGAGGCCGAAAAGGATCACCGCGATGCCGCTGACGATCTCGACAATCCGCCCGCTCACCGCCCCGTTGGCGACCCGCGCAATGCCTCCCGCGGTGAGCCCGAGGAGAACGAAGACGAGCGTGAACCCGGCGACATACAGCAGTGACCCCGCCAGCAGCCGGAGCCGGAAGCTGTGCCGGTTCGGATTGCTCAGCTCCGCCGCGCTGACCCCCGAAACACAGGCGAGATAGGCCGGGAGCAGAGGAACGGTGCACGGTGCGAGAAAGGATCCGAGCCCCGCGACGAAGGTCGCGAGCACCGTGGCAATCGAGAGCATCAGCCGAAGGTGAACGTGTAGATGCGGAAGCCCGCCGGCACGGTCAGATCGATCAGATGGTATCCGGGCGAGACGCCGGAGAGCAGCTGGAACAGGTCCTGGCGCGTCACCGTGAACCCGGAGTCGGAGAGCGCTGGACCGCTCGTGGCGATGAGCACGGTCTTTCCGTCAAGTTTGACTGAAACATGCAGAGCCGCGCCGGGCGTGCCGGCGACGATGTACACGGAGTCGGCTGTGAAGTTGAGCCGGACATGGCCGGTGCCATCCGCCTGCAGATACTGCCCCTCGTCGGTCCACGTGCCGGTCACCTGGATCGCGTCCTGCTGTTGCGGTGGCCCGGGATCGGGGTACTTCTGGGGCACGCCGATGGCTCCGTAGGGCTCGTTGTCGGCGAGCTGCTCCATGCGATCGCTGCCCGCATAGAGCTCGGACGTCGTGTTGTTCGGGACCGGCGTCGACGACGGCAGGGGCGCCGCGTGGACGTTGAGGAGCTGCGCCACCGCCGCGTCCGTCTGTGCGTATCCACCCTCTCCGAAGTTGTTGTAGGCGATCCGGCCCTGCTGGTCGAGGAGGTATTCCGCGGGCCAGAACTGGTTCTGGTACGCGTTCCAGGTGGCCATCTCGCTGTCGATCGCCACCGGCCAGGTCACCCCGAGACGTTTCACCGCGGCAGCGACGTTGGCCGGTACCTTCTCGAAGTCGAACTCCGGGGAGTGGATGCCGACGATCACGAATCCGTCTTTCCTGTAGGAGTCGTACAGGCCCTTGAGATGCGGGATCGTGCGCACGCAGTTGACACACGAGAACGTCCAGAAGTCGATGAGCACCACCTTGCCTCGGAGGTCGGCGAGGGTCAGCGGCGTGGAGTTGAGCCATCCGTCGATGCCCGTGAAGTTGGGCGCCTGACGGCGGGCGCTGACCGCCTGCACCTGGCCGCCTGTGGTCGACCCGGTGGCAGGCGGCACTGGGTCCCGCACCACAGTGAAGAGCACCGCAGCGGCGATTACCACGGCGACGGTTGCGAGGGCCAGACGGTATCGGGTCACGTCGCTTCACCCGCACTCTACGGGCTCTGTGTTGAGGAACCATTACGATTCCCGTCCCGTCTGCTAGCTTGTGACGCGACCTTCGGTCGCAGATGAATTCGATGAGCAACCCCGTTCCCGACCGGCTGCTCGGCGATCGGAGGCGAGTGGTCGTCGAACACGTCAGGCCGACCGTCGACTGCGTCGAGTTCCCCACCAAGGCGACCCGAGGGCTTCCCCTCCGGGTATCGGCGCGTGCGTTTGCGGACGGGCACGACCCTCTGCTCGCCTGGGTCTGGCACTGGCCGGGATCCCGGCCGCTCGCGGCCGACGCGCCGCCGCCCGGAATGGTCGAGGTTCCGATGGAAGCCGAGCCACAGGATGCCTACAGCGCCTGGATCAAGCCGCGGCGCCTGGGCGCCTGGAGCTTCGCGGTTGTGGGGATCGTCGATGTCTGGGGAGGCTGGGCTCGCGACCTGACCATCCGGTTCCAGGCCGGGGTCGATGTCGAGCTCGACCTCGCCGACGGCGCGGCTCTCGCCGCCGCCCGATCCGCTCTGCCGGTCGTCTCCAAATCCGACCGCAGGGCGCTGACCGCGCTCGCCACCAAGCTCGCTGCCACCAGCGCACCTGAGGCGCGGGTCCAGCTGGCGACGCGCGAGGCCACGATGGGGCTGATGCGGCGAACGGCGGACCTCCGCCACGCCACCATCTCCGGCCCCTACCCCCTGTGGGTCGAGCGCGAACTGGCCGGATATTCAGCGTGGTACGAGATGTTCCCGAGGTCGGAGGGGGCGGTGCCGCCTCGGAGCGGCACCTTCAAGCTCGCCCAGCGCCGCGTCGGGGCGATCGCTGCGATGGGGTTCTCGGTGCTGTACCTGCCGCCGATCCACCCGATCGGGATCACCCATCGCAAGGGGCCGAACAATGTGACCGCGTACTCCCCGGGCGACCCCGGGAGTCCCTGGGCGATCGGTTCGGCCGACGGCGGGCATACTGCCGTCGACCCGGCCCTGGGCAGCATCGAGGACTTCGACGATTTCGTCGCCGCCGCCCGGGGCGAAGGGCTCGAGGTGGCGCTCGATTACGCGCTGCAATGCAGCCCTGACCATCCCTGGGTGACCGAGCACCCCGAGTGGTTCCGGCACCGCTCCGACGGCTCGATCCGCTATGCGGAGAATCCGCCCAAGCTCTACCAGGACATCTATCCGATCGACTTCGAGAGTGAGGACGCGCCGCGACTCTGGGTCGCGCTCCGCGAGGTCATGCGCTTCTGGATCGGTCACGGGGTGCGCATCTTCCGGGTCGACAATCCGCACACCAAGGCGTTCCCCTTCTGGGAATGGCTGATCGCCGAGATCCGCCGCGAGCACCCGGATGTGATCCTGCTCGCCGAGGCGTTCGCCCGGCCCGCCGTGATGCAGCGCCTCGCCAAGATCGGGTTCTCCCAGTCGTACACGTATTTCACATGGCGCAACAGCGCCTGGGAGATCGGCGAGTATCTGACAGAGCTGTCGCAGACCGAGCTGGTCGACTGGTTCCGGCCGAACTTCTGGGTGAACACGCCGGACATCCTCCACGCCACCCTCCAGTACGGAGGTCCGCCGGCGTTCAGGATGCGCGCGGTGCTCGCCGCGATCACCTGCCCGTCATGGGGGATGTACAGCGGCTATGAGCTCTGCGAGAGCACGCCGGCTCGCGAGGGCAGCGAGGAATACCTCGACTCCGAGAAATATCAGCTGCGACCGCGTGACTGGTCGCAGCCGGGATCGATCGCCCCGTTCATCACGCGGCTCAATGAGATCCGCAACGGGCACCGCGACGCCATCGCGCAACTCAGCACGCTGCGCCTGCACCATATGACCAACGAGTCGATGCTCTGCGTCTCGCGGTCGACTCCGGACAAGGACGACGTCATCATCCTCGTCGTGAACCTGGACCCCCATCATCCGCGGGAGGCAAACACGTGGCTGGACCTTGGCGCACTCGGCGTCACCGCGGACCGGCCATTCGAAGTTCATGATGAGCTCGGAGGTGAGACGTACACGTGGCACGGCGCGGTGAACTACGTTCGACTCGACCCGGCACGGCTCCCCGCGCACGTCCTGCACGTGCGTGCTCACCGATGATCGCGCGAACCGGGCTCGGCGAGGACCTGCTCTGGTTCCAGAAGGCGGTGTTCTACGAGCTGTCGGTCCGTGCGTTCCACGACGACAACAACGACGGCATCGGCGACTTCCAGGGTCTGATCAGCAAGCTCGAGTACCTCGAGTGGCTCGGCGTGGATTGCATCTGGCTCCTGCCGTTCCAGCAGAGCCCGCTGCGCGACGGCGGATATGACATCGCCGATTACCGAACGGTGCTGACGGACTACGGCACTGTGGAAGACGTTGCGCTGCTCGTCAAGGAGGCACACGGCCGCGGCATCCGCGTGATCATGGACCTGGTCATCAACCACACCAGCGATCAGCACCCGTGGTTCAAGGACGCTCGATCGTCACCAGACAGCGAGTACCGCGACTGGTACATGTGGTCGAACACCAAGAATCGATTCACCGAAGCGCGAATCATCTTCCTCGATACCGAGACGTCGAACTGGACCTGGGACGACGAAGTCGGTGCGTATTACTTCCACCGCTTCTTCAGCCACCAACCCGATCTCAACTACGACAACCCGCGAGTGCGCGAGGAGATCATCGACATCTGCAGGTTCTGGCTCGACATCGGCATGGACGGGTTCCGTCTCGACGCCGTGCCCTATCTCTTCAAGCGTGAGGGGACCAACTGCGAGAACCTGCCCGAGACCCACGCGTTCCTGGCCGATCTGCGCGCTGCGATCGACGCCGAATACCCGGGCAAGGTGCTGCTCGCGGAGGCGAACCAGTGGCCCGAGGACGTGGTCGACTACTTCGGCTCACCGGAGCGACCGGAATGCCACATGTGCTTCAACTTCCCTTTGATGCCGCGCATGTTCATGGGCCTGCGCCGCGAGCAGCGCTATCCGATCACCGAGATCCTGGATCGCACTCCGGCGCTCGTGCCCAACACCCAGTGGGGCATCTTCCTGCGCAACCACGACGAGCTCACCCTGGAGATGGTGACCGACGAAGAGCGCGACTACATGTGGGGTGAGTACGCGAAGGATCCCCGCGCCAAGCTCAACCTCGGCATCAGGCGCCGGCTCGCACCGCTGCTGAACAACGGACGCCGGCAGATGGAATTGTTCCACGGGCTCATCCTCTCGCTGCCGGGCAGCCCGATCCTCTACTACGGCGACGAGATCGGCATGGGCGACAACGTCTATCTCGGTGACCGGGACGGCGTTCGCACTCCGATGCAGTGGACCGCCGACAGCAACGGTGGCTTCAGCCAGGCCGACTTCGCGCAGCTCTACCTGCCTCCGCTGATGGATCCGGTCTACGGGTACCAGGCGTGTAATGTGAGTGCGCAGCGCCGCAACGAGTCGTCGATGTTGCACTGGCTGCGCCGGTTCATCGCGGTTCGCAAGCGCTTCCCGGTATTCGGGGAAGGAAGTTTCGAAGCCCTTGACGCAGCAAACCCCTCGGTGTTCGCCTTCCTGCGCAGCATGAATGGGCAGACAGTGCTCTGCGTCAACAACCTCTCGCGATTTGCGCAGCCGGTCGAGCTCGACCTGCGCAAGTACGCTGCGATGACACCTGTCGAGATGCTCGGACGCGTGCATTTCCCCAGCATCGGCGAGCTGCCGTACCTGCTCACGATGGGCCCGCACGGATTCTACTGGTTCACGCTCGACGCACCGCCATGACCAACGCGCACGACACCGGCGTCACCGCCATCCTCCGCGACCATCGCATCGACGGCTGCGAGGCAGCGCTGGCTGCGTACATCGCCAGGCAGCGGTGGGCGGGCGCGCAGGGGCGCACCATCAGCACCACGACGATCGTCGATGCGGCGGTGATCAGCGAGAGCGACCCCGTCCTCGTGCATACGCTGACCGCCGTC
The DNA here is from genome assembly GCA_003135895.1 of Candidatus Dormiibacterota bacterium. Lineage (GTDB taxonomy): Bacteria > Chloroflexota > Dormibacteria > Aeolococcales > Aeolococcaceae > Palsa-851. The sequence continues at coordinate 17,120 of PNBE01000151.1, forward strand.
GCCTTCACCGACGGCCGGACCACGAGATACGTGCTGCCCCTCGGTGTCCGCGCGGCCGGCGACCCGATCACCGAGCGCGTGCCGGACTTCATGATCCCGTGGCCCGAGGCGCCCGATCGCGTTGCGCTCTACGACGCGGTNNGGCAGCCTGTCGTCGGTGCGCCACCTCAGGGTCGAGCAGAGCAACACGTCTGTTGAGGTTGGTGACGCCATATTTCTCAAGCATCTGCGCCGCGTCGAGACGGGCCCCTCGCAGGAGTTGGAGATGTCCGACGCGCTTCACGGTGCCGGATTCACGCACCTCGCGCCGGTGCTTGGGCGAGCCATGTGGGAGTCACCCGGTGAGGCGCCCTCACCTCTGGTGATCGTGCAGCCCTTCCTGCACAACAGCACCGAGGGTTGGGCGCTTGCGCTCACCTCGCTGCGCGACCTGTACGCCAACGCCGAGTCGGTGGGCCACGCCGACCCAGCCGAGCGGCGCGCCATGGTGGATGACCAGGACGCTGCGTTCCTCGCCGAGTCGATGCGGCTCGGCAAGGTGATCGCGGAGATGCACCTCGCCCTGGCGTCGGGCGCGCCCGGCACCGACATGGCGCCGAAACCGCTCACCGAGGAGTCCCTCAACACCTGGGCGAACACCATGACCGCCGAGCTCGATCAACTGCTCACGCGCGACGAGCCGGCACTCGATCCTCTTCGCGACGTGCGCAACGCGATCGTTGCCCGCTTCGACCAGATCCGTGGGCTCTCACCGGGCGGGTTGCTCACCCGGATCCACGGCGACCTGCACCTCGGCCAGCTTCTGCGCATCGACACGGGTTGGGCGATCCTCGACTTTGAAGGCGAGCCGGACCGGACGCCGGCGGAGCGGCGCGAGCTCACCTCGCCGCTGCGCGACGTCGCTGCCATGCTGCGCTCGTTCGACTACGCGGCTGCCGCGGCCATCGCCGAGCGGACCGCCGCGGACAGTGCGGAAGCCAATGTACTTCGCGGCTATGGCGAGGCCTGGGCCGACGCCAACCGCGACGCGTTCTGGAGCGCGTACCTGGAGACCATCGGCTCGCAGCCCGTGCTCCCCGCTCCAGGGCCCTCGGTGGTGCTCCGCCGCGCATTCGAGGTCCAGAAGGCCGTGTACGAGATCGGGTACGAGCTGGGTCACCGGCCCGGCTGGGTGCCCATCCCGCTCCGCTTCCTGCTTCGCGGCAGCAACCAGTGACCGTGAGCGACCCGAGCCCTTCCGAACTCGAATCGGCGGTGGAGCAGATGCTCGCCGGTCGCCTGCGCGATCCCCATGAGCTCCTCGGGCCGCGCATCGTGGACGGCGTCCTGCGGATCCGGTCCTTCCACCCGGAAGCGAGCAGCGCGAGCGTCGCGCGCCCGGACGGCATCACCCCGATGCTCCGCCTGAACGCGTCAGGATTGTTCGAGGTCAGCGTCCCCGCGGGCGAACCCGGCTACCGCATTCGCTTCCGCAACGACGAGCGCGAGTGGGAACAGGAGGACCCGTACCGGTTCTCGCCAACCCTCGGCGAACTCGACCTCCACCTGGTCGGCGAGGGCACGCACGCCCAGCTCTGGCGCGTTCTGGGGGCGCGGATCGTCGAGCACGAGGGCGTCTTCGGCACCGCGTTCAGCGTGTGGGCGCCGAATGCGCTCGGCGTCAGCGTTGTCAGCGACGCGAACTTCTGGGATGCGCGCACCTGGCCGATGCGCGTCCTGGGTGGCTCCGGGGTCTGGGAGCTGTTCTGTCCCGGGGTCGGTCCGGGTGTCCGCTACAAGTACCTGGTGACCCGCGGCGACGGGATGCGCATCTTCAAAGCCGATCCCCTGGCGCGGGCATCGGACCATCCACCAGGCACCGCGAGCGTCGTCGAGCAGAGCCAGCACCGCTGGCGGGACGGTGCATGGATGCGCCGGCGCGCGCGCTCGACCATGACCCAGGCCCCGTTCTCCATCTACGAGGTGCACCTCGGCTCCTGGCGGCGCGGTCCGGACGGCCGCGTCCTCAACTATCGCGAGATCGCCGAGCCGCTCGCAGCCCACTGCGTGGCGCTGGGATTCACGCATGTCGAGCTGCTCCCGATCATGGAGCACCCCTTCGGTGGATCGTGGGGGTACCAGGTCACGGGGTACTACGCCCCGACGGCGCGGCACGGCTCTCCCGACGATTTCCGCCACTTCATCGATGTCCTGCATCGCAAGGGCATCGGCGTGCTCCTCGACTGGGTGCCCGCCCACTTCCCGCGTGACGGCTGGGCGCTGGCGCGCTTCGACGGCACGCCGCTCTACGAGCACGGCGACCCGCGCCGCGGCGAGCACCCCGACTGGGGCACCTACGTCTTCAACTACGGACGCAACCAGGTGCGCAACTTCCTGGTCGCCAACGCGCACTACTGGGCGGAGGAATTTCACGTCGACGGCCTGCGCGTCGACGCCGTCGCCTCGATGCTCTACCTCGACTACTCGCGCCAGCCGGGCGCGTGGGTGCCGAACATCTACGGCGGGAAGGAGAACCTCGAGGCGATCGCTCTCCTCCGCGAGGTCAACGATTCACTCCACGCGCGCAAAGCGGGCGTGCTCACCATCGCCGAGGAGTCGACCACCTGGCCGGGTGTGACCCGGTCCACCGCGAGCGGCGGGCTCGGCTTCGACTTCAAATGGAACATGGGCTGGATGCACGACACCCTCGACTANNTCCACAAGGACCCCGTGTACCGGCGATACGCGCATCACCAGATGACCTTCGGGCTCATGTACGCGTGGTCGGAGCGCTTCATCCTGCCGCTCTCCCACGACGAGGTGGTGCATCTCAAGGGGTCGCTGCTCGGCAAGATGTCCGGCGATCCGTGGCGGCGCTTCGCCAACCTTCGCGCGCTCTTCGGCTGGATGTGGGCCCACCCCGGCAAGAAGCTCCTCTTCATGGGTGGCGAGCTCGCCGACGAGCGCGAGTGGGCGCATGAAGCCGAGCTCGACTGGCGGCTCCTCGAAGACCCGGCGCACGCCGGGGTGCGCCAGCTGATGGTCGACCTGGGCGCGCTCTACGCGGGGTCGCCATCCCTCTGGGAGCTCGACGAGAGCCCGAATGGATTCGAGTGGATCGACGCCGGCAACGCGGATCAGAACGTCCTCAGCTTCGTCCGGCGGGACGCGCATGGCCACCCGGGCATCGCCTGCATCGCCAACTTCGCCCCGGTCGTCCGGTACGACTTCAGGGTGGGGCTCCCGCTCTCCGGCCACTGGACCGAGGTGCTCAACACCGACTCCGACCACTACGGCGGGAGCGGGATCGGCAACATGGGCGCTGTCGAAGCAGAGGCCCAGCCCATGCACGCCTATTCGTACTCGGCTCAGCTGACCCTGCCGCCCCTCGCGGTGCTCTGGCTCGCTCCTCCCGCCGTGCCCAAACCCATTGCTTAACCGGGACCCAATCGTGAGAATGAGTGCAAACCTGCGGGCCGAGAGTGGACGAGCTGCGATGGANNGCCCGCACCCGGCTGCTGACCGAACGAGCACGGATCGAAGAGCTTCGAGGCGCGGCGAACCGGCTCACGGCAGACGCCCAGGAGGCGACCGAGCGCGAGCTTTCGTCGGCGGAACAGCATCCCGCGGAACTCGCCAGCGAGACGATCGGGCTGGAGATCGATCACAGCGTCCTGCAGCATGCCGAGCTCGAGCTCGTCGAGCTCGAGGCCGCCGTCAAGCGGGTCGACACTGGCTCCTATGGGCAGTGCGAGGCATGCGGCAACCCGATCAGCGAGGCCCGTCTGGAAGCGATCCCAACCGCCAGGTACTGCATCGAGGACCAGGCGAAGCACGACAAGAACGGGCGGCGCAACGGGCGCTAGCCGGCCGGCTCAGTGGCGGAAGTGGCGCTCCCCGGTGAGCACGACCGCCATTCCCAGCGCATCGGCGGCTTCGATGACCTTGGGGTCGTTCTTGCTCCCGCCGGGATGAATGACCGAGCGCACACCCGCGTGTCCAAGGGTCTCGAGGCCGTCGGGCATCGGGAAGAACGCGTCGGAGGCTGACACCGCCCCGCGCGCGCGTTCGCCGGCCCGTGCGACGGCGAGCTCCGAGGACTCCACCCGAGACATCTGGCCGGCGCCGACGCCCACCGCCATGCCGTCCCGCACGATCACCACCGCGTTGGACTTGACGTGGCGGCATACCCGCCACGCGATCAGCAGCTCGCGCCACTCGGCCTCGTCGGGCTGACGCACGCTGGACACAGTCATGGTCGAGCGGTCGGTGATCACCCGGTCGCGGGTCTGGACCAGCAGCCCACCGTCGATGCTGCGAACGTCGAGCGGCTCGGCGCCCGATGGCCGATCCACGATCAGCACTCGGATCCGTGGTTTGGTGGCGAGCTTTGCAGCCGCCTCGTCATCCAGACCGGGACACACGACGGCTTCCAGGAACGTCTCGGTGAGAGCGGTCGCGGTCGCAACGTCGATCGGTCGATTGACCCCGACGATCCCGCCGAACGCCGATCGCGGGTCGCACTCGTAGGCGCGCCGGTAGGCATCGACCCCTGTCGCGCTGACGGCGAAGCCGCACGGGTTGGTGTGCTTGATGACACAGGCCGCGGGCTCGTCGAACTCGGCGACCAAGGCCCTGGCTGCGTCGACATCGAGCCAGTTGGTGAAGGACAGCGCGGCGCCCTGCACCTGGCGGGCATGCGCCATGCCTCCGGGCGGTCCGGGGACCGCGTAGAGGGCGCCACGCTGGTGAGGATTCTCGCCGTAGCGGAGCTCCTGCAATAGCGACCCGCCGACGGTCAGCTCCGACCGCATGGTCTCGGCGGCTGCGCCGGTGCGCATCCAGGCGGCGACCTGTGTGTCGTATGCCGCGACGTGCGCGAACGCCTCGGCTGCCAGCCGGTGGCGGGTCGCGGGGGACACCGCCCGGTGCTGGCGCAGCTCGCTGAGGATCGACTCGTACTGCGCCGGCGAGACCACCACCGCGACCGAATCCCGATTCTTGGCAGCGGCGCGGATCATGGTGGGTCCGCCGATGTCGATGTTTTCGATAATCGTGTCTTCATCGGCACCGCTCGCGAGGGTCTCGGCAAACGGGTACAGGGACACGACCACGAGGTCGATCGGCTCGTAGTGACTCTCGGCGAGCTGGCGCATGTGCTCGGGGTCGTCGCGACGGGCGAGGATGCCCGCGTGGATCGCCGGGTGCAGCGTCCGGACGCGCCCGTCGAGCATCTCCGGGAACCCGGTGACATCGGCGACCGCCTGCACCTCGACGCCCGCGTCGGCAAGTGCCCTGCTGGTGCTGCTGGTGGCGACCAGGTCGTAGCCGTGCTCGACAAGGCCGCGCGCGAATTCGACCAGGCCGGTCTTGTCACTGACCGAGAGCAGTGCTCGCATGCTCAGACCGATGCCGGCGCGGGCGCGGGCAGCACCCGGACACGATTGCCGTCGCGTTGGAGGCGACCGGTGCTCCAGAGCGCAACCGCGCGCGGGAGCAGCTCCCACTCGCGTTCATGAATCCTGCGGCGCAGGGTCGCGGCGTCGTCGTCCATCTCGACCGGCACGGCGGCCTGGAGGACGATCGGTCCGCCGTCAGCCTCGCCGCGTTCGAGCAGCTGCACCGTGCAGCCGGTCACGCGCACGCCGCGGGCGAGGGCTCGTTCGACCGCGTCCATGCCCCCGGCAAACGCGGGCAGCAACGAGGGATGCACGTTGAGGATGGCGTCGGGATAGGCGTCGAGAAATTCGTCACTGAGGATGCGGTCGTATCCCGCGCACACAACCAGGCGCACGCCGAGCGCCTGGAACCGCTCATGGATCTCCCGATCCCGGGTCGCGGCATTGCCACCGAAGTCGGACTGGGGCAAGGCCACCGCGGGGACGCCCCAGCCGCCGGCGACGTCGAGCGCGTGAGCCCTGCGCCGGTTCGAGACGACGAGTGCGACGCGCGCAGGAAAGTCGGGATCCTTGCACGCCTGGAGCAGCGCGTCGAGGTTGGTCCCAGTTCCAGACACCAGCACCCCGATGGGGGTACGTTCGCTCACCGGAGGATGACCCGCCGCGTGCCTGATTGGGGAACGACCTCGCCGATGCGCCACACCGGGATGCCGGCGGCGGCGGCGATCGCCGGGACGTCGGGGGGAACGATCACCACCATCCCGACGCCCATGTTGAAGGTGCGCCACATCTCCTCGAGGTGGACGCCGCCGGCCTTCTGGATGGCGGTGAAGACCGGTGGAATGTTCCACGTGGAACGCTCGATGGTGGCGGCGAGGCCCTCCGGAAGCACGCGGGGCACGTTGTCGATCACACCTCCGCCGGTGATGTGCGCCATGGCGCGCACCTCGGTGATGGTGCGCAGTTCGCGAATCGCCTGGAGGTAGCAGCGGTGCGGTTCGAGCAGGAGATCGACCAGAGGTGTATCGGTGCCCGGCAGGACGTCGGACCACTGGAGTTCGCGCTCGGCGACGATGTGACGCACCAGCGAGTACCCGTTGGTGTGCAGCCCGCTGCTGGGCAGTGCGAGGAGCACGTCGCCCGCGTGGACGCGGCTCCCGTCGATGATCTCCGAGGCCGCCACCGAGCCGACGATGAAGCCGGCGATGTCGTAGTCGCCGAGCGCGTACACCCCGGGCATCTCGGCGGTCTCGCCACCGATGAGCGCGCAGCCCGCCGACCGGCAGGCTTCCGCGATCCCCTCGATGAGCTCGGCCAGGTGCTCTGGCACGAGTTTGCCGGTGGCGTAGTAGTCGAGAAAGAAGAGCGGCTCGGCGCCGCAGCAGAGGATGTCATTGACACAGTGGTTGACCAGGTCGATGCCGATGCCGCGGTGGCGCCCGGTGGCGATCGCGACCTTGACCTTGGTGCCCACCGAGTCGGTGCTGGAGGCGAGCACGCGCCCGTTGGGCGAACCCGGCTCCAGGGCGAACAGACCACTGAACGCGCCGATCCCACCAAGAACCTGAGCCGTGTGGGTCGATGCAATGCTGCGCCGGATCAGGCTGACGGCGCGGTTGCCCTCATCAATGTCGACGCCGGCGTCCGCGTAGCGAAGATCACCCATCTCCGGAGAGTGTATCGACGGTCTCACAGGGGACGCGGAATGGCGACGAACATCGCACGTCGCCACTGCGGTGTCACCATGTAGGGAAACACGATCCAAGTCCAGGAATCCAGACCCATCTCGTGAACCCAACTGACACGTCGGACCCGAATTATTTCCATAGGGTCGTTGACTGCCAGTGGGCCTGCCCGGCCCACACCAACGTGCCCGAGTACATCCGGCTGATCGCTCAGGGGCGGTACAGCGACGCGTACATGTCCAACCGCGAGTCCAACGTGTTCCCAGGGATCCTCGGGCGCACCTGCGACCGCCCCTGCGAGCCCGCGTGCCGGCGCAGCCGGATCGACGGCTCCCCGGTCGCCATCTGCCGCCTCAAGCGCGTCGCCTCGGACCTGCGTGGCGACATCGCCGATCGCCTCCCCGTGATCCCGAGCAGCAAGAGCGGGCGGCGCGTGGTCTGCGTCGGCGCCGGCCCGGCCTCGCTCACCGTGGCCAACGACCTCATGCCGCTCGGCTACGACGTGGTCATCCTCGAGCAGCACGACCAGGCGGGCGGCCTGATGCGCACCAATATCCCCGCTTTCCGGCTCCCCGCCGAGGTGATCGACGAGGAGATCGCCACGATCGTCGACATGGGCGTCGAGCTGCGCTTGAACACCCCGGTGGCGAGCCTGCGGTCGCTGCTCGAGCAGGACTTCGATGCGGTGTTCATCGGCACCGGCGCGCCCCGAGGCAAGGACCTCGACGTCCCCGGACGCCACGAGAGCGACCGTATCCACATCGGGATCGACTGGCTGGAATCGGTGGCATTCGGCCACACCGAGAAGATCGGCGAGCGGGTGCTGATCATCGGTGTCGGCAACACGGCGATGGACTGCTGCCGTTCCTCGCTCCGCCTCGGGGGCACCGACATCAAGGTGATGGCTCGCCGCCCCCGATCCTTCTTCAAAGCCTCGTCATGGGAGCTGGAGGACGCCGAGGAGGAGGGCGTCGAGATCCTCGTCAACCATGCGCCGACACGGTTCGTCATCGAGGACGGCCGGCTCGTCGGGATGGAGTTCCAGCGCCTGGATTGGGACGAGCAGGCGCGCCACTCCACGGTTCTCGACACCGTGGTGATCCCGTGCGACGACGTCATCCTGGCGATCGGCCAGGAGAACGCGTTTCCCTGGATCGAGCGTGACCTCGGCCTCGAGGTCGGCGAATGGGACATGCCGGTGGTCGACCCGGTCACCTTCCAATCGTCGCTGCCGGGGGTGTTCTTCGGCGGGGACTCGGCGATGGGACCCAAGAACATCATCTGGGCCGTCGAGCACGGACACCAGGCCGCGATCTCGATGCACAACCACTGCGAAGGCATACCGGTCGGCTCGCGGCCGCCCCAGGGGATCAACCTGGTCAGCCAGAAGATGGGACTCGCGGAGTGGAGCTACCACAACGACTACAACCCGTCCACGCGCCAGCGGATGCAGCACGTCGAGTTGACGCGCAGGTTCCAGAGCATCGGCACCGAGGTCGAGGTCGGCTTCTCCGCCGAGCAGACCGCGCGCGAGGTCCAGCGCTGCCTCAACTGCGACATCCAGACTGTCTTCCAGGCGCCGCTGTGCATCGAGTGCGACGCGTGCATCGACATCTGCCCCGTGCAGTGCCTGACCATCACCGAGAACGGTGATGAGCCCGATCTTCGCACGAGGTTGATGGCCCCCGCGAAGAACCTCGACCAGGCGTTGTATGTATCCGCCGCGCTGCCGCAGACCGGGCGCGTGATGGTCAAGGACGAGGACCTCTGTGTGCACTGCGGCCTCTGCGCCGAGCGCTGCCCGACCGCCGCGTGGGACATGCAGAAATTCGAGTTGCTGATCCCGCTCGCCGTGTCCACCCCGATCCCGGTGGCGACCTGACGTGGCAGCGGAGCATTTCGAGAACAGCCGCTCCAAGGTGAACGACTTCGCGTTGAAGCTCGCCAACGTCAACGGCACCGGCTCGTCGAGCGCCAACAACCTGCTGATGCGCTCGATCTTCCGGATGGGCGTGCCGGTGTCTGGCAAGAACCTCTTCCCGTCCAACATCCAGGGCCTGCCCACGTGGTACGAGATCCGAGTCAACAGGGACGGTCACGTCGCCCGCGCCCGCGAGTACGACCTCATGGTGGCGATGAACGGGCAGACCTACGCTCGCGACATCGCCGAGGTCGCGGGTGGCGGCTTCACGATGTACGACTCGTCGTGGCCGCTGGGTCGCGACCTTATCCGTGAGGATGTGACCTATCTCGGCGTTCCGCTTGCCGAGATGTGCAACGACGAGTTCCGGGGACCGCGCGAGCGCATCCTGATGAAGAACATCGCCTGCGCGGGGGCGCTGGTGGCGATGCTCGGCATCGACATGAACGTCATCGCGCAGCTGCTGACCGAGCAGTTCGCCGGTAAGGATCGGCTGCGCGAGTCGAATCAGCGCGCGCTCCGGCTCGGCCACGATTTCGCCACGCAGCATTTCGAGTACCCGCTGCCCTGCCGCATCGAGGCGATGGACGCAACCCAGGGCTCGATCCTCATCGACGGCAACACGGCGGCCGCGCTCGGCTGCGTGTTCGCGGGCGCCACCGTCGCTGCATGGTATCCGATCACTCCATCAACGTCGCTCATGGACGCATTTGCCAAGTACTGCGCCAAGTTCCGGCGCGACCCCGAGACCGGGCGCAACAACTACCTGGTGCTGCAGGCGGAGGACGAGCTCGCCGCGATCGGCATGGTTCTCGGTGCGTCGTGGGCGGGCGCGCGCGCATTCACGTCGACGTCGGGTCCCGGCATCTCGTTGATGCAGGAGCTGCTCGGCATGGGCTACTACGCGGAGATTCCGGCGGTCGTGTTCGATGTGCAACGTGTCGGCCCGTCGACGGGGATGCCGACGCGCGTGCAGCAGGCGGACATCCTGGTCTGCGCGTATGCGTCGCACGGAGACACCAAGCACGTGCTGCTCTTTCCGGCAAGTCCCGCGGAATGCTTCGCCATGGCGGCGAACGCCTTCGACCTTGCCGACCGGTTCCAGACGCCGGTGTTCGTGCTCTCCGACCTCGACATCGGCATGAACGACTGGGTGAGCCCGGCCCTCGAATGGGACGACGCGTATGTCCCCGATCGCGGCCGAGTGCTCGACGCCGGCGAGCTGCGCGAGCTCGAGGTGTATCACCGCTACGAGCCGGCCGACGCCGAGTCGGTGGCGGCGCGCACGCTCCCGGGTGTGAGCGAGCTTGGCGCCTACTTCACGCGCGGCTCGGGACACACGATCGAGGGCGCGTACACCGAGTACCCCGAGGAATACCAGGCGGTTCTGGATCGACTTGCGCGCAAGCACACGGCCGTCGCCGAGCACATTCCCGCGCCGGTGGTGGACGACCACGCCCATGCGCCGCTCGGCATCGTGACCCTGGGCAGCTGCGAGCTCGCGGTCCTGGAGGCCGTCGAGCTGCTCGCGAAACGCGATATCGCCGCCGACTACATGCGCGTCCGCGGCTTCCCTTTCGGCGCCGCCGTGCGCGCATTTCTTGAAGCCCACGAGACGATCGTGGTCGTCGAGCAGAACCGCGACGGCCAGCTGCGCACCCTGCTCACGCTCGAGACCCCGGTTCCAAAGGAGAAGCTGCGCTCCGTGCTGGCCTACGGCGGGTATCCGTTGAGCGCCGAGGACGTCGTCGACGGCGTCACCAAAATCCAGGAGGCCTGACCGGTGCCATCCATCGTCAAGCCAATGGTCACTCATCCGGGCCTGGAACGCAACGCGCTGGGGCTGAGCATCCGCGACTACGAAGGCGGGATGTCGACGCTCTGCGCGGGATGTGGACACGACTCGGTCACCGCCGCGATAACGCACGCGTTGTGGGAAAGTGGCACGCCGCCGCACATGATCGCCAAGCTGAGCGGCATCGGCTGCTCGGCGAAGACGGCCGCCTACTTCGCCCGCGGCGCGCACGGCTTCAACGGTTGCCACGGTCGCATGCCACCGATCGCCACTGGGGCGAGTGCCGCCAACCGCGACCTGCTGTGCATCGGTATCTCCGGCGACGGTGATTCGCTGTCGATCGGCCTCGGACATCTCGCGCACCTGGTCCGGCGCAACGTGCGCATGGTCTATGTGATCGAGAACAACGGCGTGTACGGGCTCACCAAGGGTCAGTTCTCCGCGTCGGCGGATGTCGGTTCAACCACCAAGCGCGGCGAGGCCAACCACCTCCAGCCGATCGATCCGATCTTCCTCGGGCTGTCGGTTGGAGCGACATTTCTCGCGCGCGGCTTCTCCGGCGACAAGCGCCAGCTGGTGCCGATCTTCCGTGCCGCGATGGCGCATCGCGGCCTCGCGATCATCGACGTGATCTCGCCGTGCGTCACCTTCAACGACCACGAAGGTTCGACCAAGAGCTATCTCTTCACACGCCAGCACGACGTACAGATGACGGTCACCGACTTCGTGCCGCCGGCTGAGGAAATCTCCGCGACCATCCCCGACGAGGGCGTGGTCAGCATCCCGATGCACGACGGGGCGACGCTCCGGTTCCGCACCGTGCCAGACGGCTACGACCCGACGGACCGAATGGCGGTGATCGAACATTTGCTGTCGGCACGTGGTCGCGGCGAGATCGTCACCGGGCTGCTCTACATCGACGAGCAGTCGTCGGATCTGCACGAGCTCGGCAACACCACTTACCGGCCGCTCACCCAGGTGCCATACGACAAGCTCTGCCCCGGGTCGGCCGCACTTGCCGGGGTCGGTTTCCGCTGAGTCGACCTCGGGACGACGTCGCGGAGTCGTCTTGGTCGGGATGTCGAGCGACAGGTCGCTCGGCTGAGCGAGTGGTTCCTCGCCCGGCGACCCTTTGGACAGCCGACTACGATGCTCGACGAGTTGACATGAACGAGGTCGATGTCCGTTCCTTCTGACGCTTGAGCCCTTCTCACCGCCGTTCAGACCGTGATCGCGCCGAGATCGCAGCCCCCAGCGTCTCGGCTGATCTGGGGTACTCCATACGAACGAAATCTCTCCACTCTCCGCCGGTGAACCTCCTCAGTTCCTCGACGCTGCGAAATCCGAGTCGCTCGTAGACCTTGATCGCTCTTCGATTGAATGCGGCCACGAAGAGCTGAAACGCCTCGCGGCACCAGTGCTCTCGGGCGAAATCCATGCCCGCCGTCATGTAGCTGCGACCTAGACCAATCCCTGTGAGATCAGGACGCAGGCCAAGCCCGATCTCGATAACCAAGCCTGGCTCGGGAAGCCGGAACTGAAAGAATCCCACGACCTCATGCTGTTCATTGACCGCGGTGAAGTAGTCGTGTCCCCAGCGACTTGGATCACTCAACTCAGCCAAATCGTCCTCGTCCGCATCGGGGTCATAGAAGTCATATGGCGGCGGATAGTGCCACGAGGTCATTACTGGGATGTCGTCGGCCGACATCGGGCGGATGCGGTAGGTCACGAAGGCATATTCTCGTTCCTGCGCCAAGACCAACGCGGTCACCCGACGAGCGGTACTGTTCACCGCGTATGGACAGCCCAGTCTCACCGCGCCGGGCGACGCAGGCTGACATCGAGTTGGTCGCCAGCATTATCGAGCTTGCGTTCGCCAACGACCCCCTCTGGAGTCGCGCACTGACCCCGCTCAGCGTCGCGCAGCGTCGCCCCTTCTGGCGCCTGTTCGTCGACGGAACGCTGCGGTACCCATGGACTTGGCTCCTGGACAGCGGAGCCACGTCGCTGTGGATTCCGCCTGGCGGCACCGAGATGTCATTCGAGCAGGAGGAGCGCATGTCCGAGCTGGCCAGCAGTCTCGGCCCCGAGGAGGACAACTTCCACGAATTGTTGAGGCGATTTGATGCTGCCCACCCGCGCCGAGAGCCGCACTACTACCTGTCTCTCCTGGGAACACACCCCGACCACCGCGGCCAAGGCCTTGGCATGCGGCTCCTCGCCCACGACCTGGCGTTGATCGACGAGGAACACGGGGCGGCGTACCTCGAATCGTCGAACCCGGCGAACAACGGCCGCTACGCAAGCGTTGGCTTCGAGTGGCTCGGCGAGTTCTCATATCCAGGCAACGGTCCGGTGGTGACGACGATGTGGCGCCCGGCTCGCTAAGACGGTCGTGCTGTCGCCTCTCAGGTCCCCAGGCGATCAGCTGGACCATTGCCAGGTCGCCAGTATCCCTGCCAGGGTCGTGGCGTCCGCACTGCTGGCGGCGACGAACTGGATGTCGTACAGGGTCCCGTTGCGCACGGCGAACCAATTCTTCTGAAACGCTCCGCCCCCAACTGCTGTCAACTCCAAGCCCTCCACGGGCTGGCCAGCGACGCAATCGGAAAGTCCTTCCTGTCCTATCTGTGTCGCCGTTTGCTGCGAGAGCATTGCCTGCTCCCGCTGGTAGAACGTGTCGAGGCTAAGGTCCCCGCTCTGCAGCGCGAACTGGTAGACATCGAGCGCCGGCATCAGCGAAGGGTCAGCGACCTGCACGAAACTCACCGTGCTGCTCGGCTGCAGACCGACTGCCGTCAAGGTCTGCGTATCGAGCAGCGGCCCGACCGTCACCGATACCGATCCGGTGTTGTCCGTCCACGAGGCCGGATAGCTGAACGTGAACGGGTAGCCAGTATGACTCAGCGTTGCTGTGGACCCGGTCAAGCTCGCGCCGGTGCTCGGCTGGCAGGAACCGCTGGTGCTGCTGCTGGGGCTCGGCGACGCCGGGGTCGACAACGTTGCGCTTGCGGTCGGGGTCGTCGCCGCGCTATGCGAGGAAGACGGGATGCTGCTTCCCGATCCGCAGGAAGCGATCATGACGAGCAGCAGTCCGGCAGCGGGGACGGCCCAGACACTCGACCTCTGAGCGATCGTGATTGTGGAGTTGCCGCAACCAACAATGGGCAGCGTCGATCCCAGAGCGAACGCGGACGCGGTCGGCCGTCCGTACATTGGGTCTCCCTCCAGTTTCGTCGAATTCCGCGGAGCATACGCCTCGCTGCCGCCTTCCATTTGGCGCCGTGAGAGCGCGGGGAGCGGTTCCGGCCGTCGATCAGGATTGGCGACTCCACGATCCTCCATGGTCCAGGCCGGAGGCCTGACCGAGGTCTCGGCTGCGGCGTCAGCGCCAGGCGTGCTGCCCGGTTCAAGGGATGTAGATCGGTGGGCTCAGAATCGGCGCGGGCGGCGCGATCGGTCCGGCGTACGGGAAGCACGTGAGGGAGATCTGCAGCGTCAAGTGCCACGAACAGACTGTTGCCGGAGCTCCGTCGCACGCCCCGGTCGCATCGAACGTGCCCTCCGCCTGCTTGTCGCGAGCGCAAGCGCGAGGCAACCACGACCACCTCGAAAGCCGCGTCGCCACATGGACGCTACCCTCAGAGCAGCGTTTCCTCTTGTTCGGAACGCGCGCTCCGACGGCGCTCGCGTCCGGCTACTGGCCCGGATGCCGGATGCTCGACGATCGCGATGACGCGCGTCGCCATGAAGCGCCCGACGCGCACCGGGTGTCCCGTGCGAGTGAGCTCGGCCACCTCGACGATCCCGCGTGCAGTGGTCACTTCGACGCGCCGGCCCGCGCGTGTCGCCAAGATCTCGAAAGTCCGCGCGCTCCCGGTCCCAGCATCGACGATCACCTCAACCATGTCTCCGATCATCCGTCCACTCTAGCGATCGGTGCCTGGTCGACCGTCGGCGGTTGCCCAGACCCTTCCGAGACAGTCCCAGCGTCGCCGAGCCACATGTTGGCTACCGCGGATGGCGCGGCTAATAGTTCAGTAATGGGTACCAGTCGGGCCGGCCGTTTGGGGTGAGATCGAGGAGGTGCCACACGGGGGTGAGCAGATCGATGCCGCGCTCGCGTCGATCGTCGGCCATCTCCGCGCCCTTGGAGTACAGATGACGGACGGTGCCGTCGTCGCTGCGGATGAACACCGAGATCCACTCGGTCTGGGTACCGTCGGCCTCTTCGCTGCCGAGGTCGTACTTGAACGTGGTGTCGCCGGCGCTGAGCAGGCGCAGGTTGCCCCAGCCGCGCGATGTCGCTTGGGTCTTGATGGCAGCCGGCTCGGCGGCGGCGACCACGGCGAAATCGACGTTCTGCGTGAGGTGTGGTGCTGCGGCGTTGTACCCGTCGATCCACATCGTGCACAACGGGCAGGGCTCTGTCTGGGCCTTGCCATACATGAAGTGGTACAGGATCAGCGCCCGGTCTGGAGCGCTGAACAGTTCGGAAATGCGTACGTGGTCGCCGCTCGCAACGTCGATCAACTGGTAGTCGTCGACTGCGGTGTCGGCCGGCAGCTTTCGCCGCAGCGCGGCCACACGCTCGACATGATCAGTCAGGTCCAACTCAGCGACCCGCAGCTCCTCACGCTGGCGTCGATACTCGTCCGATTCCTTCAGCCGCGTGAGCTTCATGGCCCTGCTCCTATTCGCGAGAGCTCGATTGACGGTGCTCCTGAGCCGCGAATGTTAGCAATGCACGCGAAGTCGGGAGGGCTTACGCTCCTGGATCAAGCGCCGAACGTAAAGGTCTGCACGAACTGGTCGACCTGCGCGGCTGCGGCGGTCTTTATCCCGGCGATTCCACCAACGACTGCGAGAACGTAGTACGTCCGCCCGCCTGCCTCGACGTCGTATTCCACTTGCGATGATCCGGATCCCTGCCCCTCCGTCTGGTCGCCCGCGAGTCGCGTGCCACTGACGCCATTCACCTCGACCGTTGCCGTCTGTACGTTGCTGTACAGGGATTTGCTTGTCGAGATGAGGGACAAGCCCATTGGGGGAGCCGTTCCCGCCACGGATGCAACGAAGATCCCGACCTGACCATCGCCTTGCGGACAACTCGTGTACAGCCCACCCGAATCGACCAGGAGCCAACTGGCGCTCACGTCGTCGCAATACACCTTCCAGCCTGGAGGCAGATCGAAGGCAACCTGCTGGGTGGCACTCGTATACGGAGTCCAACCACTGGGAATGCTCGGGGTGGCGGACGGGCTCGGCGTATCCGGGGTGCTGGACGCGGCGGCCGGTGTCCGAGACGTTGCCGGCGGTGCCGATGAGCCAGCGCCTCCACACGCTGCCAGGCAGCCAGCCATCGATATCGCCACGTAGCCAGCAATCCGCGAGAGGACGGGAATGGTCAAGAGGGTCGCTCCCTTCTATCAGCGAAGCTCACGTCAGCTCACGTTTAACAGGTGTGGCGAATTCGAGTTACTCAGCCGCGTCATCCGCAGCGACGCTCAGCCAAAGTGTCAGCACTTGGTGTGACCTCATACTGAGTCGCGATGATCCGCGGCCCTGGCGTCGTCACTCAGGAAACCACGAAGGGTGAGTGGGCTCGACAAGGAGGACGTTCCGCGAGATGGCTGCAACCACGGAGAAGGCGCACTTCGACGAATCCGAGATCGTGACCACCCTGCAATCACTTGTCAGCATCCTTGAAGACCCTGACCCGAGGAGGCGGGCGGATGCATATACGCAGGATGCGACCTTCGTCATGCCCGGCGCCCCGCCGGTGCACGGTCGCGAGGAGATGCTGCAGCGTCTCGAGACCGGCACGGTCCTACGCTCCGTCACGGTGACCCCGCACAACATCGAAGGCAGCGACGATCTCGCCTACGCCGAGGGCCTGTTCACCTGCGTCACCGATCCCACGGACGCGAACCCGGGCGGTCCGGTGCGACTGGTGTTTCTCATGGTGCTGCGCAAGGAATCTGACGGCGTATGGCGAATCGCACGGGAATTCCTGAGTCCCGGGGCACCGAGCGTCCACTGACCACCGCGGGATTTATCTGGCAGTTGCACAACGCTCAAGGTCCCCCGGGATCGGGGGGATACCTCACCGCGCTGGACCCGAACACGGGTCTCGAGTCGTCGTCCCGTCTGACGATCCCCGGCACGGCGGCGGCTCAGGCGGCGTAGCCGCGCATCACGCTGTCGACGACGCGCTCCGCGAAGTCGAGGTCGAGGACCCCCCCGAACATCAGCCGGAAGTAGACGGGTCCGACCAGCAACTCGGTCGCGACCTCGGCGTCGGCATCCTTGCGTAGATCGCCACGCGCGATGCCCCGGTTGATCACGTTTGCGATCTCGGCTCGACGAGCCTCGACAACCGTCGCCCGAAACGGGTCGCCGATCGATGGGTTGATCGCGATCTGCGACAGCAGAGCCCTGATGACCGGTCCAAAATCCGTCTCGCTGACAGCCCGCATCGGGGTGGTGACCGCAGCGAGCAGCTCATCATGTGTGTTTCCCGAATCAGCGATCGCGATGTGCGGTTCAGCCAGGCGGGTGAGCAAGTCCTGGGCGAGCGCCTCCTTCGATGCCCAGCGGCGGTAGATCGTCGCCTTGCCCACGCCGGCTCGTGCGGCGACATGCTCGAGGCGCATGGCGGCGAAGCCCTCTTCGATCAGAAGTTGGCGTGCGGCTGTGAGGATGGCCCGGTGGGCGCGCTCACTTCTTGGCCGGCCAGTACGCGCCGCGTGAGCCTCGGCTGGCCCCGACGGTGGTGGGGAGGAGCCTGCATTTGCCATGAGATGCTATAATACGAAACGCATCGTATCGATGTTCAGGAGACCAAGAATGACCAGGACGAACAACACCCGCATTGTGGCGCTCATCGAGCGCGCCGAGCGCGAAACACCGTTCTGCGACTGCGGTGAGCCCATGGCCGCGATCGCTCGGGACCGCCAGATCTGGCTTCACTGCACAGCCCATCGGAGCCCCTCCGGCGGCGTCATCCGCCGGCTCCTTGCCACGTTGGCAGCCGCCGGTCACACGCAGAGGCTCATCGTCGACCCGGTCTAGC
>PNBE01000009.1 GCA_003135895.1 Candidatus Dormiibacterota bacterium
ACCCCGTGCCGTTCAGCCGTGTCGGGGATGCTTTTCTGGTCGACGACGAAGCAGCGATGGCGTCGCTCAAGGAGAGTGTCTCCATGCAGAACTCGCTCGGTGTTCCGACTGAGTTTGTCACGCCGGCCGATTTGCATCGTCGCTATCCGATGATTAACGTGGAAGGGCTGGTTGCCGNNGGCTTGGGGTCGACATTCGAGAGGATTGCACGGTCACCGGCGTGCACGTCGAAAATTCACGGATAACTGGGGTCAGCACGCCCATGGGACTCATCGGGTGCGACCAGCTCGTTCTTGCGACCGGGGCTTGGACCTCACGCTTTGACCAAACATTGGCCTGGCAATTTCCGATTGAGCCCCACCCTCGTCAAGTGTTCGTGCTCTCATCCGTTGACGGCACTCGAGATCTCCCGTTTCTCGTGGACGTCCGCTCGGGTGTCTATGTCCACGTCGAAGCGAATGACATCCTTCTAGGCGGCGGCGACCGAGATCGTGGAGCGAGCTACGCCGCCGTCGTCGACTGGAGTCGGCTGGCGAACGTTGCGGAGGCGATGACCCATCGCATTCCGGCTCTGACCTACGCCCGCGCGATAACCGCGTGGTGCGGGCTCAGAGAGATGACACCCGACGACATGCCGCTNNGCCAAGCGTCGATGGCGTGTGGTGTGCCGCAGGTTTCTCTGGACACGGTTTCATGCACGCGCCGGCAGCCGGCGAGGTCATGGCTGGATGGATCACAGGCAGTCCTACCCTGGATTTCGACGTGTCCGGTCTGTGGCTGGATCGGTTCACTTCCGGGGCTGGATCTGTCGTGACCGAGACTACGGTCTTCTAAAGGGAGATGGGCTTCACCAGCGACCTTGCAGCGCTCCTGTCTGGGGGTGATCTCTGTCTGACGCCGTCCGGTCGACAAAGAACCAAACTCATACTTCTCGACACTCTGGGCGCGATGCTCGCCGCCAGTCGGCCCGCCCTCCCGGGTACGCAGGTCCTGAAGCGATTCATCGAGGCTCAGGGAGGGGCAGGTGTCTCGCCCGTTGTCGGGCTCGAGGAATGGACGGATAGCGTCACCGCAGCCCTGGTCAATGGTTACCTCGCTTACGCAATGGATATCGAGAGCCACCACGGCCCGTCCGTCGTGCACGCTGCGGCTGCGGTCGTTCCTGCGGTAATCGNNCTGCAGCACCAGCCTCGCCATAGGGCCCAATGACCTGTACGCGAGAGGTTTCCACCCGACGGCCATTGGAGGATGCTTCGGAGCGGCGGTGGCGGTGGCCCGGCTTCTGCGCCTCGATGCCGAGGCGACCGCCAGGACACTCGGACTAGCTGCAACCCAGGCCGCGGGCCTGTTGACGTGGACTAGCGAACCGTCGGAACAGTCCCGCCCATTCACAGCGGGACTCGCGGCTCGCAACGGTATTACTGCCGGGCTACTTGCGGCCAGTGGCCTGGGAGCTCCAGTCGACACCTTCGATGGAAGCAGCCGATACAACGCGTTCAGCGCATGGTCGTTGAATGGGAAGGGAAACCCCGGAGCGCTAGAGGGCGACATCCTCGGCTGTCCCAGCGTTGGGGAGTTGACGATCAAGCGCTACGCGTGCTGTGCGTTTCTCCATCCTGGCATCGACGCCCTGTTGGGCATCATGTCTGAGCACGGGTTGACCTCGGAGGACGTTGATGCAATCGAGCTGCGCTTTCCGGCGACAGGAGCACCGGTGATCGATGGAAACATCCTCAGATCGCACCGGGCTCAATACATTCTTCCGCTGGCCACGGTGATGGGTGCCATTGACTTCGATGATGTGATATTCGACAAGAGCGAGCTCCCGGAAGTCGGACGCCTCGCTCGACGAACGACCGTCGTGCACGATGCTCAACTCGACCGCACATTTCCGCAGCACTATGCGAGCGAGGTAACTGTGGTTACCCGATATGGGTCGAGCTGGTCGGAATCTCGGAGGGACGCACGGGGCACACCCACACTTCCGCTGGCGCCGTTGGAGATTGAAGAAAAGTTTCATGCCCTCGCGGGGTTGAGAGTCACCGCTCAACATCATCAAGCCATCGCGGAGGAAGTTCTTAGCCTCGACGAGGCAGCAGACGTTCGACGCTTGATATCTCTCGTGACCTTCCCGAAATGACGTCAGGCGCTGAGTCACTTTCGTGCAGGCGATCTACGCTGTCCTGCCAGACATGAAATCCAAGCGGATCTGAGCGGATCTGAGCGGCTCGGGACGGCCGGACCGCCACGCCGACGAGTGAAGGAGCTGGTGCTCTATGCGAGCCGTCGATTGACGTCGCAGTCGTCGTAGCGGCAGAGTATCGCGGCGGCAGTAGCACGGCCGATTGCAGCTAGATATGAACCGGCCACGAGATGATAAGGACTGGACCGGATGTATTTGTACGGGTCAGCAGATGGATCGCCGAGGGGCACATGCCAGATCGCCTCAGCAGTCGACAGCAAGTCGTCGACCTGACCTAGGAGAGCCAGGACACCGTGAAAGCCATAGTCAAGTATCTCACCGGCGGGTTGCTGAAAGGACAAAGTGCTGTGCCTTACTCCTGGGCCGAGTCGCTCGATCTCTTCGGTCAACTCAGCAATTCGCATCAGAGACTGCGTCCAAATTACCTCGGGTTGCTGACCAAAGACCGACATGGCATACTGGCGATCGACCCACTTCTCATCGAGAGTTTTGAGTTGAAGAGATGCGATATGCGCGCGGATGCTCGCGATAGCAGCGGTCAGCAGCTCCGTGTGACCGGTGGACGCCCACCCCGCTTCGCTGCACAGCTTTGCGCGTCGGGACGTTGGCTCTGGTCCGCTCAAGAGCTGCCAGTCGATGGCATTGAGAAGCATGGTCATCGGAAGCTGTTCATCATCCATGGTCAAAGAGAATCCAAATTCTGGATGTGACCCAAACAAGACCGCACGGCCGCGCCCATATGGTCCGACAACCGCGCCGCTCACATGACCTTCACGAGCACGGTCGATCATGCGCGGTTTCGAGGCTTCGCTCGACAAGAATGTCTCGCTCGGCGTGAACGCCTCCGTTTGGTCACTGATCGAAAACAACGACTCAGCACCCTCGAACAGCGGGCCGTTGTAGTGAACGATTTCGAACTCTGAGGGGATCCCGCGCATGATGGGGTGCTCGGGAGACTGGTTCAATACTCGGAGACGTCCGACCCCAGGCGACTGGAGGCCCGACCAAGGATCTGAAACCTCATTCCAGACGGTTGCGCTTGAGAGCGTCATCGCCCGCTGCGAAGGGCAGGTGAGGCGGAAGCCCTCCGCTGGTGTGGCGGCATCATAGGCACCCGCACACGATCCTAGATACATGCCACCCCCTTCGACGAATTGCGCGATGGCGTCCACTCCATCCTCACCGAGCGGGTCGATCTGGCCCCTCATCCCGTCATAGCCGCCGCCCGGAATGACGAATGCATCGAAGCTGGCCAAGATGTCTGCCGTTACCTCAGATGGAAAGAGAACCGAAACCGTGTGGCCGGCGCGTGCGAAGACCCCGATGTGGTGATAAGGGGCTCCACCGCCTCCATAGACCGCTATCTTCGCGCTTCGCATCCGTACCCTCCGAAGCATGTGTGAATGGGTCGGTCGCAGGGCGGCGCCATCGAGGACTGTCTGTGAGCAGTCACACTTCAACTCGATCCAGACTGCGCCGGTGCCGATTGGGGTGTCTGAGCGCCACTCCCTCGTAATGCACCGGATGGCGCAACTGCGGCGCCCGCTTCCTGCGCGGTGATGTGACACCGCGCTGAGTGTGAGCCGCCATAATCATAGAGGGGCGGCGCCTGAGATTCACAAATCGACTGAGCCATCCAGCAGCGTGGGTGAAATGGACACCCCGCCGGAATCTCGGTTGGTGATGGGATCTCTCCCCGGACTGCCAAAGGACGAAGAGGGGTCTTGGCGTCAGGACGCGGGACTGCGGCCATCAGCGCGCGCGTATAGGGGTGCTTGGGGTGGGCGAAGACGTCATCGGCGGCNNGTTGGGGTCGGCAAAGACGTCATCGGCGGATCCCAGTTCGACCACCCGCCCGAGGTACATAACCGCAACGCGGTGGCTAAGGTAACGAACAACGTCCAGGTTGTGTGAGATAAGAATGTACGACATGCCCAGGCTGCGTTGAAGGTCACCCAAGAGGTTGAGAATCTCAGCCTGGACGGAGGCATCGAGTGCTGATGTTGGCTCATCAGCGACGATAAGTCGGGGTGCAAGACCCAGCGCACTTGCGATGCCCACTCGCTGCCGGAGACCGCCGCTCAATTCGTGTGGAAGCCGCGTCGCATACCGGGCCGGAAGCGACACCTGATCCATCAGTTCGCGCACTCGGGCTCGTCGCTGCTCGCGCGCTCCAACCCTGTGGATCTCGAGAGGCTCACGTATGGCACTCTCGACCGTTTGATGCGGGTCGAGAGACGAGAAGGGATCTTGGAAGATGACCTGCACCTCCTTACGGAAGGCGCGGTATGCGTCACCTTTGAGTGAATTCGTCGACTCTCCTTGATACTCGACGATTCCTGAGCTTGGTCGTGTGAGACCGGCGACGACTCTGCCGAACGTCGTCTTCCCGCAACCCGACTCACCAACGAGACCTAGCGTCTCACCTGTATCGAGGTCTAGTGAGACTCCATCGATGGCACGCAGCCTCTGAATCGGTTGGCGGCCCAGCCACGACCTCCAGGAACGTCTGACAGGGAAGTCCTTGACGAGGTCGCGAACGCGGAGGAGGCTAGTGGTTCGGTGCACTGTGGACACAGCGAACGTGCCTGCCGGAGTCGAGAGTCACCCACGGGGGCCTTTCCTCTTGGCACACGGCGATGGCCACAGGACAGCGCGGCGCAAAACGACACCCGCCGGTACGCTGAGCAGGGTCAGGGACTGAGCCTTGAATGGTGGCCAGTCGCTGTCCTTTATTGCTGAACCCAGGGTGCGCCGCCAAAAGTTTCTTGGTGTATGGATGCTTCGGATCCTCGAACAGGTCCTCGGCGCTTGCTTCTTCGACGATCTCGCCTGCATACATGACGGCGATGCGATCAGAGATCTGCGCAACGACGCCGAGGTCATGGGTGATAAACAGGACCGCGGTTCCTTGTTCAAGGATGATCGAGCGGAGGACTCCGAGCACTTGGGCTTGGATGGTTACGTCAAGGCTCGAAGTCGGTTCATCAGCAATGAGCATTGAGGGGTTGAGTATCATCGCCGCGGCAGTGGCAACACGCTGGCGCGTGCCGCCGCTGAGTTCATGCGGAAACGCATGGAGTCGAGCTTCGGGCGCGGCCACCCCCACCTCTCGTAGTCGCCCGACCGTAGTCGCGTCGGCGTCGCTTCGTCGCGCGCGTTGGTGCGTCATGATGATCTCGCGTATCTGATGACCCACGGTGAACATCGGGTCGAGCGATGCCATGGCAGCTTGGGGGATCAGGGAGAGACGCACTCCTAGAAGCCTCCGTCGTTTACGCGCCTGTAACCCAATCAACTCCGTACCGTCAAACATGATGCTTCCATCGACTCGGGCGCTCCGAGGTAGTAAACCGAGCACGGACCAGCCCAGGGTCGTCTTTCCGCAGCCCGACTCGCCGACTAGCCCAACGATCTCACCGGCCGAAACGGTGAGCGACAGGTCGCGAATGACAGCCCCGTAGCCGTAGTCCACCGAGAGCGAGCGAATGTCGAGTAGCTGAGTCATCGAGTTCGAGCTCGCCCGAAAGGGTCCAGGGAGTCTCGCAAACCGTCGCCGATGAAGTTGAATCCGAGTACGAGAACCATGACAGCCATGCCAGGGGCAATGACGACCCAAGGAGCTTCAGCTAGGAAGTCTCGCTCAGACGCGAGCATGGAGCCGAGAGATGGGTTGGGTGGCCGTACCCCCAAGCCAATGAAACTAAAGGCCGCCTCGAGCAGGATCGCGAACCCCATAAGAAGTGAGGCCTGTACCACTACCGGTCCGATGCTATTCGGTAGAACATGTCGAATCAGGATTCTCAGCGCGGATGCGCCCCGGGCTCGCGCCACGTCAACATAGGTCTGTGTCCGCGACGCCATCGTGGTGGCTCGCATCACCCGAGCGATGACCGGGGTATATACGATTCCTATGGCGACGATGAGTACGGTCGTCCCGGTTCCAGCGAACGCCACGATCACTACTGCCAAGAGGATTGCAGGGAAGGCCATGAGTACATCCAGCGGACGCATGATTATGTTGTCGACAAGGCCACTGGCAAATCCAGCTATCAGTCCTAGCGGCACACCCAAGAGTACTGCAATAAACCCGGATCCGATCGCGACGCCTAGCGAGACGCGGCTACCCACCATCACTCGCACGAACACGTCTCGTCCTAGGTCATCACTCCCAAGCAGGTGTTGGAACGTCGGTCCGCTCAGAGCATTCTGAGGAATTATCTCATTAGGCCCGTACGGGGAGAGGGCAGGTACGACAAATGCAGCAATTGCGACGACAAGGATGATCGCGCTGCCGATGAGGAATCGCTTGTCCGTGACGCTCAGCAACCGTGCGATTGTTCCGGTCCTCCTCGCTGTAACGACGGTCGTGGCCATCAGGCTGCGCGCGCCTGCCGTAGTCGGGGGTCTATCGCGAGAACAGCCGCGTCAGTGAGGAGGTTGGTCGCAACGAACAGTAATGTGAGAACGAGCACAGAGGCTTGAATGACTGGGTAGTCGTGAGTGAGAGTTGAATTCAAGATCAGTTGTCCTAGGCCCGGCAGGGAGAAGACTGTCTCGATCACAATCGTCGCGCCGAATAAGTAGCCGGCCTGCAGGCCGATGACAGTCAAGATGGGCGCGGCCGCATTGCGAAGGCCGTGGTGCAGAACCACGCGCCACTCCGGAACACCGCTCGCTCTCGCGAACCTGATGTACTCCTGCCCCAGCACTTCGAGCATGGCCGCCCTCGTGATTCGGATGAGCACAGCCGTCAGACCTGAGGCCAAAGCCACCACCGGCAGAATCATGTGGATCAGGTTGTCCGGGACACTAACCGTAAGCGCCGTGAAGCCGGAGGACGGTAAGACTCCAAGTACGAGGGCAAACAGGAGGGTGAGCATGATCCCCAGCCAGAAATCGGGTATCGAGATGCCAATCATGCTGATAACCTGCGAAACCCAATCGGGGAGCCGCCCACGATATAGCGCCGCCAATGAGCCAATCGCCACACCAAGAGCGACGGCCAACCCTAACGCCAGGACTACGAGTTCTCCGGTCACTGGGAGAGTAGTCGTTAGCAGTCCCGAGATCGGTTGGCCACTCAAGTAGTCATATCCCCAGTTACCATGGAGTATGCCCCCTATCCAGTGTGAGTACTGAACGTAAACGGGCTGGGAGAGCCCCAACTGCTGATGTATATGGAGTATCAGCTTGGGCGTGGCATTCAGGCCAAGCATGATCACAGCGGGATCGCCCGGCACAAGCCGAATGATCGCGAACACGATGATCGACGCTCCGAACAGTATGGGGACGATCAGGACGACCCGATGCAGGAGCACTCGAATCATGTAAGCGAACTTAGCTATTCACGCATGCGACCCTAAACGAGCCCATCGCGCCACTAACGGTTACTCTGGCCTTGTCAAATCGAGACACTACTTTTTTTTCCAGACATCCTCGCACCGCAGATCCAGTGTTGGGATCGGGAAAGGTCCGGAAACATTGGGATTCATCCAATACTGCAAATCTTCGGTATCGATGAAGATGATAGGCGCCGCGATAGCGATCGCGTTGACGACCTTATCGTAGGCCGACTTCCGGGCAGTCGCGCTGGAGTTGAACATTACTTGTTGGAGCAACGCGTCGGTCTGTGGCGAGCCGAAACCCGTGAAGTTCTGTTTGGATGTTGACAAGCACAACGGGTAGTAAATCCACGCTGGATCGATGTCGAGAGCAAAGTACGTTTCGTTCATCTGATACTTGAGCCCGAGTAGGCGGGAGATCCAGTCTGCCGAGGAGTAGTTTGTAATCTGTAGCGTAATTCCGGCCTTCGCCAATTGCGACTGAAGAATCTCTCCAATCTTGACCTGAGTCGGGACGTTTGACTGTCCGTCGTAGGTGATGGTCAGGCCGTGCGGATAGCTTGCGGCCGCCAGCAGAGACTTTGCCTTTTGGGGATCGGGAGCTCCGGCGTACGGGTTCGCTCCAGAGTAGAACGGATTCGGGGGGGAGACGGCCTCGGTGGCAGCAACGCCTTCCGAGTAGAAGGCGAGGCTGGCAATCTCCTTGCGGTCAATGGCCCAAGCCACGGCCTGTCGAACCCGTTCGTCGTTGAATGGCGGTATCTTGCAATTCAGCGCGATCATATCTGGCA
>PNBE01000094.1 GCA_003135895.1 Candidatus Dormiibacterota bacterium
ATACTTCGGAAGCGGGACACTAGAGCGATGCAGAATTAGATGGCCCGCGGACAACGCCAACCGTGACCGCAGTCTGACGGAGGCGGGGCATCATCACCATCACCGCAGCAATCGCAACAGCGCCGAAGCCGGAAACGAGAAGAGGCAGCCGACCATTACCACCCCAGGCGAGGCCGGCCCAGAGACCGGCGATGAGAATGGTGCCACCGGTCAGGCCTTGATAGATGCCCTGTGCGGACCCCTGCCGGCCGCTGCCCACGAGCCCAGCAATCCAGGCTTTGCCAACACCGTCTGTGCACGCAGTGAAGCCTCCATAGAGAGGGAGCACCACCCACACCCATGCACTGGTGTTCGCCAGGCCGAGTCCTACGTAGCCGATGGCGAAGAACACCAGGCCGAGCGCGAAGACGAGGGATGGATGGACGCGGTCGCTCAATGACCCGGCCGGAAAGCTGGCAACAGCGTACACCGCGTTATACAGGACGTACGCGAGTACCACGCCGACCACTCCGAGGCCAAGTTCGTGCGCGCGCAGGAGCAGAAGGCTATCGGGAAAGTTGAGCAGCGAGAACGCGATGAGAATGCCGATCGTCCGCCAGAACGGGCGCTGGAGACTCCTCATGGTCTCCGTGCGCCGCCCCTTTATCGTCTTCTTTTCGGCACGTCGTGGCGACTCGCGCACCGCCGCGATGAGTAGAACCGAGAGGACCGCGGGCACCACTGCGATGAGAAACAGCGGGCGAAGGTCGGCCTTGTTGCTCAACAGTTCGTACCCGCCGAGCCCCAGAAGCGGACCGACTACGGCGCCAGTAGTATCTGCGGCACGGTGCAAACCAAAGATCCGTCCGCGCGTCCCCGGCGCGGCTCCGTCCATGAGCAGCGCATCCCGTGGCGCTCCCCGCACGCCCTTGCCCAGGCGATCGATGACGCGTCCTGCCATTACCACTGGCCAAACGCTGGCAAACGCGATGACGACCTTACCGAGAGCGGAGGCGCCATAACCCAGACCGATGAAGTGACGCTTACTCCGCCGGTCGCTGAGCCGGCCGGTCACCAGCTTGGTGAGCGAAGCGGCGCCTTCAGCGACTCCCTCGATGATGCCGACGACTGCAACGGGGGCCCCGAGCTGGACGGTCAAGAAGATTGGCAGGATCGGGTACAGCAGTTCGCTGGCCGCATCCTGAAGAAAGCTGACGCCAGAGAGCACGACGACGTTGCGCGTCAGCCATCCCCGTGACGGAGATTCGTCACTCATGGTTGGGAACAATGGCGCATCCGGCCTGGCCCGATCTCCTACCCAGACTCGGACCGCAGAGCGCCGATGGCCGCCTCGGCGTCGGCCGTGCCCACCCGCGCCACCTGCGCGAAGACCGCGCCGGTTCCCGGGTCGACTGCCCCGAACGTCTCGCCGTTCTGCGCCTCGACGAATTCGCCGTCTATAAACAGTTTGTACGCATCCATGGCGTCCCCCAGTTTAGGTCGGTCTGTTCGCCGTTTTTCTCACCGTACGCCCAACCTGATCTCGCGGCGAGTGCCGAAAGGCACAGGTTGACAGGCACCGATTCCAGTGCATACGGATAACCTGATATGACAAGCACAATCATCAGATTGACCACCGTTGTTGCAGCACAATGCTGGTCATCATCCCGGTAACCATCGGTGCGATTCTGGCAATAGCCATCAATATCAAGATTGCCACTGCATGGTGGGGCCGTCGTCGCTCCCGCGTTCGACCTCACCGCCATCTAACCGGTCGGCTCAGGACGGGCTCTAAAACTGACGGAGTCTGTTGACACTGGGGCCTCCACTTCACGAGGAGGCCCGACGGACCACGGCGCACGCGGCGGTGCCGCCGGCGTCGATGAACCACACCGACATCCCCGATCGCCCACCCGCGATGGCGAGCTCGAGGTCAGAGGTCAGGTCGACGGGATGGCGGTACTCGAGGATCCCCCGCAGTCGCTGGGCCGCCAACGTGTCGGTGCCGTCCGCACCCCCGGCTAGCGCTGTCTCGACCGCCGCCCAGTACACCGCGTTGTTGGCATGGCCCAGCATGTCAATGTCGGCAACGCGCAGCGGCCAGTGCACCCGCTTCGCCTCCGGCGCCGGATCGGGCGAGAGCTCGAGCTTCGCGGACACCTTTCGTCCCTGGGTCGACGCCGCGTAGAGGTCGTCGAACACAGCCGGGAGCCGCGCGAGCCGGGAGCTTGCCCGGTCGATGAGGACCCACAGGCTCTCCGCCTCGGTGCGGCCGCCCGCGTCGCCGGCGATGCTGGTGCGCCGTGCGCCCCAGCGCGATCCGGAGCCGCTGGCCCAGGTGGACAGGGCGACCGAGTGATCGGTGCCGAATGGGCTCACGACGTCCATCGCGGTGCGCCGCACCACCCACGCGAGCGCCTCGTCCTCCGCTCCCGCGTCAGCGATGTCGTCGGACGCCACGTCCTGCATGTAGCGAGCCATCGCGTCGAAGCGCAGACGGCCGTCCGGAGCGGCATCGGAGAGCCGGATCCTCCGCTGGGACCGGTAGACGCGGCCGCTGCCGGGTTCTGGGAACAGCTGGGAGTAGCTCAGCATCGAAGCACCTGCGCAAGGAATCGCGCGGGCTCGTCCCTGATCCGGGTTCCAGGTTTCATTAGCTCAGTGAGGAGAAGAGCTGCGAAGGGACATCCTTGCGATTATTGGAGATCACGCCTGACGGTCGCCCCCACCTGCGACTTGATGTCGTCTCCGATCACCGGCAAACCGTGCTGCTCGAACCGCTGCTGCCAGTACCGCTCTCGCGCGATGAAGACCGGCATGCAGTTGACCATGCCGCAACCGGAGGCGAGGATGTGCTCGACGTAGCCCACCTTCTCGCGATCGATGTCGAAAGCGGCAGAGAACTCGATGTCGCTGATGTGGTAGCCACCGAGGGTGACGTGCATGAGTCCGGGAACGAAGTCACCGGGATCGGCGTGCTTGTAGTACTCGACCCCCTGCACCAGCGACGAGGCGCAGTTGCCAACGCCGATGATCGCCACACGCACCTTCTTGCTCATGCCGTTCCGCTCTGCGCGTCAGCGCATGTACTTCAGCGGTGGTCGAGCCGCGCCACGGCCGCTGCTGCACGCACCGCCTCGGCCACGGCCCGTCGCAGCTCGAGCTCGGTCTGATGGGATGCCAGCCAGCCGGCCACCGCTCGTGCTTCGGCCGCGTCCACCAGCGCCTGCG
>PNBE01000031.1 GCA_003135895.1 Candidatus Dormiibacterota bacterium
TGGCGGGTTCATCCGCGAGCCGGCCGGCGATGCTCGGTGCTCAGCGATCTCGCGGTGTGAGGTAGTCGATCACCTCAGCGCTTCCAGGCAGCAGCTCTCGCCAGGTCGCCGCGGGGATCTGCACGGTGACGAGTGCGCAAGTCGGGAAACGCTCCCTCAGTGCTTCCAGCCCTGGACCGTGTCCTGCGAGCGTCAGCGCGAGATCCTGGAGACCCGGGTTGTGGCCGATGAGCAGAGTCGATGGGACCACATCGGGAATCCGACGAAGGCGTTGCAGGAGCGCGTCAGCCGGGGCGGCGTACAGCTCGTCCTCCACCAGGATCTTCGTCGTTCTGGGCAGCGAACGAGCGATGAGCGCGAGGGTGTCTCGACTCCGCCTCGCGGATGAGCACAGCACGAGCGCGGGCGCAATGCCGTGTTGACGCAGGTGCTTGGCCAACCGCCTGGCATCACGCTGCCCGCGGGGGGCCACAGGTCGGTCATGGTCGGCGACCTCCGTATCGGACCAGCTCGACTTGGCGTGTCGGAGCAGATGGATGGTCTTCACACGTCAACTCTCCGTGGAGTGGAACCTCATCATCCTTCGTCGACGAGGTTGGTGTGTGGGACCTTCGGCTCTGGACCGAGGCCGCCCGCCTGCGGATCATCAGAGTGCATGAGCGAAGACAGCGGTGATGCAGCACGATGAGAGCTCAGACTGGGCATGTCCGCCTGATGTGGACGACCGCGCTGCCATGAGCGTGAAGCCCCAGACCGAACCGACACCGCAAGGCTCCGAACCTGCTGTCCAAGAGCGGCCCGCGGAGGGGACGCCGCTGCAGATCTCCCTGACGCGTCAAGCCATGCTCTTCTCCGGGTCGTGCCATCCTCAACTCGCGACAACGATCGCCGCGGCGCTGGGTATCGCTTTGAGCCCGGTGGAGGTGAGCCGCTTCGCGTCCGGCGAGATCTATGTGCGTTTTCTCGAGTCGGTGCGTGGGTGCGATGCCTACGTGATCCAGGCGCACGGGACTCCGGTCAACGAGATGATCATGGAGCAACTCATCATGATCGATGCCCTGAAGCGGGCCAGTGCTTCCCGAATCAATGCGGTCATCCCGTACTTCGCGTACGCGCGTCAGGACAAAAAGGCGTTGGCGCGCGAGCCCATCTCTGCCCGATTGGTGGCTGATCTTCTCAGTGCTGCGGGCTGCGACCGGGTAATGGCTGTGGACCTGCACACAGGGCAGATCCAGGGATTCTTCAATGTCCCGCTCGACCACCTGACGGCTCTGCCCGTTCTCGCCGAGTGTGTGCGCGCCATGGGCTGGAGCGACCTCATTGTCGTGGCGCCGGATCCAGGCCGCGGCAAGATGGCACAGAAGTATGCGGCCCACCTCGAATGCGGCATCGCTTTCATGCAAAAGGCTCGCCGCCCGGACAGGCGAAACGTGTCCGAGCCGTTGGGCCTGATCGGCGATGTGCGCGGCCGTCGCTGCGTTGTCGTCGACGACATGATCGACACGGGTGGAACCGTCGCGAACGCTGCCGCCGTCCTCCAACGGGCAGGTGCGGCCGCGATCGTGGCTGTGGCGACGCATGCGCTTTTCTCCCCTCCGGCGCGACAGTGTCTGGACGAGTCCGCGATCAGCGAGGTGATCGTGACCGACACGCTGCCCCTTGACCCGGGCCGCCGGCCCGCGCGGCTGACGGTGGTTTCGGTCGCTCCAATGATCGCGGCCTCGATTCACGCCGTCTTCGCGGATCAATCGGTTTCCGAGATATTCCATGGCGAGAATCTGGAGTCGCTACCGCGGGCATCGCGGCGCGTCTGATCAACGCGGTCAACCTAGATCAGCCGTTCGACAGCTCTCACCTTCCGGTGCATCTCATCGCTGTCCACACCAACACGATCATCAATCTTGATGACCGTACTCGTGCGACGGACACCGGGGGCGGTCGCAAGCGCGATGTGGCAGCTCACGAGCAGCGCGAGCACTTCATCGCGCGGCCCTTCCACCTCGGTCCCCATGGCGCCCAGGCGAAAGGCAAGACCGCTCTCTCGGATCATGTCGAGTGCTGCGGCCACATGCTTGGAGTACGAGCCCGAGCCGTCGTCCGGAGCGATGCTGAACCAGGCAATCATGCTGCCCCCTCCTTCTGTTCCGGGGATGTCTCGGTTCGAGATCCCTCGCGAGATTCCGCAGGCAGTCTAACCGCAGCCGCGCCGATCAGACTGCGCACACCGCGGAGGGCCGCCCGGGTAGCGACATGCGCTTCAGACATTCACACGTCGGCAACCGAGACGACCGTGCGTTCTGGTGTCCTCATTGCACGCCAAGGTTGTGTCAGTCGCGGACGATCGCTGCGGCGCCCCCAGCCGCGACATCAAGGTATTCGCCGCGAACGAAACGGCATGACCCACCGTGGGTCGCCCGCTCCACCGCCGCTTCGACAATGTCGTCGACTGGCGTGGTTGGCGCGCCACAGAAAGCACAGATCGCCTCCGGGACGGACAGGGCTCGGCAGGATGTGCACAGCGCACCCGGCCGACTCTGCAGCTCTGTCGAGATGAGCAACATCTTGACCCTTCCTTCGGAGAGCGCAGCGAGGACCGGTCTCAAGCCGAGAATTGCCACACCTTCGCCCGACGCGGTCGCCAGGTCGCTCAGCATCGCGTCGTCAGCGCGCTTTTCGACCTCGAGCGCAATTGCCGCCACCGCTGTCTGGATCTCATCGATCGGAGCGCCGACGCGCACTCCCACGCGCCCGACGACACGAGAGCGGTAGCGATCGGGTAGGTCGCCCTCGAGGCGCTCCCGTTCCGGTGTCGGACCACCCAGGACGAGATGATCGATCGGGTGCGCATCGAGGTGGCTCGCGAGAGCCGCGGCGCATCTGGCGAGATGACGCTCCGCGAGCGCCACTTCGCGGCGATCGACATGCGTGCCCGCGGGCGCCCATCGAGCGGCGGCGTCGCCGGTTCCCGACGGCGAGCTGCTGACGTTCCATGCGCGCTGTCGGTCCCTGTGGGGCGCAGGCCCCTCGAACTGCGCGGGGTGCTCGAAAAGTTCGCCGAGATGGTACTCGAACAGCCGCATCTTCTCGTGGTCGACGAGAGCCACCCCGAAGCGCGGTGCCCGGGCAAGAAGAAGCTCCAACTGGAGGAGATGCGGGCCGTGCCCGAAGACGATCTGATCCTCTATTCGGACGGGGAGCTCGATCGCTCGGAACCACGAGTCGCGCGAGCAGGCAAGCATCACGAGTCCGCGAGTGCGCGAACGCTCGAACTGCTCCTCGAGCCACCTTCCAAGCATCGCCACAGTACCGTCGAGCGCTGTTCGCACCACCGGCTCCTCGACTTCTGCGCTCTCTCGCGCGCTCTGCGCGAGGACCTTGAACGCCTGCAGGTAGTCGGCGCGCCGCGGCCGGTGACCGCCATCGACGTCGAGGTAGCAGGTGGTGACGATCGAAGTGTCATGCACGTGGTGGAGGTCACCGATCTCGCGTTCGAGTCGGCTCCTGACGATGGTGGCGGTCATGTCTCTCCTCGCTTCGCGAGCGTTGATCCTCACCGCAGATTGGCAAATGCGCTGACACATCGCCAGGGCCCATCGTCCCCAGTTTCTGAGCCGGCCGACCCTTGCCCATCCTCTTCGATTGGGGGAAGCATCCCTGCTTTCGTGGTCCTTCGCCTCTGGCAGGAGCGCCGCGGGCGGCAGGACGATGGGCCAAGCACAGGTTGCGTCAACATCTCCACGAGGAAAGGAGGACGGCGTGTCGAAAGAAATGCATACGGTTCGGGTCTGGGCCTGGAGAGAGGAGGCGCGCGAGCTCGTGTTCTCGGTGGATACCCCGGACGCTCGGCGTGCCGGGCTGTCCCACGTGCGGAAACTGCAGGGAGACCCAACGGTCAACCGCATCGAGATGCGCGAGCACGTGGTCACAGTCGACGGTGACGATGCCGAGCTTCCCAGCGGCATCCGCGGCAGTCTGGGTTGGATACGTACCGATGGTCGGTGGCGCAGGCTTCGTACCAGCGACGCGCACCTCGAACATCACCGCGGCTGAGGGCCGGCGGAGGGACTGACCAGCAAGGGTCGATCCCAGGCGGCCGGGGTTGATCGGAACCGGTCTGAGGTCACACCCGAGATGTGACGTCCGGCCCTTTCGCCCCGCGTCCTGGGCTTCTAGCCTGTCGGTCATGCGTGTCAAAGGCAAGCACAGGCGAGGAAGATCATGACAACATCCGATTCGACACTGCAAGACGAGGTCATGGCTGAGTTGCGCTGGGACTCCAGCAGCAACGCAGCCAACATCGGCGTGAGCGCACACGACGGTGCAGTCACGCTTTCCGGTCATGTGGCGAGTTACCCGCAGCGCATCGCAGCCGACAAGGCAGCCAGGAGGATCCGCGGAGTGGTCGCGGTCGCCAATGAACTCGACGTGCACCTGCCCACTTCGTGGCAACGGGATGACACGGACATCGCCGGGAGCCTTGCTCGAGCCCTTTCGGACAGCACCCTCATCACCCCTGGATCCGTCAAGGCCACCGTCAGCCATGCGTGGGTGCAGCTCGAGGGCACGGTCAACTGGGCATACCAGCGCAGCACTGCCGAGCGGATCGCGCGCCATGTGGTCGGCGTCGTCGGCATGACCAATGCGATCACGCTCACGGCGCGCGCCACGGCGCACAACGTGGACAAGGAGATCCGTTCCGCTCTCCATCGTCGGGCCGATCTCGACGCACGTTCCATTCACGTGGAGGTGCTGGGCAACGTGGCCACGCTCACGGGCAGCGTCTCCTCACTCGCGGAGGAGCGCGCCGCAACGAAAGCAGCGGCAGCGGCACCAGGCGTCGAGCGAGTCACCAGCCATCTGCGGGTTATTCCGGCGCCGATTCTCGTGGGCAGCCGGAGCTAGGTGGGCAAGCCCGGGGCAGATCACGTGGTCGCGCCCCGGGCCAACGCCCTGAGACCGGTACCCGAGCGGTCGGCCCTCTCGTCCGGATTGACCGTCAACGCTGTCAAGCGGTGAGTCGGTCAACGGCGCCGCGGGCGGCCGGCCTTGCCAGGAGAGCCCGCTGGTACAGGCGCAGATACGATCCGGTCATCACCTGCGGGTTGAATCGATCACGCGCGACACGGGCGCAATGGAACGGATCAACGTCGCGTGCGCATGCCACCGCATCGACCATCTCTTGAAGGTCGTCCACGACGAACCCGGTGATACCAGGCTCGATCAGTTCCGTCGCGGAACCCTGCCGAAATGACACAGCCGGCGTGCCGCTGACCATGGCCTCAACGACGGAAAGCCCGAAGGGCTCTGGCCAGCAAATCGGCGCAAGCATCGCCGTGGCTCGGGCAATCAAGCGCGCCTTGATCGCTCCGGTGACGTTGGGCAGGTAGAGAACATGCGTACCGTCGATGAGTGGTTCGATGCGTCTACGGAAGAAGGCGCGCGATATCGGCGTCTGCTCGGTCTTGCCCGCGAGGATGAGGCGCAGGCCACAGCGGCGAGCCACTTCGATGGCAACGTCCTGGCCCTTCTCCTCGCAGACACGAGCCAGGCACAGCAGATATCGCGGATCGCGATCCGCCGCCGAGACGTAAAGGCTGTTGACGTCGACGGCGTTGTGCACGACCCCGGCCCATTGAAGACGTGGCGCCGAGCGCCGCTGGCTGTCGCTGATTGCGATGAACCCGCCACTTGTGCGCAGCGACGCCAGGAACTCGAGCTCACTCGCACCGATCCGTCCATGAAACGTATGGAGCACCGGCGTCGGTGCGTCCAGCAAGCTCGTGATGAGCGCCCCGCCAAAGCCCGAATGGTCGCTGATCACGTCGAAGGGTCCCAGTTGGCGGATCATCTGCTCGACCCGAGACAGATAGGTCATCTCGTGGAGCACCTGCGTGTCCTGTCCGAGGTGGACGTCCAAACCCGCGGGCGCGCAGCTTGTGGTGCCGCTCTCGGACCCCTCCGCACCGAACAGGGTCACAGTGTGACCCTGGCGACGCAACTCGCGAGCCAGCAGAATCACGACCAGCTCGATGCCACCATAGCCCCGCGGTGGCATCGAATACCAGGGCGGGGCGATGAGCGCAATATGCAGTGGCCGATGGCCCTCGGACGCGAGCTCCACAATCCCTACGCTGGACCCGGCCACCGATGCCCGCCAGAGGCTTACGTCTAAGAAGCAATATGACGATGGTCACGGAATCTGCTTGATCACTCAGAGCCGCGACTTCACGAAGTTCTCCCCGACCCGTCTGGTTGAGCCTCAGGATTGGCGTGATGACGACCTTTGAGCCAGCCCCTCAGCACGCCGCCCCTCTTGACGCGTGGCCCGATGCGTTGAAGCGGCGCTTCGAGGCGATCGCGTTTGACTGGGATGGCACCGCGGTCTCCGACCGTCGTGCCGACGCGACACCGATACGCAGGCAGATCGAACAGCTCATCAGCCTCGGCGTCGATGTGGGGGTCATCAGCGGCACCCATATCGAGAACATCGACGGCCAGTTGCGGGCCCGACCGGCTGGACCAGGACACCTCTTCCTCTGCGTCAACCGCGGCTCAGAGATCTACGAGGCCAACTCGACCGGGGTCCACCTCGTTGACCGGCGGACGGCGTCCCCGGCCGAGGAGGCCGCGCTCGACCGGGGGGCTCAGTGGACCGCCGACGCGTTGCAGGCGCGCGGACTGACCCCGCTGCCCATCACGCGTCGGTTCAATCGCCGCAAGCTCGATCTGATCCCCACGGCCGGCTGGGAAGATCCACCAAAGGCGCGGATTGCCGAGCTCGTCGACGCCGTCAGTGAGCGCATTCGCGCGCGGGGCCTTGGATCGCTCGCAGCGGTGATCGAACTCGCCGTCCGTGCAGCGCATGAGGCCGGTCTCGAGGATCCGCGGGTCACCACCGATGGCAAGTTTGTGGAGATCGGCCTGACGGACAAGTCGGAATCGCTTCGATTCCTGATGGCGACGTGGTGGGGGTCTGGCATCGGATCGGGGCTCGTGGTGATCGCTGGGGACGAAATGGGACCGCTTGGCGGGGTCAGGGGGAGTGATCACTACATGCTCGTTCCGGAGGCGCAGCGAGCGTCCGTGATATCCGTCGGTGTGGAGCCCGAGGGCGTCCCACCTGAGGTGGCGCACATCGGCGGAGGACCTGGCGCTTTTCTCACATTCCTCGAGGATCAAACCCTCCGCCACGAGAAGCACCAGCTGCCCGGGATCGACATCGATCCCCTCTGGTCCGTCACCGTCCTGGGCGCCGACCACAAACTGGAGCGCGTGCACCAAGTGCTGCTCACTCTCGCCTCTGGGACGATCGGCAGCGGGGGGGCTCCTTGCCTCCGCCATCCCACAGTGACGCCGACCGTGTTCGTTGCCGGCGCCTTCGAAGGGGAGGGCGAGGAATCCCACCTCCTGCGATGTCCGATCTGGCAGGAGAGTTCCGCGCTGCTGCCGGTCGACGCTGAGGTCCGGCGAGTGCTCGATCTACGGTCGGGAATACTCTGGCAGGAGGTATCCGGCGCAAACGACAGCGTCAGAGCGTTGGGGTTGGCCGCCATCCACCGCGCCGGCGTGGTAGCCCTGGCAGTCGAGGGGCTCGATGGCGGCGAGCACCCGATGGTGGTCTCGTACCGACATCCGACGATAGCCGACGCTCGCGATCGGGCTCTCAATGGGGCGAGCCACCAGCGCGTCGAGTGCGACGGTGGAGCGGTAACGGTGGCGGCGACGGCGCGCGTTGTCGCCTCACCCTGCGGACCCCGTGTCGATCTTGTGGCGCGCTACGGGCGCCATGATCAGGGAACGGATCCTGCGGTCCATGAGGAAGTGGACGTCGATACCTTGGTGCGCGAGCATCGTGGTGCCTGGGCTGCACGGTGGAAGCAGGCGGACGTTGTCATCCGCGGCGACGACGAACTGCAGCGCGCCGTCCGCTTCGCGCTCTTCCATTTGATGAGTCAGGCACCTGATGATCCAGAGGCCTTCGTGGGCGCTCGAGGTTTATCCGGGGAGGCGTACCGCGGTCACATCTTCTGGGACGCTGACGTCTTCGTCCTCCCGTTTCTCGCACTCACCAACCCGCCGGCCGCTCGCGCCATGCTCGAGTATCGAATCAGGCGCCTGCCGGCGGCACGCGCACGCGCCGCCTCGTTCGGCAAGGCGGGCGCGCGATTCCCATGGGAGTCCGCGGCCACCGGAGAGGATGTCACCCCGGCGAGGATGCGTGACCAGACGGGACGCGAGGTGATCATTCACACGGGCACATACGAGGAGCACATCGTCGCCGACGTGGCCTGGGCTGCATGCCTCTACGCCGACTGGACAGGTGACACCGGATTCATGGGCGGTCCGGGAGGCGAGCTCATGGTCGAAACAGCGCGATACTGGGCCTCGCGGTGTCGGAGTGACGACAGCGGCCGGATGCATATCGATGCAGTCATCGGGCCAGATGAATACCACGAGATCATCAACGACAACGCGTTCACGAACGTGATGGCGCGCTGGAATCTCCGCCGCGCACTACAGTTGCACGACGAAGGTCTCGTCCACGTCGACGACCAGGAACTGGAGAGCTGGCGCCTCGTGGCGGCGAACCTGGTCGACGGGTACGACCCGAACACGCAACTTTACGAGCAGTTTGCCGGCTTCTACGCGCTCGCGCCGTTCGACCTGGCGCAGGCCGTCCCCCATAGACCCGTGGCAGCAGATCTGCTGGTTGGCTACGACGTCGTGCACCGATCGCAGATCGTCAAGCAGGCTGACGTCCTGATGCTGCACCACATGGTCCCGGAGGAGATCGCAACCGGCTCCCTGGCAGCCAACTTCGCATACTACGAACCGCGAACAGCCCATGGCAGCTCGCTGTCGCCCGGAGTCCATGCAGGATTACTCGCTCGCCTCGGCCGCCCAGATGAGGCGGTGGACCTCCTGAGACTCGTCGGTCGCCTCGATCTCGATGACGTCACCGGAACCACCGCCGGTGGACTGCATCTCGCCGCAATGGGGAGCTTGTGGCAAGCGCTGGCCTTCGGTTTCGCGGGCCTCAGCCTGACCGCCAGCGGCATCGCGCTGGACCCGCATGTGCCGAGCAGCTGGACAACGTTCGCATTGCCGGTGCAGGTGCGCGGCAACGCAGTGCGGATCACCGTCCACCGCGATCGGCTCGAGGTCGAAGCCGCCGCCCCGATAACCGTGCACCTGCCGGCGGGGATCGATATGCGCGCGTCGCCAGGCCGAGCGGCGGTCGCCCAGCTCGGTAAAGGCGGAAGATGGCTCTCCGTTCCTCCGCTGTCGCCATGACCCGGGACGATGGGACATCTCGCCATCCGGCGCCACGCGTCCTCGTCAGGCGGTAGCCGTGGCGGCTTCGAGGTGGGCGTGCCCTCGCAGCTCGACGTCACCGATGGTCGCCAGCGGGCGCCGGTCGGGCAGGAGCAGGACCGGCGTCGTGGATTCATGGAGAGCGCGCTCAACGACCCGCGCACGTCCGGGCGACAGGTTCTGGCTCCAAGCGAGCACGAGCAGGTCCGCACCGGTCTCCTCGACAGCCCGCACGATCTCGCTGGCGGGCACGCCCACTCGATGCTGCAATGTCGGAAACGGCGCCGGCCCGGGCCAGTAGCGGCGCAGGAACTCGGCCGACCACGCCGGGACCTCATGCTGCGGCTGGTCATTGAACATCGGCAGTGCGTGATACGCGTGGACATGCAGGGCGATGAGATCGATGTCGGCGGCCCGCGCGAGCTCAACGGCCTCATGGAGCGCCGCGGCCGTCATCGACGATGCATCGAGCGGGATCAGCATGCGGTGCAACGCGCTGTGAACCTCGGCCCCCGCGGGCACCACAATCATCGGTCGCCGTGCCGCCACGATGAGAGCGAGTGCATGGCGGCCGAGCGCCCTATCCGCGGCGGATCCGGTCGACGCACCGGCGACGATGAGCGCCACGTCCGGCAGCGTCACGCGGGCGAGCAGCGTTTTCAGCACGGGCCCCGTGAGCACGCGCAGCGCAGTCCCCGCCTCGGCAGCCGATTGACGGGCGCGCGCGGCGCCTCGATCCGTCTCCACCACGTGCACGGCTTCAGTGCTCGCACCGAAAACCGGTTCCATTGCGACGGCGGTAGCAAGGACGCGGGACGACAGGTCACTCCCGTCGATCGCCGCAACGATCACCTTCGGATGGGTCGCGTCAGCCTTCACGCGTCGACCTTGTACGGAGTGCTTCGCGGCCATCGTCATCACCACCACCTGGATGATCGCCGCCGCCATCGGACGAAACAAGGGGACTAAGTCCTGACGACGCGATGCCCAATGACCTTCCAACAGCGACCCCGGGCACCGGGACGCGCAGCGCCATGCCGTGGAACCTGCACGGTGGTCATGAACCCGGTCTCGATGCCAAGGGAGTCGTTTGAGCACCTTGGCCACCGGCGCCAGACAATTGGTCGTGCAGGAGGCGTTGGAGATGATGTGGTGCTCTGCGGGGTTGTACGCCGAGTCGTTGACGCCCATGCAGAGGCCACCGTGATGCTGCCAGCATCGGCAGCGACCGTCCCCGGGTATCGGCCACTAGGTATCGGCCACTAGCTCCTGGGCTCGGTTCGCCGCTGCGTCGCATCCATCGGATCACCTGACCTTGGGCGACGAAGCACTGTCGATCCATGCGAGTGGGCAGACCGGCGATGGTGCGGCGGTAACCGTAAAGGGAAGACCGTCGACAGGTGTCCCGCGCAGCGGAATGACCTGTCGGCCTTCACACGGGAGCGCGCCTTCTGCGGTTGTCGGGCACGATCCGTCGTCGTCCGGTCCGGTGCACAGGCCCACCAGCCGGCGACTGCTAGGGTCCACGATGCTGAAGAAACGATCTGCGGTGTGCATACGACATGTTTGCCCATCCCGCCATGCCGTGCCCAGTGTCGAAGGGCCAAACGTCGATCGCCGGCGCGCCGCGGCGAGCTGCGGGCGGACGGTCGCCAGTGCATCACTGTAGTACCAGGTATTGAGCTTGTCGAACGTGGCCAGCTCGTGTCTCTGAGGCGTCACGGGCTCGGTGCCACGCAGCCACGCATCGATATGTCGCGCAGCCTTCTTGCCATGCCCGATGCCAACCGTGACGGTGCGCTCGGCCGGCACCATGTCGCCGCCCGCAAAGATCCCCGCATGACCGGTCATCATGTTCGCGCCAACTTTGACAACATGATCCTCGATCTCGATGCCCGGAACCGTACGCGCCGCGTCCATGGCACTGTTGCCGCCGCCGTAGACGACCACGCGCCGGCCCCCACAAGCTCGCTCCGCGGTCCGCCCTCCCACGGCATTCGCCAGTATCGGTAGCCCAACTCGCAGAAGAGCTTGATCACAAGCCGTTACGAGCAGTCTCGCCGCCAGAAAGTGGTGAGCGCCTCCGTGAGGGCGGACGCGCCCTCGAGGAGCGGCGCCACGTGTCCCCCGCCGGGAACGACGCGACAGGTGCCCCGCGACGGTAAGGATGCGGCGGCCCGCGCCTGGTCCGGTGTCCACATGACGTCGTCGGCTCCAGCCACCACCAGGGTCGGGACGGTGACCGCGCCAAGCTCCGACGTCAGGTCTCGCCGGTTGAGCATCACTGAACGCATGGCGAGGTACAGTCCCTTGCGCGTCGCCCTACGGACGGCGTCACCGATCAGGCGCGCATCCGCGGGCTTGCGAACCGCGCTGTGAGACCCCAGCAATGCATCGGACACTGCGGTAATCAGCGGCCCGATCGGCCCCGTCAGACGATAGAGGCCGACGAGGAGGGTGCACTTGACCCGCTCCCGGGGCGTCAGCGCGTGGACCGGTGTGCCGATGGTCACAAGGCTGCGGCAGCGGTCCGGGGAAGCGGCGGCAACAAGGGTGCCGACATGGCCACCCCACGCGTTGCCGACCCAGTCGACGGGCGCGGTCACGCCCAAGTGGTCGAGGACGTCGAGGGCGGCGCCTGCGCACTCTTCTTGCGTGAAGATGCGACTCGCTGCCGAACTTCCGCCGTGCGACGGGCCATCAATGATGATCAAGCGGCGGACGGCCGACAGTGGCCCGCGCACCCGCTCCCACGTGGTGGAGTCGACGAACAGGCTGTGCCAGAGCACGGCTGTCGGGCCGCCGGCGCCACAAACCTCCACGCGGAGATCGCCAAGCCGCGTTGGGACCATGGTGACGGCCTCCTCCCCTCTCTCCGAGGTCGTACTCTTGTCGCGGCCAATCGCCGAATGCGCCACGCCGCCGGGCTCTCGTTGGGTGTTGTGCACGACTGCCATGACCGCCTCCTTGAGGCCGGCGTGCGGTGGGACGGCCTCCCCCGGCTCTCATATTCGCTAAGCGGTATCTCTAATCCGCTAGATGCATCGTATACTGGATCTGGCATGTCCGTCAAATCCGTCCGCTCTTACAACTCTCCGCTCCGAGACGAGCAGACCAACGCCACCCGACGCGCCGTCCTGGCAGCCGCCGAGGAACTGTTCACAAAGAACGGCTTCCCGGCCGTGACGATGAAGGCGATCGCGCACCAAGCAACGATCTCTCTGGCCACGGTCTACCTCTATTTCACGGGTAAGGCCGCTCTCGTGGCAGCTCTCGCCGAGGAGGTGGCGGCAAGCGCGGACCTGAGCGTCGAGCAGGTGGAGCACGAGACAGATCCCCTACAGCAGCTCCGAGTGGGATCCCACATCATCCGCCGGCTCAACGAGCGCTCGTGGCTCGTCACGGACATCCTCCGCAGCGCGCAGGGGACAGACCCTGGCTTGTCCGAGATCTGGCGGCTGTGGGAGGAGCGTCACCTGGCGGCGATTCGGAGGGCGATGGCATCGCTCGAGAGCCGCGGTGCCCTCTCGAGCACAGTCACCCTCGACGACGCCATCGATGTGTTCTACGCGTTGGCCGGCACAGACGTCTACCGTGCCTTGGTCCGGGAACGCGGGTGGTCACCCGCTCAGTACGAGCGCTGGCTGTTCGGACTGGCCTGCCGGGAGCTCCTCGGCCGCACCGCGATAGGTTAGCTCGGCTATCTATACAGCAGTTCCCGCCGTCCGAGTGGTCCATTGGTGCCCGGTGAGTGGCTCGAGGCCGCCGCGATTACGGCGCTGGCCATCGTCGCATTGGCGTTTGCCTTGCGCATCAGCGCCCGCCTCACAGTTGGGCTCCATCGGCGGGCACGCGGTTCGAGAGCCACGACCGTGAAGGGTGCCCTTCCTAGCTAGCCGGGAGCTCACCCACGGTCGCCGATACGACTCGCTCGGCTCGGGCGGCCGTGATCACAGTGAGCGAGATCACTTGACCCGGTTGGCTATCAGCGAGTGCCCGTGAAAGGTCCGTCGTTGTTCGAATCCGCGCGCTCGCGAACTGGACGGTGACGTCTCCGGTTGTCAGCCCAGCGGTTGCGGCTGAGCCGCCGGCCATCACGGCGGTAATCAACACACCGACCGGAGTGTTCGTGCTGTCGACGACCGTGCTCCCGCGGAGTCCGAGATCCGCGCGATGCGAATTCACGACACGGCCATTGGTAATGATCTGGCTCGTGATGTCTTTGACCGTATTGGCCGGTATGGCGAAGCCGATGCCGTTTGCAGCGGCGCCCAGAGTCGGATCGCCGGCAGTA
Source organism: Candidatus Dormiibacterota bacterium (assembly GCA_003135895.1). GTDB lineage: Bacteria > Chloroflexota > Dormibacteria > Aeolococcales > Aeolococcaceae > Palsa-851. The sequence goes on from PNBE01000031.1 coordinate 13,610, forward strand.
AGTGTTGGGATCCCGACGACCTGGCCCGCGAGGTTGACCAGCGCACCTCCGCTGTTGCCCGGGTTGATGGCCGCACTCGTCTGGATGGTGTCGGGAAGCGTGATGCCACCAGGTTCGGAGACCGTCCGATCGATGGCGCTGACGATTCCCTCAGTCACGCTGCTCTGAAGCCCGAGCGGGTTACCGATGGCGAGCACGATCATGCCGACCTTCAGAGTGGCGGAGTCCGCGAACGCGGCAGGGTCGAGGTGACCTGCAACATGGATGACCGCGAGGTCGCCGGCGGCGAAGGTGCCTACGAGCGAAGCGGCCTGCGCCTTGCCCTCAGCGGTGGTGACCTCGATGGTCGACGCCCCGGAGACGACATGGTTGTTGGTCACGACATCGCCGGTGTCATTGAAAACGACCCCAGAGCCTAGACCGAGGTTGGTCTGAATCTGCACGATCGAAGGGCGCACCTGTTCGACGACTGCGACAAAGGCGTTCTGCAGGTCACTGGCAGCTGAGCCGAGGGCAGTCCCGGCGGATGCTTTTTGTGGGCGAACCGGGCGGAGAGGTCGCCGGCTGGCCGGTGCACCCGGCGAACACGAGCGCGATGAGCATTGCGCCGAAGCCCGCAGCGAGTTTCAGCGCCCTGGGGCAGGGCATCCAGCGCCCGCGCCATTTCGGCCGTGCTGACCCTTGTCATTCCAACTTCTCACGATCCGATGTTGCCGAGCTGGCAGTCCAGCCGTGCTCACATCACCTTCGCCGCCCTAATCGATGCCCACAAGGGGAAGAGGTCCCACGCTGCGAAGGACCTAGCGCACGCGCCCCCTGGCTCACGGGGTGGGTGGCGACACTCTGCAGATCACAATCCTCACCAGTGCATTCACCACCCTCGTTTAGGGCTTCTTGACAACTGTCGAGCCGCCCGTAACGGTGACAGCGCTGGCCGCGGTGCCAGCTGTCGCTGTTCCCGGCGAAAGCGTGGTGGTCGTCGTCTTCGAGATAACACCGTCGTCACCGACGGTGATGACGGTGGTCACCGTTCGCACGCTTGTGACCGTACGAACGGCCGAGACTGCTGGGATCGCGGTCATTTTCGGCGCGCCGACGGCCACAAAATAGCCGACAAGACCGACGCCAGCGACGCCCCCGGCGCCGGCCACTGCCTTGATCTTTCGACGAAGAGCCAAGGCACGGTCTCGCCGTTCGACACGATCCTGATGTGGCGGTAGGGGTGACATGTTGGCTCTCCGGTAGTTGCGTGGATTGCTATCAGCGTCCCATCGGTGGCTGGCGACAACCTTGAAGAATGCTCGGAGTTCGCTGAGATAACAGTCGACGCAAAGTGACGAATCTTTGGGAGCGGCCACCGCAACGTTCGCGTCATGGCCACTTCTGGCTCTGCGACACGTGTGGCGATCCACGATTCCGGCGAGGCCTTCACGGGTGCGTTTCTTGATGACCAATGGCCCTGGCTCGTGACGCGTCGCCCGACGAGAATGAGGTGCGGCGGCGGTTCGTGGTGCCCTCGTGGCGATCCGTCGGAAGCCGGCTGAGGGCAGGGGTCCGCACTATGGATGTCAACACCAAGACGCTGACCGGGATTCAGGCATTCGTAGGCCTGACGGCCGTCGCTGGAGGCGCAGCGCTGGCTGCTGCACCGGACGGCCACCTGCTTGCTGCGGATCCTGCTGTCCTTACGAATACTCCATTCGCGGACTTCCGCTTTCCAGGCATCCTCCTCGCAACGTTCGTAGGAGTGGGTGGGCTGTTTGCGGCGGCACTGACCTGGCGCAGCTGGCGCCACGCCGAGGCCATCGGCCTCGTATTCGTCGGCGGACTGCTGAGTTTCGAAGTGGTCGAGTATCTGCTGATCGGGTGGCAGCCATTGCAGGCGTTCGAAGCGATTCTCGCGCTGGCCATGCTCGCTCTCATCCTCGCGCCGCGCGGGACGGCAGACAAAGGGCGCCGCTCCGGAGCTGCACACGCCTAAGAACCGCTACGGCGTGACTCCTATGTTCAAGCGATTCTTCCGTCGGGATGACGCTTGTGACTTACGGCTCTGTTGTCGCCCGCACCTGAGCCTTCAACATGCTGATAAGGATTTCGTGACCTGTGAGGAGTGGTGTTATGAGTGAAGGTCTATTCGATGCCGATGCGACAGCAGGCGCCCGCCGGCTGCGCGGCCCCATTGGGTATTTGGTCGCACATCCGACGGTTCGCCTGACGTGCGCAGCTGCAGCGTTCACGACCAGCCTCTACGCGATGAGGCGGTCCACCCGCCCAGCCACGAAACTGAAGCGCGCCGCATGGAGAGCACTCGCTGCACTCATCGCCGTCGAGGGTGTCGGACTCTTCGCAGTCCTTCCAGAGGCCCAGGCCTCGCCGCGGGCCGGCGTGGGCTCGTCGGCATGAGCATCCTGATCGCGTACGCGAGCAAACATGGCGCTACAGTTGGAATCGCCGAGCGCATCGGCGCAGCCCTGCATCTGCGCGGTCTGGATGCTTGCGTCATGTCCATTTCGGAGGTGCCAGACCTTCAACGCTATGACGCAGCCATCATCGGCAGCGCCGTCTATATGGGACGCTGGATGAAGGAGGCAACGTCGTTCGTTCGCCAACATCAAGCGCAGCTCGTACGCGTACCGCTGTGGCTGTTCAGCAGTGGGCCTGTGGGGCCCAAGTCCTTACCCGAGGCCGCCGATCTCGTGGAGTTCCGCACACTCCTCAACGTCAGGGGCGATGCCACGTTTGATGGCGCTCTCGAGGCACAGAAGCTGTCACTTTCGGAGCGCATGATGGTCAAAGCGGTGCGAGCTCCATATGGCGACTACCGCAAGTGGGATCGCATCGACGAATGGGCCGGCGCGATAGCCAACTCTCTCGCCGCATCCGCCACGGAACAGCACGTCCAAATGGCCTGACGTCCTCAAGACCTTCGACCCTGGCAGCTGACCGCGCTGAGGATCCACTCTCAGAGGCAGAACCTCGAGTACCAGGGAGAGCAGCCATGAGTGCCCAACCATACGGAGCAACGACCAAGCGTGCGCGCGGCTCGCACGCCGGTGGTATCGCGCTCATCATCCTCGGCAGCATCGTCGCGTTGATCGCACTCGGCCTGCTCGCTGGCGGCGGAGTGTTGATGTGGTCAGACCGAACGCAGCGGGATACCGCCGGCTACTTGACGTCTCCGAGTACCCATCTGGTGACCTCCTCATATGCGATTGCGGCAACCGACCTCAACGTCGCCACGGATGCACCTGGATGGCATGTCCCCACCGGGGCGCTCGGCTCGGTGCGCGTCGTGGCAACCGCGGCCTCAGCGAGCCCACTGTTCATCGGTATCGCGCCAAGCACTGATGTGCAGCAATACCTCGACGGGGTCGCATACGACCAGTTGCAGGGATTCGTGGGCACGTCGGGAGGACCCAACTACCTGCTGCATGGCGGCGGCGCGCCTGCATCGCCGGCCTCCCAGACCTTCTGGCAGGCGCAGGTCTCTGGCAGTGGCACGCAGTCACTGACATGGAACCCCGCAAGCGGCCATTGGGCGGTCGTGCTTATGAATGCGGACGGCTCGCAGACCGTCGCTGCCGATGTGTCTGTTGGAGCAACTGCCCCGTTTCTCTTCCCGCTGGCGCTTGGGGTGTTGATTGGCGGCGGCGTGGCTTTGCTGGTGGCTGTTGCCCTCCTCTTCGGAGGCCTTTCCATGTTGCGGCCTCGGGAACCCGGCCGGTCGCAAACCTGGGTGGCTCCACCCCCGTCTGCGGCAATCCCCCCGTCACCCTCCTTCGGCGCGGCGCCACCGCCACCAGTCGCTCCCACCGGGGTGAGCTACCCACTCCGCATCGAGGGACGCCTTGACGCGATGCCGAGTCGGTGGCTCTGGTTGGTGAAGTGGATCCTCCTCATCCCGCACTACGTCGTCCTGGCGTTTCTGTTCATGGCGGCGTTGGTGCTTACCGTGATCGCATTCTTCGCGGTCCTTTTCACCGGGCGGTATCCGCGTTCGATCTTCGACTTCAACGTTGGCGTTCTCCGCTGGTGGTGGCGGGTCAGCTTCTACGGCTACAGCGCACTCGGCACGGATCACTATCCGCCGTTCACCTTCGACGCAGCAGCGGAGTATCCGGCCACGCTGGAGATTCCCTATCCGGAACGGCTGTCTCGAGGGCTCGTGCTCGTCAAGTGGTGGCTCCTCGCCATCCCGCACTATCTCGTTGTTGCGGTGCTGGTCGGTGGCACCGCGCTCGCCGTGCACGGGGCGTCGACATACGCCGCACCGTACACGGGGCTGATCACCGTCCTCGTGCTTGTCGCCGCCTTGGCCGTGCTGTTCACCGGGCGCTACCCGCGCGGCATCTTCGATCTCGTCATGGGCCTGAACCGGTGGGTCTTTCGGGTCCTTGCCTACGTGCTTCTGCTGCGCGACGAGTACCCGCCGTTCCGGCTCGATCTGGGCGGTGATGAAACAACCGGCGCCGCGAGCGTAGTGGTGCCGGCGCCGCCAAGTCCCCTCGGCCAGCCGCACCGGCACGGCATTTGAAGACATCGGGATGGAGCCAAGATCTTTCCGACAAGGCCCTATGGCCACGACAGCGCAGGCAGCTTCTAGCGGGAAGGTGTCACGAAGTTGTCAGCGAAGGTGTCATTTACTACAAGTCTGTAGTATTGCAGCGAGCCGACGGGGGCAAATCGTATTCAAAATGATGGTGCCGAGGGACAGGATCGAACTGTCGACACCAGGTTTTTCAGACCTGTGCTCTACCAACTGAGCTACCTCGGCGATCCGCGACGCAGTGTAGCGGCACGCCACGCGCTCCCCATGGCGCGTTTGGTCCACTGAAGCGCTCGTACAATCAAAGCATGGCCCGGGTCATTCACGTTCGCGTACGCGGGGTCGCAGGAGCCGATCGGGCTCGATTACAGAACCGGTTCGGTGAGCTTATCAGCGGGCGGGAATGGCGCGATCAGCTCCCCTGGCTGGCCGACGCCGGTTCGACCGACCTCTTCGGCCAACTCTTCTTCGAGCATGCGGCGGCGGCCGATCGCCGCGACGAGGCACGGCGGACCGATCTCTCCGCCGCGGGGTTCATTCGCGTCGCCGGCGACGAGACCGACGCCCTTGCCCTTGTGTTCGTCCTCCGCGACCTCTCGGAGCGCTTCGCATGCCGAGTCGGCATCCGGGATCCCGACAATCCCATCGCCAAGCTTCGCCTCGTCGACCTCGTCAACGGCCGTCTGGCCGATCGGCGAGCCCTCGAATCGATCCTGGTGCGCCGTCCGATCTTCAAGCGGATGCGCGACGGCAACCGGATCGAGATGTACCCACCCCGGGCGCTCGGCAGTGCCTTCGGCACCATCGATGGCGCCGACGGCGAGCGCCGGGCCTGGAGCTTCCTCGTGCACGGCATGCGCGATTCGCGCCCCAGCTTCCTCGAGGCCGAGGCGGAGGCGATGCGCATGTGGCGCGGGCTGCGATTCCTCGAGTGAGAGCGGTCGTCCAGCGGGTCAGTCGCGCGAAGGTCGACGTGGACTCCGAGACGGTGGGCGCCATCGACGCAGGGCTGTGCGTCCTCCTGTCGGTCGGGCCGTCCGACGATGCCTCAGTCGCCCACCGGTTTGCCGGTCGCATTGCGACCCTGCGGATCTTTCCGGACCCCGACGGCCGGATGAACCTCGACCTGGCCGCGGCCGGCGGCGCCGTCCTGGTGGTCAGTCAGTTCACGCTCCACGCCGACACGTCGCGCGGCCACCGGCCGTCGTTCATCCGCGCCGCCCCGCCGGAGCGCGCTGCTGAGCTCTACCAGGCGTTCGTTGCCGCGCTACGGGAGCTCGGACACCACGTCGAGACGGGCAGGTTCGGCGCGCACATGGCCGTCGACCTCGTCAACGACGGTCCCGTCACCCTGGTACTGACCAGCGGCGAACCCGACTGGCCGGCCGACGCCGGGTAGGCTCAGCCTGCGCGGCGCGCCCTGAGCGCGGCCAGCTGCTCGTCCTCGCCACCGGCGCCCGAGTAGCGAAGCAGCTCGGGGGGCCTACCCCCGGTGCCCGCGGGCGACCGGAATCGTGGGACCCGCAGCCGCAGGGCAGCGACCTCGGTGTCCCGGACGGGGCGGAGCACCCCCGAATCGCGCAGCTCCTGGATCCGACGCCGGAAGGTGCGTTCGCTGCCCTCAGGGCCGCCGTGGAGGGCCACATGGAGGCGCAGGAGGTCATCGCCGGTGAAGACGTCACCGACCAGCGCTGCGGCGCCTGCGAGCTGGCGGGTGTCGGCGCGCAGCCGGTCGAGGGCAGCTCGCAGCGCCGTGGCGCCCTGAGCATCCAGGTGGAGCCCACGCCCCGTGGCCGACCAGACGCCCGGGCCGGGAACCGGTCCGAAGGGCGCGGCGGCGTAATACCAGACGGTGACGCTCCGTGCTCGTGTCGGATCGTCGTCGACGCCGACCAGGTGGAGGCGCTGGCCCCCTCGGGCGCCTCGACGGCCCCCGAGATCGATGCCCGCCTCCGTTGCGGCGCGGAGCGCCGCTTCGGGGAACCGCTCCTTGGGGCCGAGATCGCCCGTCGGCAAGGTCCGCTTCACGGTGAGCACGTGCAACGCTCGGCTCGCCGGGGTCCCGGGTTCAGGATCGAACCCGAAGACTGCTACCCCCGCGCTCAGCGCCGCCATAGCTCCCTTGGTCATGCTCCGGCCTCCTCAAGACTCGGTGTGGTTTCGGAAGATGATGGCACGAACTGATCAAATTGTGCCACCTGGAGTTGCGTTTTCCCGCTCCGCGATCTCGCGGAGCGATTCTTCCCTAGGCCTTGCCCGGGGGCGTGGACGCCGCCGGGACAGTCCAGCTGACCGGTGCTTCGAGCTCCCCTTGATCTCGGGAGTCGCCCAGGACGCGAGGCCAACTGACCGCCATCCTAGCGCCGCCGAGGTCGGAGGTGTTCACCTCCCAGCGGCCGTGAGTATGGCGGACGACCGCATCCGCGATCGCCAGCCCCAAGCCCGATCCATAGCCACCCTGGGCTTCAGCCCGATGGAAGCGATCGAAGATCTTGGGGCGTTCCTCATCGGGAATCCCCGGGCCCGAGTCCTCGACCACCAGGCGCACTCGGTTGCCCTCCGCCGCGACGCTCACGGCGACGACGCCACCAGCAGGGGCGTATTTGAAGGCGTTGTCGAGGAGGACCCCGATGAGCCGGTCGAGCCACTCGGACGACCCCATGACCGCGAGGGGGCCGAGCCCGACCGAGACCTGGAGGGTGATGCCACGGCTCTCAGCGACCGCCGCAAACCGTTCAGCCGCCTGGCGGACGACCACCCCGACCTCGACCGGTTCAGCGGCGGGACGGCCCTCGAGCGTGTCCACGCGGGCAAGCCAGAGCAGGTCGTCGACCAGGCGGCGGATCCTCTTGCTCTCGGAGCCAACTCTCTGGAATGCGTTGCGATACCAGACCGGGTCCCGATCCTGGCTGAGCGCAAGGCTCGTCTGGGCCTCGATGACCGCGAGCGGGGTCCGGAGCTCGTGAGAAGCGTCGGCGGTGAACTCGAGTTGGCGCTGGCGGGCGAGTTCGATCGGTGCGCCCACCCGGCGACCGACCACGAGCGTTCCGCCGAATACCAACAGGAGCAGGATCACCCCGGCGACCGCCTCGGTGGCGATCAGCGACGACCGGGCCTGAGCAACAGAATCGACGTTGTAGCCGACGACCAGACGCGCCGGGCCGTTCACGGTACCGGACCCCGTATCCACCCCCACGATGCCGAGCGAGGTCCCCACGATCCGCACGTCCACGCCCTCGACCTTGGTGGTGGTCGGACCAGTCATGCCGGTGTCCGCCGCCGGCAGCGCCGTCCTGTCGCCGATGGTCGTGAGCTGAGTACCCGTCGGCAGCACTCCGGGGGGGAAGATCACCCAGATGAGGGCGGGCGAGTCGAGGCCCCCCTGCCCGGTGTCGGACACACCGCCGGTCGTTGGGAACCGCGGCAGGTGGTGCTCGTACAGCGCCAGCGAAGACGCCAAGCGGCTGTCGACCTGTGCGGTGAGATTGTTGGTGACGAACACCACCACCAGGAGGGCAACCACCGCATACACCGCTGCGACCAACCCGGTACTGATCAGCGCCACCCGAAGCGAGGCGACATTGACCCGCTCGAGCCGTCGGTTCATGCCTCCTCCAGGCGGTACCCCGCGCCCCGGACCGTGACGATCTGGATGCCCGTATTGGGCAGCTTGGCGCGCAGGCGGCTCATCTGGACGTCGATGGCGTTGGACCCGAGCGGCTGAGTCTCGTCTCGCCAGGCATGCTCGGCGATGGCCTTGCGGTCGACCACCGCGGGCGACCGCCGGAGCAGCAACTCCAGGATGTTGAACTCGGTGGACGTCAGGTTCACAGGGGCCCCATGGACTTCGATCTCACGCCGGGCCGGATCGAGCGTGAGTGCGCCGCGGGTGATCGCGGGGCCGTCGACGGTGCGCGGACGCCGCTGCAGCGCCCGGATCCGGGCGACCAGCTCACCGAAGTCGAAGGGCTTGATGAGGTAGTCATCGGCGCCGGCGTCGAGCCCCTCGATCCGATCGGACGGGGTGTCGCGGGCGGTGAGCATCAGCATCGCCGTCGGGCGGTTGTTCCGCCGGGCCCAGGCGACGACCTCGAGCCCGCTCACCCGGGGCATCCGCCAGTCGATCACCGCCACATCGTATTCATAGAAGCGCAACTGCTCGATCGCCTCATCACCCGCCGCCACGGCGTCGACGAAGTAGCCGGCCTCCTCGAGGCCCTGCACAAGGACCTCGCGAAGTCCGCGATCGTCCTCCGCGATCAATACCCGCATCAGTTCACGTGGCTATGCGCCCGTACTTCCTCCGCCAAGGCCACCTCCGCCGCCGAATCCACCACCTCCGCCGCCAAAGCCGCCGCGACCAAACCCGGCGGTGCAGCCGTTCGCTCCTGCTGGCGTGATCGTAAGCGACCTGGCCGCAACAGTACCGGAGCTATCCTTCGGGCCGATAGCCGTCAGGCACTGGCCGGTCTGCAGCGCCGCCGGCCGGACCACCGAAGAGGTGGTCACCTTGACGGTGGTCGGGACCTGGATCGTCGCGGTGGTTGTCGCTGTGCCTGTCGTCTCGGTGATCGTGACCGAGGTCCCGGTCACCGACTTGACCAGTCCACGCGCGGCGGCGGCACCGGCCGGAGGCGAGAAGCTCGGGCGTGGTGTCGCACCAGCCGGCGGGCTGAAGGTCCCGCCGCCGCCGCCGCCGCCAAACCCGGCGGTGGTGCATGAACCGCTGACGGGTGCGCTGAGGAGAACGGTTGTCGCAACCAGCTGACCGGTCGTGTCCTTGGTGCCACTGGCGGTGATGCAGATGCCCGGGGTCACGTTCGCGAGACTGCCGGTGCTGGTCTGGGTGATCGTCGTCGCCGCGGCATAGGTCACCGTCGCGTCGCCGGTGCTGCTGCTCAGGATGAGCGTTGACCCATTGATCTGGACGAGCTGGCCGAAGGCAGCGTTGCGAGCGAAGCCCGCACGACCACCGCCTGACGGCGAGGCGGATGGGGTCGACCCGCCACTGGCCGACGCGCTCCCGCAGGCTGCGATGCCGAGGCAGGCGATGACGCCCCCGGCGCCGAGAATGGCACGGTTCATGAGAGGTTGTTCCTCGTGACGGGATGGACAGCGTTCAAGGTCATTCGGCTCGCAGTGCCGCAATCGGCGCGAGGCGAGCGGCGCGCGCCGCGGGGTAGACACCGAAGATCAGGCCAACTCCGGCCGCAACGCAAACGGAAATGATCACCGGCGTCGCCGTGATGGTCACCGCGATGCCGGCGAGTCGCGGCACCAGGAGTCCGGCCAGCAAGCCCGCGCCGACACCGAGCACGCCCCCGACGAAGCTCAGCGTGGCCGCTTCGATGAGGAACTGCCGGAGCAGGTCGCGAGGGGTCGCTCCGAGCGCCTTGCGCAGCCCGATCTCCTGAGTCCGCTCAGTGACGGACACCAGCATGATGTTCATGACGCCGATCCCCCCGACGAGCAGCGAGATCGCGGCCACGCTGGCGAGCAGGATGGTCAGCGTCGTGGTCACCGAAGCGGCGGTGGTCGCCAGCGTTGACGCCGACGTGATGGTGAAGTCCGCCGCCGCGGTATTGGTGATGTGATGCGTCTGGAGCAGGAGTTGATCAGCTTCGAGGTATGCGGAGCCGATGGTTGCGCTGCTGGTCGCGCTCAGCAGGATGCGCTGCACCGAGTCGGGGCTGCCTCCCGTGATCTGGTCCTGCGCGGTGGTGATCGGCACGACCGCGAGGTCATCGTTGTTGGTGAAACCGGTGCTGCCGGTTGAGGTCAGCACCCCGATCACGTCGTACGGCGCCCCCGAAATGCTGACCTGCGAGCCGACCGTGACGCCCAACTGGCTCGCCGTCGTGACTCCGAGGACCACCACCTGGGCGTGCTTGTCAACCTGCTGCTGCGTGAAGAAGACGCCCGCCGACAGGGTTCGAGCGTTGGTCGTGAGCCACCCGGGAGTGCTGCCCTGCACGGTCGTCGACCAGTTGGAACTCGTGCTCACGAGCGACGCCGTCCCCGATACCACCGGCGCAACCGCCGCAACGTCGGGGGCGTCCTGCTTGTCCGCGAGGCCGCTGACGTCGTCCATGGTCAGCGTGTTCGCGGAGTCCGATCCGCCGCGCACACCGGAACTCGTGGTGCTTCCGGGCGAGACGGTGAGCAGGTTGGTGCCCAGCGCCGCGATCCGCGAGTTGACCGAGTCCGCAGATGCCGTGCCGATCCCCACGGTGCAGATCACCGCGGCCACACCGAAGAGGATGCCCAGCGTCGTGAGGATCGAGCGCAGGCGGTGACCGAGCAGACCGCGCATGCCCGTGTCGAAGGTACGCAGAAGGTTCATGCGGCGACCCGGTCTCTGAGCCGGCCGTCCGCCATCTCGACGACGCGTTCGGCAACGCCGGCCACATTCGGGTCGTGGGTGATCAACACGATCGTGTGGCCCGACTTGTTGAGACCGGTCAGAATCTCGAGCACCTCGCGGCTCGCCCTGGAGTCGAGGTTGCCGGTCGGCTCGTCGGCCAGGATCATGGTGGGGTCCGTGACCAGTGCCCGAGCGATTGCAACTCGTTGTTGCTGGCCGCCCGAGAGCTGGTTGGGACGGTGCTGCACTCTGCCGGTCAGACCCACCTGGGCCAGCGCATTGAGGGCCATCTGCTTGCGATCGCGCGCTGCCCGGTAGAGCAGCGGCAGCTCGACATTGCGCCACGCCGACATCGACGACAGCAGGTGGAACTGCTGGAAGACGAAGCCGATACGACGGTTGCGGATACTCGCCAGCTCACGTTCGTTCATCCGGCTGACGTCCTCGCCGGCGAATCGATACTCGCCACTGGTTGGCACGTCGAGGCATCCGAGGATGTGCATGAGCGTCGACTTGCCGGATCCCGACGGGCCCATCACCGCAAGGAAATCGCCCTCGTTCACCGCGAGCGACACATTGTCGACCGCGTGCACGGTCGCGTCTCCACTGCCGTACACCCTGCTCACGTCGACCAGGCGAATGATCTCTGCAGTCACATCAGCCCCCGGTGCGACCGGCGCCGCCACCACCGCCGCCGAACCCGCCTCCGCCGAATCCGCCGCCGGTGAGGCTGCGCCCGGTCCCGGTGGTGGACGACGGAATCGTGCTGGTGATGGTCGCGATCACCACCTGGTCACCGACCTTGACCCCGGTGAGGATCTGGGTGAGCGTGGCATCGGAGGCGCCGACTGTCACCGCCGCGGGAACCGGCTTGCCGTTGACGAACAGCGTGACCGTGCTTCCGGCGCCGGTCGTGTGCACGGCACTGGTGGGAACCGTGGTGACACCGACGACCTGGTTGATGACCACGCTGACCGAGGCGGACATCCCAGGCCGGAGCGAAGGACTGGCGCCGCTCAGGACCACGGTCACCGGGAAGGTCGCAACGCCCGACGTGACCGTCGCCGCTTCCGCAACCGCGGTCACCTTGCCGGCGACCGCTCCGCTCGATCCGGCGGCCACGACCTGTGCGGTCTGTCCCACCGCGATCTCGTTGACGAGTGCGTCGCTCACCGAACCGGTGACCTCGAAGACGCCGAGCGTGATGATCACGATGGCATGAGTCGCGGCACCGCTTGTGCCGGTCGACGCGCCGCCGGTGCCACCACTCGAGATCTGCTGCCCGTTGGTGATGCTGACCTCTTCGATGGTGCCGCCCGTCGGCGCCTTGAGCGTCGCCGCGTTGACGGCGGCCTGCGCGTTGCTCAGATTGACCTGATCGATCTGGACCTGGCTCTTGGCCACTGCGATCTGCGCTGATGTCGTCGTCGATCCGCTCTCGAGCGCCGCGAGGGACGACTTCGCGTTCTGCCACTGCACCCGGTCCGAGTTGACCTGACCCTGGGCCTGGTCATCGGCCTGGGTGCTCTTGACCTCGGCCGCCTGCCACGCCTGATAATTCTGAGTCACGGCGGCCTCGTCCTGTGGACACGGCGGTGTGGGGTCGCCAGGTGTGCAGCCGGCAACAGTGGCCGTCGTCTGTGCCGATGTGTACGCGCTGTAGGCCTGGGCGACCATCTGTGCATTCACTGCTTTGGTGTCCGCAAGACTGGTCACGGCGTTCTGGTACGAGACATATGAGCTGCTGACCTGCGCCTCGGCCTGCGCGAGGCTGGAGGCTGATGTGCCCGCCTCGGCCTGCGTGAGATTCGCCTGCGCCGATGCAAGAGTCGCCTCCGCCTGCGTGAGGCTGGCGTCAACGGTCGAGGGCTCCTGGGTAGCCAGCACCTCGCCGGCGGTGACCGTCTGTCCCGACTGAACGTTCACCGCCGTCACCTTGCCCGCGCCTGCGAAATCGAGATCGGTCTCGCCGTCGGGAGCGAGATTCCCTGACAGCGACACCGTCTGGGTCACTGTCCCCAGTGTCGCGACACCGGTCCGGTAGGAGACGGTCGCAGCGGCGCCGCGCGTAAGAAAGAATGTCCCCACACCCGCGGCGACCAGCACAGCGACAATGCCGATGATGAAGGGCTTGCTCAGCAAGCGACGTCTCACGATAGATAACTCCCAAAGCCGGTGCCGGCGGCAACTGTCGGCCGCGATCGTCGCAATCACACCCTTTCAGGAACGTGACGCGCTGCGGCCACCGCACAACCGGTGCGCACGTCGCCGGCACTGAGCGTGGGCGGAGCAGGGATCGAACCCGCGACCTCCTCGGTGTAAGCGAGGCGCTCTAACCAGCTGAGCTATCCGCCCTAGGCGACTGTATCTCCATGAGCGGTCAATTGCTCGACGCTGCCATCGCTGTGCCCCACGAAGACCACGTCGGTCATCCCCACGAAGAGGCCGTGACCCGCAACGCCGGGAACCGACCCGATCTCCGCCGCGAGCGCAACCGGGTCGGTCACGTCGGTGTATTCACTATCGGCGATGAGGTTGCCGTTGTCAGTGATGAACGGCTCGCCGTCGCTGCCGACGCGAAACGTGAAGTCCATCGACGTTCGTTCGGACAGCGCGTGCAGCGTTCGTGCGCCCCCGAATCGGATCACCTCGACGGGGACGCGACCGCAGAGCTGGGACATGTATTTGCTGTCGTCGACAATAACCACGAAGCGCGCGGCCGACGCCGCGACGATCTTCTCGCGCAGCATCGCCCCACCTCTGCCCTTGATCAGCTCCAGCGCGGGGTTGACACTGTCAGCCCCGTCAACCGCGAGGTCGAGACCGTCCGCCCTCAGATCCTCCACATCGATACCGTGGACGGTCGCCAGCGACGCGCTCGCCAGTGAGGTTGCGACCGCCCGAACGGTCAGACCGTTGCGCACACGTTCCGCAAGACCGAGGATGAACCAGCGCGCCGTCGAACCGGTTCCCAGACCGACCCACATGCCGTCCTTGACGAGCGGCACGGCGGCCTCCCCTGCCGCGCGGCGTGCGGCATCGACGTCCACGGGTGAGGTGTCGCCGTCAGGACGCCAGACGTCTGCTCAGTTCGCTCGCCGTCGTGGACACGGCGTCACGATGGAGGCCGTCAGGCTGACGCATGAAGCGCTCCTGCACGACGAACACTGCCTCGATGAGTTCCGCCGCCGAGGTGCGTGGACGGAACGAGACTCCCCGACGCCGGAGCGCGACCAGCACCCGCGTCGGGATCGGGCCGCCGCGAAGATTCACTTCTTCCAGCTGGGTGAGCAGCCCGTCGAGCTCGCAAAGCGTTTCGCGTCGGTGAACTCGCAGTCGTTCCTCTTCTGCTGACCACACCAATTGATTGAGGACGCGGTTTCGGACGAAGGTGGCCATGACGCTCCCCCGGGGCGTCCACCGGGTTCGGGGGTTTGATGTGACGTAGGGTGAGTCGGACCGAACAGATGGACGTCCTGTGGGCGCGATCCTACCGATTTGTGGCGCATTTGCATAGTGGAACGTATGTTCGACAACCGCGAGCGCAGGATGTGCTCAGGCCGCCGCCGCCTCGCGTGCCAGGGAACCGACCAGCGTGTCGAGCGGACCCGCTTCCTGGAGCCGGGAACCGAAGGCGGACGCGAGCGCTTCGGCAAGCACCGGCGCGACCTCGGCGGGAGTGTGCCCGGCCGCTCCAAGGGTCTCGAGCGACGCGACACCGGCTCCGTCGATGCCGCACGGAATGATCCGGTCGAACCAGCGCAGGTCGGTCGCGACGTTCAGGGCGACACCGTGGGTGGTGACGCCCACCGCGAGCTTGACCCCTATCGCTGCCAGCTTGTGTTCCCCTGACCACACGCCCGTGTACGGCGGCCGTCGGGTCACCTCGACGTCATATGTGGCTGCCGTCGCGATCAGCCCCGCCTCCAGGGCCCGGAGGTATCGATCGACGTCGCCGTGGGCAGGGTGGCCCGGGATCGGGAAGATGCCCGCCAAGCGCACGATCGGGTATGCGACCAGCTGACCCGGGCCGTGGAAGGTGACCGAACCCCCGCGATCCACCTCGAGGAATTCGGCCCCGGCAGCGACCAGCGAGTCCGGTCCGGCGCCGAGATGGCGCGCTTCGCCCTGGCGGCCCATGGTGTAGACGGGCGGATGTTCGACCAGCAGCACAGCGTCATCGGCCAGCTCGCCGGACCTCCGTGCCAGCGCGACCTCCCGCTGCAACTCCCAGGCGTCGCGGTAGCCGACCGTCCCCAGCCAGGCCCAGCGTAGCGCCGGCCGCTCCATCACGTCGCTCATCCGGCGTGGGCAGCGACCGCCTGCTCGTGGGCGTGNNTCGGCGAACTCGTCGGGATGCCAGTAGCGGATCAGGGGATGGTGCTTGAGCGAGGGGCGCAGGTACTGGCCGATCGTGACGATCTCGATGTCGTGGGCGCGCATCTGCCCGAGCAGCTCCTTGACCTCGTGCATCTCCTCGCCGAGCCCCACCATCAAACCCGACTTGGTCCGGCTGCGCGGCTCGACCCGCTTGGCCGCGCGCAGCAGCTCGAGGCTGCGGTCGAGCTCGGACTTCGGCCGGACCCGACGGTAGAGGCGGCCGACCGTCTCGACGTTGTGGTTGAAGATCTCCGGCACTTCGTCCATGACCGTGCCCAGCGCGTCATGGTCGCCCTGGAAATCCGGGGTCAGCACCTCGATGGTGGTCCCGGGCGACAGTGCCCTGATGGACTGGATCGTGGCCGCGAACACACCAGCGCCGCCATCGGCGAGGTCGTCGCGATCGACCGACGTGACCACCGCATGGCGCAACCCCATGCTTGCCACCGCCTCCCCCACCCGGCGTGGCTCATCCCAGTCGATGTCGCCGCCGCGCTTCCCGCTTTTCACCGCGCAGAACGCGCAGGCTCGGGTGCAGACGTCGCCGAGAATCATGAAGGTGGCAGTCCCATGCCCCCAGCACTCGGCGAGGTTCGGACAGCGAGCCTCCTCGCAGACTGTGTTGAGATTCTGCCCGCGCATGATCCCCTTGATCTGCGAGTACCCGTCCCCGGCGGGGAGCTTGACGGTGAGCCACTCGGGGCGCCGATCGACGCCCTCGGGGAGGAGCCGCTGATGCAGCGGCCGGGGATCGGCCACGGGAACGGGCCGCAAGCGGATCTGGTCCATGGCGCCCTCTCACTCTACACACTCGCTGCGCCACAATCGCCGCGATGAGTTCTCAGCCACCGATCAATGAGCCCGTTCACCTCTACGCCCCGGGGTCGCCGGAGCGCGCCCGCTTGCGCAGCACCGTCCACGACATGCAGGCGGCGGCGCCGCACAACGTCCCGCTTCACATGGGAGGGCGGACCTTCGACGGTCACGGTGAGCGGATCTCCGTCGCAGCGCCGCATCGCCACTCCCTGACTCTCGTCGAGGCGTCGACCGCCAGCACCGATGACGTCCGCGCGGCCGTCGATGCGGCCCTCGCCGCCCACCACGACTGGTCGACCGCGCCCTGGGAGACCCGCGCCTCGGTCTTTCTACGGGCCGCCGACCTCCTGAGCGGCCCCTTCCGCGACCGCCTCAATGCGGCCACCATCCTCGGCCAGAGCAAGAGCGTCCATCAGGCCGAGATCGACGCGGCCTGCGAGCTGATCGATTTCTGGCGCTGGAACGTGCACTTCGGCGAGCAGCTCCAGGAGATGCAGCCGGTGTCGTCGGCCGGGACCTGGAACCGCATGGATCACCGGCCCCTCGAGGGATTCGTGCTGGCGATCAGCCCGTTCAACTTCACCTCGATCGGGGGGAATCTCGCGGCCGCGCCGGCAATCGTCGGCAACACCGTCGTCTGGAAGCCGGCGACCACCGCGTTGCTCGCCGCGCAGGTGATCATGGAGATCCTGGAAGCAGCCGGGCTGCCCCCCGGCGTGATCAACATGATCGCCGCGCCTGGTGCCGCGGTCTCA
Organism: Candidatus Dormiibacterota bacterium; assembly: GCA_003135895.1. Classification (GTDB taxonomy): domain Bacteria; phylum Chloroflexota; class Dormibacteria; order Aeolococcales; family Aeolococcaceae; genus Palsa-851. The sequence continues at coordinate 30,471 of PNBE01000031.1, forward strand.
GAGGCCGCGGTCAAGCATCCGTCCCTGGCGGGTATTCACTTCACCGGCTCGACGGACACCTTCCAGCATCTCTGGGGCACCGTCGCCGGCAATCTCGGCAACTACAAGACCTACCCGCGGCTGGTCGGCGAGACCGGCGGCAAGGACTTCGTGCTCGCCCACCCGTCGGCCTCCGTGGATGCCCTGCTCGTCGGGCTACTCCGCGGGTCCTTCGAGTACCAGGGGCAGAAGTGCTCGGCNNATCCCCGTGGGTGATCCGGCGGAATTCACCACCTTCATGGGAGCGGTCATCGACGAGCCGAGCTTCCGCAAGCACGAGGCGGTACTGTCCGCGGCTCGCAGCGACCCGGAGCTCACGCTGATCGCCGGTGGCGAGTGCGATGCGGAGGTCGGCTGGTTCGTCCATCCCACCGTCCTCGCGACCTCGAATCCGCGGCACGACCTGCTCCAGCGCGAGCTCTTCGGCCCGATCCTCACCGTGTTCCCGTACCCGGACTCGGATTGGCACTCGGTCCTCGACCTGGTGGACCACACCTCGCCCTACGCGCTCACCGGCGCGGTGTTCGCCGACGACCGGGGGGCGATCGACGAGGCCGCTGACCACCTCCGGTACGCCGCCGGCAACTTCTACATCAACGACAAGCCGACCGGGGCGGTGGTCGGCCAGCAGCCGTTTGGTGGCGCCAGGATGAGCGGCACCAACGACAAGGCAGGGTCGGCGCTGAATATGCTGCGCTGGGTGTCCCCTCGCGTCATCAAGGAGACGTTCGTTCCACCGACCGAGTGGCGCTACCCGCACCAGGACCCCGACTGACCTCAACCCCGATAGGCTCGAACCCCCACTCGTCCGGCTAGCGCGTCAGCACCTCCCTTCTCTCCGCGGCGCCGGGGCCCACGGGAACCCTGCACGCCCTGGCGGTCGAAGCGCCGCTACGCCCGCCAGCGCGTGCAGGACCGGGTGGGCCGGCGCCTGCAGGAGCAACTCCCTGGGTGGCGAGGGGTTCGTCTCGCGAGCGTTGGAGCCTCGGAGGCAACCCGGATCAGAGCGTGGAACCGGCTCTGGTCGATGATGCCCTTCTCCAGAGCGCGCTGCGCCCAGGCCGGCGGGGTGCGAAGCCCCCAAGCATCGAAAGCGCCGTGCTCGATCATCGTTCCTCCTGATGATAGCCAGGACGGGCTAAACGAGGGTCGCTGACGGATCCAGTCCTTCAAGGAGCTTCTGGACCGAGGTCACGAAGCGGGTCGCCTGGAGGCCGTCGTTGATGCGGTGGTCGAACGACAGACCCAGGTNNCCACGAGATCCATGGTCATGATCGCCGCCTGCGGCTGGTTGATGATCGCCTGCGTCATCACGGCGCCGAGCGCGCCAGTGTTGTTGAGCGTGAACGTGCCGCCCTGGATCTCGTCGAGCTTCAGGTGGTTGCTGCGCGCTCGTGCACCGAGATCCGCCATCGTGGTCGCGAGGCCGGTGATGCTCAGCCGGTCCGCATCGCGGACCACGGGCACGATGAGGTTGTCCTCGAGCGCCACGGCGATACCGAGGTTGATCGCTTTTTTCACCACGATGCCGGCATCGCTCCACGACGCGTTGAGCGTGGGATGCCGTTGCAGCGCCTCGACAACCGCGCGCGCGACAAACGGCAGAAACGTGAGCTTCACGCCATGCCGTGCCTCGAACGCAGCCTTCTCCCGATCGCGAATCCGCGACACCGCGGACATGTCAACTTCAACCATGACGTACGCATGCGGCGACGTCTGCCGGCTCCGAACCATGTGCTCCGCGATCGCCCTGCGCACCTGCGTCAACGGAATGACCGTCTCCCCCTCACCCTGAGTGAAAGAGGCCTGACCCGGCGAAGCCCCACCCGGTGCGGCTGGCACCGTCGAAGCCGGCTGCGGTGCCTGCGCAGGCGACATAGCCGGTGGAGTCGCCGGAGCAGGCGCCGCGTCCCGCCGCTGCACGTACTCAAGAACGTCCTTCTTTGAGATCCGCCCGCCGATCCCGCTCCCGGTGATCTGGGAAAGGTCCACGCCGTGCTCACGCACCAGCATGCGCACCGCCGGGGTCACGTGGTATCCGTCGGCCTGACCATTCCCGCCGGCGACCGCGTCCGTGGCAGGCGGCTCGGTCGCGGATTCCGTGAACGCACCCTGAATCGGACCGACCGCAGTCTCTCCGCCAGCCTGCGGCTCGCCCACCTGCGATTCGCCCGCCTGCGGCTGTGCAGCTGCCACCTGAGGTTCCGCAGGCGTCGCCTGCGCCTCCACAGGAGCTGCGTCCGAACTCTCCGCCACGGGAGCCGTGACCGCAGCCGACTCCTGCGCCTGAGGCTCAGGCGCGGCGTCAGACGCTGCCCCGGTTTCGATGGAACAGATCGGCTGCCCGACTGGCACCACCGTTCCCTCGGGCGCGATCAGCTCGGACATCACGCCGTCAGCCGGCGCGGGGATCTCAGCGTTCACCTTGTCGGTGATCACCTCGGCGATCGACTCGTACTTTGCGATCGCGTCGCCGGGTTGCTTGAGCCATCGAGCGATGGTTCCTTCGGTGACACTCTCCCCGAGTTGCGGCATCGTGACGGTCAGGGCCATTTCGCGAGCTTCCTTGTTCGAATTCAGTACGCGGCGAGCTCGCGGAGCTTCGCCTCGACCTTGTTTGGTGTGACCAGGTAGAACTGTTCCAGCGGCGGTGAGAACGGCATCGCGGGAATCTCCGGTCCGCCGAGGCGCATCACGGGAGCATCGAGACTGTCGAAACAGTCCTCCGCGATGATCGCCGCAACCTCGGACGCGACGCTAACCGCCAGGTTTGCCTCCTGCACGATCAGCACCTTGCCGCACTTGCTGGCGCTGGCGACGATCGCCGCACGGTCGATCGGACGGAGTGACCGGAGGTCGACGACCTCACAGGAAAACCCATCTGCAGCAAGGCGATCGACCGCTTCGAGCGAGGTGTGCACCATCATCCCGTAGCTGAACAGCGCGATGTCGGTGCCCTCGCGGACCACACGAGCCTTATCGAGCGGCACAGTGTACTCGCCGTCGGGCACCTCGCCCTTGACGGCGCGGTACGCGCGCTTGTGCTCGAAATAGAGCACCGGGTCCGGGTCGCGCAGCGCCGAGATGATCATGCCCTTTGCGTCGTACGGAGTCGACGGGACCACCACGCGCAGTCCCGGAATGTGCGCGAAGATCGCCTCGATCGATTGCGAGTGGTAGAGCGCGCCGTGCACCCCCCCACCGAACGGCGACCGCACCACGATCGGCACGTTCCAGTCACCGTTGCTCCGGTAGCGGATCTTGGCCGCCTCGCTGATGATCTGATCGACGGCCGGCATGATGAAGTCCTGGAACTGGATCTCGGCGATCGGGCGGAGTCCGTTCATGGCGGCGCCGATGGCGACGCCGACGATCAACGACTCGGCGAGCGGGCTGTCGAGCACACGCCACTCCCCGAACTCCTTCTGCAGGCCCTCGGTGACACCGAAGACGCCACCTTTCGCACCGACGTCCTCGCCGAGGATCATCACGCGATCATCGCGCCGCATCTCCTCGCGGATGCCATCGCGGATGGCCTCGATGTAGCTCTTCTGGGGCACGCTCAGTTCCCGGTCTCGGAGTACACGTGGAGCATCGCCGTCTCGGCGGACGGCAGCGGCGACAGCTCGGCCTCATCGGTGGCGCGATCGAGCTCGAGCACCAGCTCGGCGCGCATCTCCTCGGCGTCACCGGCGTGCAAAACGCCGAGCTCCTCGAGGGTTGCCTTGAAACGGTGCAACGAGTCCCGCTCCTTGTCGGCCTCGAGATCTTCGGCGGTGCGGTAGCGACGCTGATCGTCGTCGGAGCTGTGCGACGTCAAGCGCAGCACCTTGGCCTCGATGAGCGTCGGGCCGTCGCCACGCCGCGCCCGTTTCACCGCCTCGCGAGCAGTCCGGTAGCAGGCGATGGCGTCGCATCCGTCGACGATGACGCCGGGAATGCCGTATCCCTTCGCGCGATCGGCGACGTCCTCGGTCGGCATCTGCTTCTGCCACGGCACGCTGATCGCAAACCCGTTGTTCTCGACCAGGAAGATCACCGCCAGCTTGTGGATCGCCGCGAAGTTCAGGGCCTCGTGAAAGTCGCCCTCGGAGGTGCCGCCTTCGCCGATCGAGGTCAGCGTGACTGCGTCCTCGCCGCGCATGCGCGACGCCAGCGCGATGCCGGCAGCATGGACGAGCTGCGTGCCCACCGACGACCCGGTGGTGATGATGTTCAACCGCCGGCACCCGTAATGGGCCGGCATCTGGCGGCCGCCGCTGTTGGGGTCGGCGGCCCGCTGGAGCAC
>PNBE01000116.1 GCA_003135895.1 Candidatus Dormiibacterota bacterium
GTCCACTTCACGCCGGGAGCGCGGACGGCATGGCATCGGCATCCGAATGGGCAGACCATCTACGTCACCGAGGGCATCGGCCGTGTCCAGCGCAGCGGTGGCGAGGTTCAGGCGATCCGCCCAGGCGATCGGGTGTTCTTCGAGCCCGAGGAAGATCACTGGCACGGCGCGTCCCCGACGCGCTTCATGACCCACCTGTCCCTCGTCGAAATCGATGACGAAGGGAAGAGCGCGACCTGGGGAGCGCATGTCACCGATGAGGAGTACGGCGCTTCGGAAGGGCTTGGCGACCCCGGAGATCATTGATGCGGGCAGCAATCTACGACGGTCCGCATTCGATCGAGCTCGGCGAACGGCCCGACCCGGTTCTCGCTTCGCCGACGGATGCCGTGGTGCGGGTCGTGCTGGCCTGCGTGTGTGGATCCGACCTCTGGTACTACCGCGGCGAATCACCGCACGCTCTCGGCCCGATCGGCCATGAATTCATGGGTGTGGTCGACCAGGTGGGGTCAGCGGTGCGAGGTATCGGCGCCGGAGACCTGGTCATTGCGCCGTTCACCTACAGCGATGGCACCTGCGCGCACTGTCGCGCGGGATGGACGTCGAACTGCATCGCTGGTGGAGCGTTTGGCAGCAACGGCATCGACGGTCGCCAGGGTGAGGCGGTCCGCGTACCATTCGCCGGCAGCACGCTCGTCCGCGTTCCCGGCGAAGGCCATTCGGACGACACCCTGCGCTCCCTACTCACGCTTTCGGACGTGATGTGCACCGGCCATCATGCCGCCGTCAGCGCGTCCGTGAAGCACGGCGATACCATCGCCGTCGTCGGCGACGGTGCGGTGGGTGTGTGCGCAATCATCGCGTCCCGGCGTCTCGGCGCGGCCCGAATCATCGCCCTCAGCCGCAACCCCGTTCGCGATCGCGCGCCCGGGTTCGGTCGTCGGAGCGGTGGGGGCACCACACGAAGTCGAGGTCCCCATCGAGACCGTGATCTCCCGCAACATTGGACTCCGCGGCGGCGTGGCTCCGGTGCGCAGGTACATTCCCGAGCTGCTCGACGATGTGCTCGAGGGCCGTATCCAGCCCGGGCGCGTCTTCGATTTCGAGACTGACCTCAACGGCATCGCGGCGCCGAGACGTCACACTCACCAAGCCGGTGACGATCTGGGTCGTCCGCCACGGCGACGACCTCCACGTCCGATCCGTGAATGGGCGCAGCGCCAAGTGGTGCGGGGCGCCCAGGTGCTCAGCCAAGGCCACATCAACGCCGGCGGCATTGACAAGGACGTGACCTTCGTGAATGCCGGCAGCCACGTCGATGATGACCTCGATGCCAGGTATCGAGCCAAGTATCGCCACTACCCCGCAAACATCGTTGGGAGCATTATCACCGCGGCGGCGCGTTCGACCACGCTCAAACTCGTGCCGCGATGACGCGACCATCCAACGCCGAGAGGATTGAACAGCATGCGAACGACCACCATTGGCAGCACAGGGCCTGAAGTCGGCGTCATCGGCCTCGGGTGTATGGGCATGTCGGCGAGTTATGACATGGAGACCGCACGCGACGACGCCACGTCGATCGCGGTGATCCGTCGGGCGCTCGAGCTCGGGATGACGCTGCTCGACACCGCAGACGCGTACGGTCCTTACACCAACGAGGAACTTGTCGGCCGGGCGCTGTCAGGCGGCTACCGTGACCGCGCGGTCATCGCGACCAAGGTAGGACTGATCATGGACGCCGCGCCTCCGATTGCAGGATCTGGCACAGCCTCGCCGGGCGCGGGCCGGAACGGTCGGCCCGAGCACGTCCGCGCCTCGATCGATGCAAGCCTGCGCCGGCTCGGGACCGATCACGTGGACCTGTATCAGCTGCACCGGGTGGACCCGGCAGTGCCCATCGAGGAGACCTGGGGGGCGATGGCCGAGACTGTGGCGACGGGGAAGGCGCGGCACATCGGTCTGTCTGAGGTGTCTGTTGATGAAATCAAACGAGCCCAGGCTGTGCACGCTGTCGCATCAGTCCAATCAGAGCTGTCGCTCTGGACTCGCGACGTGCTGGCAGACGTCCTCCCCTTCTGCGAGTCGGAGGGTCTCGCGCTGCTGGCCTTCGCGCCGCTGGGGCGGGGGTTCCTCGCCGGACGCTTCTCCTCGTTTGACAACCTGCCTCAGGATGACTTTCGACGCCAGCTGCCGCGATTCCAGCAGGACGCGCTGCGTGCGAACCTGGCCATCGTCGGCCGCGTGTGCGAGGTTGCCGAGCGGATCGGAGCCACTGCCACGCAGGTGGCGCTCGCATGGGTGCTGGCACAGGGGCGGTATGTCATTCCCATCCCGGGTACGAAGACCCCGAAGTACCTCGAGGACAACGCGGATGCGGCCGAGATCCAGTTGAGTGCCGTCGACCTCGCCGAGCTCGACGCCGCGCCTGCACCCGAGGGCACCAGATACTGATGCAGCGAGGCTGACGGACATGACCATGAACCGGGATTTCAGCGCCGCTTTCGCCTCCCCGGTCGCGGCAGAGACGTATGACGAGGTCCTCGTCCCGCGCCTGTTCACCCCGTGCGCGACGATTCTCCTGGCGCGATTGGGGCTCCGTCGTGGCGAGACGCTCCTCGATGTCGCCTGCGGCACGGGGATCGTGGCGCGGCTCGCCGCACCGCTGCTCGGTCCGAACGGGTTGGTCGTGGGCCGCGATATCAATGAAGCCATGGTGCTTCGCGCCCGTCGCCATACGCTGCCACCTGACTCAGCAAGCGTCGACCTCGGCGTTTCGCCAGCGGCTCCGCTCGATCTTGACGATGACTCGGTGGATGCGGTCACGTGTCAGCAGGGCCTGCAGTTCTTTCCTGAATCCGACGCCGCCCTGGCGGAGATGCGACGTTGCCTGCGACCGCGCGGTCGCGTTGCGATTGCCGTGTGGTTCGGCATCGAGGAGTGCCCGTTGTGGGCAGCGTTGGAGGCAGGCCTGACCGAGCGGTTTGGCGCCGAGCGGGCCGCCGCCATCCGAAGACCCTTCAGCTGGCCGGGCGCGGACGCCCTCTCCGCGGGGCTGGCCGGCGCCGGATTCTCTGACGTCCGGCTCTCCGACCACACCGTGGTCATGCATTTCGAAGGCGGCGTGCGCCAGGCGATGCAGGCACTCGTGGCAACACCATTCGCCGCTGACTTCAGCGCACTCGACGCAGACGAGCATGAGCGGATGGCGCGTACTGTCATGGGTCACCTTGGTCGCTCGATGGATCTCGACCAGACCGTCGACATCCCAGCCAGGACGCTGATCGGTACAGCTGTCAAGTAGTCCTACGCGGCTGTCGCGGGGCCTCCAACGCCGCAGACCGTGCGATGAGCCCAGACGCTCCGGAGCCGCAGATCGCGGCAATCGCCCTGGTCGGGCTCTGGGACATCGAGTCCGAGCCTTCTAGCGGCGTCGCTCTGTCCGGGGCCGGTTGGCCGCAAGAGGAGGACGCGGAACGCCGGCGCGTCCGGTGATCTCCACGTGCGGCTCCACCGGGGGAGGCGCAGGTTGAAGTTCTCCGTGCATCTGGCGTTCGAGCTCCTCGACCCTTATCGCAAGGTCGCGCAGTACCACTCGCAACGTCTTGCGTCCCGCGGCCAGGTCTGGCGTCCCTGCGGTCGTCGACTGCGGCAGCGAGCGGAGCACGTCGATGAGCGTGACCGCGACTTCGAGCGCCTCGTCATGCAGGCGCTGCGCCAGTATGGTGCCGAATTGCTCGAGCTGCGCCCGGGAGCGCAGCACGGCCGCCAGGTCGCGTGGCCGATCGGCTATGAATCCCTCTCCTGGGTAGGCAAGCGGGCGGACGGATTCGAGGTAGGCATGCCAGCCGATGGCCACGTCGAGGTACACGGCAGCCCGGCGCTCGCGGTACGACGCCGGGACGAGCGGCTCGGGCCAGTCATCGGCATCCCGTGAGGCGAGACGCTCGCCGATCACGGCGCCGATCACCCCGCTGCCCAGCGCGACAGCGACGATGATGACGATCGCCCACCATGACGTCACCCTTCAGAGGGTAGCGGGTCGGGCGGATGGACGGATGCTGAGCTCCGTTGGCCGGCGGGGCTCCGCCAGGATGGGATGCAGAGCGAGGTCGTCGGTGTCATTGTCCAACCCAGACCTCTTCCTCCCACGGCTCGAGCATCAGCGGCAGTTGTTCGACGCTCGGATCTAGCTCTCGGAGACGCGCCCGTTGCCTCGCACGTCTCTGCTCATGCTCGTCCTGGCGCCGCCGCCGCTCGGCGATCGCCAGCAGATGGTCCGACAGCAGCCACTCACAGAAGGCGTGGCCATCAGTTGACTGCTGCACGAGGTCGAGGCGTTCGGCCACGGTTCCCCCTGGCTGTCCGCGCCCAGATGGGACTCCACGCACTCAGCGTATCGCGGTGTACGTCGCGACGCCGCGAGGCGCATCACATAAGACACAGATGGCCGCAACGCCCCCGCGGGCGCCCCTGAGTTCCGGGAGGTTACGACGAGGGGTTGGCGTCCCGGGTGCGACTGGCACGTGTCCCGCTCCACACGGTCGCGGGGAGCAGCACCGCCACGGCGACCGGCACGATCCACCAGGACGGCACCTTCGTACGACTCACGGCGGCGGTGACTGCCAGCGCAAGCACCACCCCACTTGCGACGCGCCAGTCGTCGCCGATGAGGAAGTCGTACCAGAATGCTGCGAACGCCCTCAGCTTGGCGGTCATCAGCGCATTGACTCCGAGCGCTCAGCGGGACCACGGGCCGCCACCGGGGACGACCGGCGACGTGCGAGACGGAGAGCCGCGACCAGCCCGATCGCGAGCAACGCGGTGAGCGGAATGATGGCCAGCAATGCGGCGTCAGACCCAGGCCACGCCGCACCTGCACCTTCGGCGCCCCAGAAGATCCCGAAGGACGTGAGCAGCGTGCCGACAGCGAACTTCATCGCGTTCTCCGGGACCCTCGCAAGCGGAGCCCGGAGCAGCGCTCCGATTGATGCGACCATCAGGATGGCAGCGCCGGCGGCAAGAGCCGCGACAGGAATATTGCCCTCGTTGCTGCCGAAGGTGAGCACGATGAACACCACCTCCAGCCCCTCGAGCAGGACGCCCTTGAACGAAAGGGTGAACGCGTACCAGTCCGGAACCACGCCGACGCTTCGCGTTGAAGCGACACGCGCGGCCGCAAGCTGCTTGCGGAAGATCTCGTCCTCGTTGTGCAGGGCCTTGTAGCCACCGGCACGCAGGACGGCCTTCCGCAGCCACTGCAACCCGAAGACGAGCAGGAATCCGCCCACAAAGAGCCGGAGTGATTGGAGCGGCAGCGCACCGATGGCCGGACCGAGGGCGACCACCGCGACGGCAAGAATGGCCGCTGCGGATGCGAGGCCGATGAGCGCCGAGCGCCAGTCCCGGGCGGTACCGGCCGCGAGCACGATCGTTGTCGCCTCGACGGCTTCAACCGCAGACGCGAGGAACACCGACACGAACAGCGCCCAGACGGTCATGCCGGAACCGCCGCCTTGGCACGAGTAGGCGCTGCGCCATTGGGGGTCGTGATGGGCGCCATTTCCGTGTCGAGAATCTCGGGATAAGCAGCGCACCCCTCGGGATCCAGCCCAACGCTCAGTTCGCTCCCCCGGGGCCACCGGGTCGAATCGAACACCGCCGCCAGGGTCCCGCCGGCGCAGGCGAGCACGTGCTCGTAGCCGCGCCCCCGGTAGGCAACGTCGATGACGGTGCCGGGCAGCGCGGCACCGGAGATCTCGCCTTCCAGAAGCACGCGGGTAGCCGCCGGTCGAACCAGGACGCGGACCCGGGTCCCGACCACAACGGAACCGGCGTATCGCACGCGCAGTGGGTGGCCGGCGACGTCGATGACCGCATAGCCACCCTCGAGGCCCAGCACCCGCCCCGGCAGCTCGCCTGCGGATCCCGTGAATCGCGCCACGAACAATGTCGCCGGTTGACGATAGATCTGCTCCGGAGGTCCGATCTGCACCAGCTCACCCTTGTCCAGCACCGCGATGTCGTCCGCGAGCGCGAACGCCTCGGCCTGATCGTGCGTGATGTAGACCACAGTAGCCTCACTGTCCCGGGCGATGGTGGCGATCTGCACGCGGAGGCGCTCCCTCAGGTCAGCGTCCAGGTTGGAGAGTGGCTCATCAAAAAGCAAGAGCCCCGGCCGCGCGACGACGGCGCGCGCAAGGGCAACGCGTTGCTGCTGACCTCCCGAGAGTTCGTGGGGGTAACGCTCGGCGAGCGAGGCAAGTCCAACCTCCTCGAGGGCATTCTCGGCTCGGCGGCGAGCCACGTCACTCGCGAGCCGGCGCCGGCGGAGTGCGTAGCTCACGTTGCCGAGAGCAGTGAGGTGCGGCCACAGCGCGTAGTCCTGAAAGACCATCGCCAGATTGCGCCGTTCCGGCGGGAGGTGATGACGGCCATCGCTCACGAGGCGACCGCTGAATCGAATCGAGCCGCCGTCGAGTCGCTCGACCCCGGCGAGGCAGCGAGCGAGGGTGGTTTTGCCCGAACCTGATGGTCCGAGCAACACCAGAAACCGTCCCGCCGGGATGTCGAGGTCGACACCGGCGAGCACCCTGGCCTTGCCGTAGCGTTTGACAGCACCACGGATCTCGACGGTGTGCCCCGCTCGCGCCTCGGCGTCGGTGGGTGCGATGCTCATGGCACGCTCCCCATCCGGCGCCAGCCTGCGGGTGCGAGCAACCGGAAGACTCCCCACGCGATCGCAACCACCACCAGCGCGCCCAGCACCGCGATGACCTCCATGGCAGTCCCACCAGCGAAGTCGTAGTTCATGAGTGCATGTTCGATGGCAACGGATACCGTCGGACTCCCCGCCGGATACAGGAGTTGGGACATCGGGAGCTCGAGAAGGGTCGCAGCGAAGACGAGCACCCATGCGGCGACCAGCGGACGAGAGAGGACTGGGAGCACCGTGCGCCGCCAGGCGGCGATCGGTCCGCCGCCATGGACGCGACCAGCTTCCGCGAGCGACTCCTGAATCTGACTGACACTCCCCAACAGGACGCGCGACGTCGCGGGGAGTGCGGTCGCGATGTAGCCGACCACCAGCAATATCGTCGTCCCGTACAGCTGGATTCCCAGCTGACTGAAGATCGGCAGGTTGAAGGTGAAGATGTAGCCGGCAGCAAAGACGATCCCGGGCAGCGCAACTGCAGCCAGGAGTGACATGTCCAGCACCCTCGCGCTCACACCGCTGCCGCGCCGCGAAAGGACTCGCGCCGACACCGCAGCCAGCACGACGGTGATCGTCGCGGTGACTGCGGCAAGCGCGCTGGAGTAGACGAGCGGATCGCGCAAGCTTGCGCTGCTCAGGACACGCCCATAGTTCGCAAGGGTCAGACCGTGACTGGTGATCAACGACCCAAGTCCGTTGATCAGTGAGGCGCACACCGCCCCGAAGGCAGGCACGCCGATGCCGACGATGGTCACAAACGCCATTGCCAGCACCCCGGTCAGCTTCGCCCCGCGCGACAGTCGCAACCGCCGCGCGGGCCTGCTCCTGCCGCCGAGCACGCGGTAGCTTCGGGTCCGCAACGCTCGGTTCTGCGCAAAGAGCGCGAGCACGACGAAGCCCATGAGGATCCATCCCACCGCGGCAGCGATGGAGAATTCGATGGGAAAGGCCTGCACCGCGTTATAGAGCGTGTAAGTTGCCACCGGGAAATGCGCATCGTTGGCGAGTGTGGCGGCGACACCGAAGTCACTGACCGACTCCGCGAAGACGATTGCCAGTGCTGACCACATCGCCGGCGCGAGCAGCCCAACCAGGACTCGCGCCGCGGCGATCGGCCCCCCACCGTGCACACGTACCGCTGATTCGAATTCCTCGCCAAGACCACGCAACGCCCCTGAGATCGCCAGGAAGGCAAAGGGAATTCCTTTTGCTGTGAGGACCATGATGACGCCGAACGGGCCATAGAAGAGGGTCCGGAATCCGTCGAGATGAAGACCCGCAACGTCCAGCACACCCGATGGCTCGAGCAGCCGCTCCCAGCCAAGCGCGACCAGGTACGACGGTGCCAGAAGCAGGGCGAACATCACACCCGTCCACACCCGCCGCCCGGGGAGATCGGTGCGGATAACAAGCCAGGCGACGGCGAAACCGACGGCGGTGGCCGCGAGGGCGCTCAGGACTCCCACCAACAATGAATCGATGATGCCTTGCAGCAGCGTTCCAGAGAAGGCCTGGGTGAACCCGGAGAGCGTGAACCACTCAGGTCCCTGGTCGAACAGCCGCGGCGAGAAGGCGACAGCGAGGAAGAGGATGACCGGGAGGCCGAGGATGACGACGATCAACACCCAGAAGGCGGCGAGCGGGGCTCCGCGAAATCGTGAAAGCGCAAGCCACAACCTGTCTTTCCGGCCCTCTGGCCACGCGACCGGCGGGGGCCCCGTCAGAGTCTCGACCAAGGTCGGGTGGTCCTACTTGATGTTGGAGTCGAACCACGAGTTGACTTGACCTTCCAGCGGACCCCAGAAGTACGGATCGATCGTCTGGTACGCGGTTGGGAAGGGCGGAAGAGCGGTCAGCGCCGACACGCCCGGCACGATCGGCCAGAACAGCGAATCGCCGCTCGGGTCTCCCGTCTGCATCACTGCCTGGCCCGCCGGCGAGAGCACGTACTCGATGAACTTCTTTGCCTCCGCCTGCTCTGCGGGAGATGCCCCTTTGTCGATGCCGATCGCAGCGGGGAGCAGCGTCGAGCTGGGGAGATAGACCACCTTGGCATTGAAGTTCGCGCTCTTCGGTGCCTTCAGCACCTCACCGGTGGCAGCGGAGCTCTGGATGAGTCCGTAGACAATCTGGCCGGTCTCGAGCGCGTGCAGGGTGTCGCCGTTGGTGGGGTAGACATGCAGGCCGTTCGCCTTCAATTGCGTCAGGTATGACTGACCCGCTGACACCCCATTGGTCTGCCCGCCCATCTGGTTCATGAGGCCGGCAATGAAGGGAAACGTCGGCCCTGACTGCGACGGGTCGTTCATGCCGACCAATCCCTTGTACTTGGGTTGCAGGAGATCCTGGTATGTCGCCGGCACCGCGGGTGCCTTTGCAGCGTTGTAGATCAGCGCTGCCATGACCGTGGTGCTGATCGGCACGTACGAGTGGTCCGATGGGACCAGAGACTGCCCGACTGTCGTCAGCGCGGTCGGCGATGTGTAGTCGAGAAGCTGCCCCTGCTTGTCGAGTGATGCGAAGGCTGTTGCCCCGTCCACCCAGAGCAGACCCCACTGCGGGTTGTTGCGCTCGGCCGCAACCTTGGTGAGGAGTGGTCCCGTACTGTCGTCATCCAGCTTCACCGGGATTCCGGTCGCCTGCTGAAAGGCCTTTGTGACCACCGAGTCGTAGCCTTGCGCGGAATAGACCACCAGTGGAACCACCGCGCTCGCGCTCGACGTGGCCGCATCCGACGTGGTCGCGCTTGGAGGAGCCGCGCTAGCGCTACCGCATGCCGCCAGCGCAAATGCAACCGTTGCAACCGTGCTGACGAAGGCGACGCGACGTCGAGGATGTCGCTCATTTTCGCGTCCGCGCAGAAGCGAATCGGCGCGCAGATCCATGGTAACAACCCACACTTTTTCCCGCATCAGATCCCCCTCGTCAACGCCTCGGATTGTGAAGTACGAACGGGAGCCTAGCGATCAGCGCGTTATGGTGGTTTGATGACCAGGTTAACGACTGGCAATGACTGGTCATGCCAATCTACGGCGAGTCCCTCGTCTGCAACGATCTGCCATCGAGGGTCTTGGTTCGCGTGAAGCCGGTGCTAGCGTCCGCGGCGTACCGAGCAGCACAGCAGACCCGCGGCGCAGACGTGGGTGCCGACATCACCCTTGCCGAGGCCGTCGTCAGGCGTCAAGGCCGGACTTCGCGCGGCTCCGCGCGGATCTCGGACTGCCGCCTCCCCCGACCGGGTGAGAGACCCCGCGTTCCGCGCATCGGACGGTCAGCCGCCACGAGCAGGAGTGCAACGACGACAGCCAGAGTCGACCCGACCTCGAGGAGGTAGTAGCCCTGCTCCCACCGACTTGCCCGCAGCCTAGTCACCGGAGCGACTTCCAAGCACAGGAATGTCAGGCCGGCGTGAAGACCTCGATCCGGTTGTTGCCGTAGTCATTGACGTAGATGTTGCCTGCGCCGTCGACATCGATACCCATGGGTTGCGAGAACTTGCCGTGGGTGGTGCCCTGCGACCCAAAGCTCCCGAGAAAGTTGCCCGTGCTCGGGTTGAATTCGCTGACCCGGTTGTTCTTGACGTCGGTCACGTAGAGGACGCTGCCGTCCGGCGACAGCGCGTCATCGAACGGCTGGCCCAGATTGCCGGAGATCGTCCTCAGGAGCTTGCCGCCGGGGCTGAACACGTCGACCCTGTCTTGATTGATCGAAACCGCGTAGATGGTGCCCGATGAGTCGACGGTCACACCGGTGCACCCGTTGTAACCGGCCGGGTTGGAGATCGTGGTCCCGCAGGCAACGGGGAATCCGGACACCTCATTGCCCGACTGGCTGAGAACCTGCAAGCGGCCGTTCGAGCTGTCGGTCACATAGACGTTGTCCGATGGACCACCAACGAAGATGCCTCGCGAGTAGAAGAACTTTCCCGGGGAGCACTTGATGCAGGAGCCCGTCTGGACCTGGCCGCCGAACTCCGCGAAAGAGCTGACCGAACCGCTCGATGGAGAGGCGCAGCCGAGCTGACCGTTGCCATTGCCGTTCGGCGTGTAGGCCTTGATCCATCCGGAACGCGTGTCGTTCACCCAGAGGTTGCCTTTCGCAGGATCAACAGCGACCCCACGGGGATAGTCCATGGCGCAGTAGGAGTTGAGGACCGGCTGACGGCTCCCCCACATTTGCACAAAGGCACCAGGCGAGCCCCCGCTGATGCCCTGGAACTCCTGGATCCGCTGGTTGAAGGTGTCGCTCACGTACACGGTGCCGTCGACCGGCGAAACCGCGACGCCGACAGCCTGGTTCAGTCCACCTTGCGGCGGAGCAACCGGCGGATTCGGGATTGGCCCAAGGAAGCCGCCCGGGTTCGTCGAAGCGAAGAGCGGGTTGTACGCGTCGATGGTGAAGCAGGTGTAGTCGCTGACGTACACGGTTCCATCGGGACTGATTGCCATATCCCTGGGCCCGTCGAGCTGTCCGTTCCCCCCGCAGTCGGTTCCCGGCGTGCCGATGGTCCCCTTGAACGCTCCGGAGGTCGAGTAGACGCCGACGTATTGGTTGGCGGCGTCGGCGATGTAGACCATGTTGTTGGCGCGGTCGACGCTCAGACCGCGGGTGTTGTTGCTGAGATGCGCATTGGTGCTGATTGAGTGCTCGAAGGTTCCCGTTCCGCTGAACACCTCGACGCAGTGATTGCTGACGTCGTTGATGTACACGTTGCCGGAGCTGTCGATGTCGACTCCCCGGATCAGCCCGAACTGGCCGCTGCTGCAGCTCCTGCCGTTGGTCCCGAACTCACCCTTGAAGTTGTCGTTCTTGTCGTACATGAGCACGACGTTGGCGCCGCTGAGGTCGAGGCCGGTGGACTGGACGACGTAGACCGTTTCGTTGGTGGGGCTGATTCCGATGAACGGGGCGTAAAACGCGTGCTCGGGCTGGGTGCTCACGGTGTTGATGAGGTTGCCTGTGGAGCTGTACCGGAGATACCCCTCGAGGTTGTCGACGACGAAGTTACCGGTGACCGGGTCGACGGCGACGCCGTACGGCTGGCTGCCGCCAAGCGCCGCCTTCGAGCTGTAGGTGGCAACGAGAGCGCCTGCGGGGCTGAACCGCTTGACGTTGTAGTTGTTGTAGTCGCTGGTGATGATCGTGTTGCTGGTCGGATCCCAGGTCATCCCCCACGGGTAGACGAAGGCACTGCCCGGCTGGCCGATCTGCATCGTCCACGACGGCGCGGTGAAGCTCGGCGCGGCTTTCGTGTCCAGCACCCCAGCCCCCGAGGTCACAGCAAGCGCGGCAATGCCGAGCGCAAGCGCCCCGGCACCGAGTCGACCTTGGAATACCCTTCCCCGATTCATGATCCCCCCAAGCACGCCCCATTGCTCTGGCCGTCATGGTAGCAGCCGCGACCATGGTATATGGGCCGCGTCCCCCACCGCCAGCTCGAGGTTTTCAAGTTCTCGTCTCAGCTACCCTCACGCGTACCACGCTCGTCTGGCCAGGGTGACCATCGGTTTGTGCGGTTCTGTAACCGATGGACCACTGAGCGTTGGCAGGAGTCTGGGCATCGCGGCACTAACCTGCGGGGGTGTCAACCGCGAAACCGCGGCTTCGAGCGAGGAGCAGCGCCCCTCTGGCCGCCCGCGCACCACGATGGGTGCTGGGCATCTACGCCGGTCTGGCGGGGCTGCTCGTTGCGTACTTCGTCTCGTTGATCGTCAGGCCACCCGACCAGTCAGTCCGGATTGTCGACAGCTGGGGCGTCGGTGCCTTCGAGTTGTTTGCCAGTGCGCTGTGTCTCTTCCGAGCCGTCTACTCGCGCCGTCGAGTTGTCCCGCTCATGCTCGGCATCGGGATACTGTCCTGGAGCATTGGCGACACGGTCCTCGCGGCGGAATCAGCGGGCGGCGGGTCGCCGTCCGTCCCATCACTCGCGGATCTGTTCTGGTTGGGCTTCTACCCGACCATATATGTCGCGCTCGTCCTGCTCACACGCAAGCACCTGAACCGGACGGGAGCGACGACATGGCTCGACGGTGCCGTAGCCGGCCTGGGCGCCGCTGCCTTGTGCGCTTGCTTTGCCTTCAACACAATCCTCCACTCCGTTGGCGGTAGCGCCACGACCGTCGCCACCGATCTTGCGTATCCGATCGGTGACGGCTTGCTACTCATGCTCGCGGTCGGCGGCACAGCGATCATTCCGGGCCGGAAGAGCCCACAGTGGATGCTCATTGCGGGCGCCATCGCAATCACCGCGATCGGCGATACATTCAATCTCTTCGCGAGTTCGGGTTCGACGTCGCACCTCGGGGCGATCCTCAATGGAATCGCGTGGCCATGCGCGATCCTGCTCATCTCGATTGCTGTCTGGATGCGGCCCCTTCAGTCGAGCCCGTTAGTCCAGAGTCGGACCGTCGGGTTTCTTCTCCCGGGCCTCGGTGCACTGGCTGGGCTCTCCATCCTCGTCTTCGACACCGTGCACCAGGTCACTCCGGTCGCCGTTGGACTCGCAACCGCGACCTTGATCGCCGTGGGTATTCGGCTAGCGGTGTCCGTGCGCGGCTTGAGAATCCTGACCGAGACGCGCCGTCGCCAAGCAATCACTGACGAATTGACCGGTCTCGGCAATCGTCGACAGCTCTTCAACCTCCTCGACGCATTCTTTGCCGATCATGCCGACCCAGAAACTGTCGACCGCCCACTCTCGCTTCTCTATGTGGATCTGGATCACTTCAAGGAGATCAATGATTCCTTTGGCCACTCGGCGGGCGACGAGGTGCTCAGACAACTGGGTCCGCGACTGACCAGCCATCTGCGAGCGACAGACGCCCTGGTGCGTGTCGGCGGCGACGAACTGGCGGTGCTCATCATGGATACCGACTCCACCTACGCGGCGACGGTCGCTGAACGCCTCATCGCCGAGCTGGAGCAGCCGTTTGTGCTCGACACGCTCAGCGTCCGCGTTGGCGCGAGCATTGGCATCGCCAGCGCGCCCACGGATGCTACCGACAGCACCGCCCTGCTGCGCTGCGCGGATCTTGCCATGTATCGCGCCAAAGTGGGTCCGTCACCAGTCGAGTTGTACCGGCGCGACATCGACGATGACGGTAACCGGCTGCGCCTTGTGGATGAGCTGCGCGACGCAATTCTCGGCGGTCACCTCGAGGTGCACTTCCAGCCACAGGTTGATCTCGTCACCGGCACGCTGTCAGCCATGGAGGCCCTGGTGCGCTGGCCCCATCCGCGACTGGGTCTCATTCCGCCACTCGAGTTCATACCCCTCGCTGAGGAAGCGGGGCTGATGCAATCGCTGACCGCATTCGTCCTCGAGCGCGCAGTGGAGCAATGTGCCGCGTGGCGCGCTGCACGTCAGATGGTGACGGTCTCGGTCAACGTTTCGGCGACGAACCTCCTCGATTCCGGGTTCAGCCAATCCGTCATGGCCGCACTCGCGCGCCATGACCTCGCGCCCGCGTCGCTCATCCTCGAGATCACCGAAACGACCATCATCAGGGACTTCGACCTCTGCAAGATCGTCATCGAGCAATTGCGGAAACTCGGGTTGGGTGTCTCGATCGACGACTTCGGCGCCGGCGTCACTTCGCTCGCCTATCTCGGCAGCCTCGCTGCCAGCGAACTCAAGCTCGACCGCAGCTTCCTGACACGTTTGGCGACGGGAGACACCGAGCGGAACCTCGCTCTGGTTCGAGCGACGATCGCTCTCGGCCACAAATTGAACATGCGCGTGGTTGCGGAGGGGATCGAGGATCTTGAGGCGCTCAATCTCCTCGCCTCCATCGGATGTGATCTCGCGCAGGGCTACTTCATCAGCGAGCCGATGCTGGCGGCTGACCTTGCCCTCCCCGCTGCGCGTCTCGAGCCTGGTACGCGTCTCGACACGGCGGTTGCCTAACCGGGCGAAACGCGGGCTGCCGTGTGCGGCCTGTCGGCGGCTCCGCGCTGCGCGTGGACACCGCCCCAGCTATCAGCGCATACTCCCGGCGCGTGCTCCACGAACGAGTCTCGAAGGGTGCGTGGTGGTTCGGCTCGAACCGGGAGCTGGCTATCGCCTGAGGACAGAAGACTCCGCCGCCTGACGGCGACGTAACGACTCGCGGGAGGGATCATGGTCCGTCGAAGCACAACAGGGGCCGTGTCCGCCGGTCTAGCGATGTTCGCACTCGCAGGGACCGTCATAGCCGCCTCACTCAATAGCTATCCGGCATATCTTGGGGGCTCAGCGCACGATTCCTACGTGCCCTCGGCCACCGCCGTCACCCTCGCCAATGCGGCCTCCGTGTCGTCACTGTGGAAGCTGTCGACGCTCGGTACCTTCAATGCATCGCCGACTGTCAATGCAGGGATCATCTACATCGGCTCGGAGAATGGCAACTTCTACGCGATCAAAGCCACGAACGGCAAGATCAAGTGGAAGAAGGCGCTGACAATCGCCGACTGCTCCAGCTCGGGCATTGTGTCCACCGCAACCGTGGCCAAAGATCCACAGAGCGGCGTGCTCACCGTCTATGTCGGCGCTGCCGACCACTACTTGTATGCGCTTAACGCCGGTACTGGAAAGACCATCTGGCGAGTCTTGATCGGCGCCGCCAACAACACCTATTACAATTGGTCGTCGCCGACGATCTCCAACGGTCACATCTACTATGGAGTCGCTACTGCATGCGATACCGCGGGCGCTGATGGCGTGATCGCGCTTGACCAGCACACAGGAACGCAGACCGGCGTGTATTACACATCCGGCAGCGCAACCGTCAACGGCGCATCAGTGTATACGGCCGCGGCCGTGGCTCCCGACGGCTCGGTGTTCATCACCACCGGCGACGACAACGGGGCTTCCGCGAATGACTCCACTGCGATCGTGAAGCTCGCCGCGGGCACCTTGACCCGTCTGGGTGGCTACCAGATCCCCGGCTTGGCCGGCAAGAACCTGGACTTCAATGCCAGCCCGACACTCTTCAAGGATGGCTCGTCCGCGATGGTCGGGGCCTGCGACAAGAACGGAGTGTTCTACGCACTCAAGCAATCAGATCCGTCTGCGCCCGTATGGATGGATACACTCGGCATCCCGCCGGCACCAGGCTCGCTCGCGTTCTGCGGTGGCGCGGCGGTATTCAATGGATCTGATCTCTTTGTCGGCGCTGACGCGCCGACGACCGGAGCGCCTCCCGGGTCCGTCTATGAGCTAACCCCGAGTGGAGCCAAGGTATGGGAGACAGCGCTCAGTACCGGACCCGTCGTCGGGTCGCCGAGTCTCGATGGCGCGGATGTGCTTGCGGTGCCCACGTACAACACCGCCGGCGGCAACAGCGCCGTTTACCTCCTCGACTCGGTCAATGGAGCGATCCTGCGCACCATTAACTACAACGGGCCGGTCTTCGCCCAGCCGGTATTCGCCGATGGCGAGCTGTTGATCGCAGGTCCCACTCTGCAAGCCTACGTGCCATGAGGCGAAGCGGCCCCGTATCGATCGTCCCACCCCAAGGCTGACGGAGACCGAGGCTAAATACTCACTGGGGACTCAGCCTGGCAGCGATGCCAACGAGGTCGCGGGCTGCCCCGCAGAACGGCACGAGCTCGACCTCGGCGAGCGCAATTACAACAGGCGAAGGCCTCCTGGTCCTTGGGACAACCAGCGGAACGACCATCACGGCCACGCAGGTCATCGTGCAACCGACTGGCGGCGCCGGATCCACGACTTCCTCAGCGGCAGGGGTGATCCCTTTCCAGCGCGGCGCAGCGACCACGCGGTGGCAACCTTCTCAGGATCGGCCACCTGGTGCGCCTCGCCGTTCACCACAAGATCGAACTGCTGCGTTGCCACGCTCAACAAGCAGCGCGGGTCCCGGGCGAGGTTCCTGGCTTTGTGGGTCCCCTCGCCCGTCTCAAACCAGAATGCGCCGTCCACCCAGAGGGCGCCGACGCCGGTGATGTGAGGCCGACCACCCCTGGTTGCTTCCACGGTGGAAGACCCTGCACCGATGAATCCCGCCGTCGGCAGAGCCGGCGGCCGGAGCGAAGCACCCACCCACACGCCGTTGCCGCGTCGTGACACAGGAGCGATGGCAAATTCCAGATCGGCGAGCAAAGTGGGAGGGTGAACCGGCCGGCCTGCGACTCACTCCGGCCTGCTTGCCCTGCTTGGATCGTCGGGTCGACGGCGTCTCGCGTTGGCAATCGCCGGCTCATCGGGACTGGCGCGCCGGTGACGCGCATGACTATTCCCCACGAGAGCCTGGAAGGGCTCCGATCGGACCGACGGCGGCGGAGATGGCCTTGACTCGACGCTGGATCGTGACGACGGCGGCTGCGGTGGTCTTCCTCTTTGCTGTCGTTGCCGGCACCGTTCTGATAGTCATCAGGGCCTCGATGACCGGCGCGCACGGGAGCCATTGAGGCTGGTGCGGAGCGTGCTTATGGAAACCAGATCGTCCGGGCTCCGCAACCTGGGATCACGTCAACCATGAGCCGGATGACACGCTTCGCGGCGGTCACCCTCGCCTCCGCCTGCCTCGGGAACGTGCTGGCGGAGGTGCTCCGCAGCTTACGCGACGCATACAACACGGATTTTTCGGCGAGCTTCTACGCCGCCGCAGACATGCTGAGGCGAGGCAACGACGCCATCTATTGTTCCAGTTGTTTGCAGTCGCACGCAGAGCAACTGTTCCACACCGGCCCAGCTGTCTTCTCTTTTCAGTACGACAATCCGCCGCTCGGGGCCTGGCTGCTTCAGCCGCTCACGCATCTCACACCGGAAGCCGCGCTTGCCTGTTTTCTTCTGGCCTCGCTGATTGCTGTCGGTGCGGCCGCCTGGCTGCTGCGCAGCCACATCACCCATGACCCCCGTCGATTGCTGATCGCCGTTCTCGCGTTCGCGTCATTCCCAGCAGCGATGACCTTCGCGTATGGGCAGTGGGACGGTTTCCTCGCGCTTGCTGCGGCAGGCGCCTATGTCGCTCTCGGTCGTGAGCGACAATTTCTCGCCGGCCTCCTCATCGCAGTCCTGCTTTTCAAGCCTCAGCTGGTGTGGCTCGTCCCTATCGTCGTAGCGATAGCGGGATCCTGGCGCATCCTGCTCGGTATCGTCGCCGGGGGCGCCGTCTGGGCCGTCTCCAGCATCGCAATCCTCGGGTGGTCTGACACGCTGCTCTGGCTGCGCCAAATATCACCAAATATCGTCGCTCGAACAGGCTTCTCGCTCCCGCACATGCTGGTTTCCTTCGGAGCCTCTTCGGCGGTTGTGGTTGCCGCGTCAGCGACATTGGCAATGAGCACGACGGTTGGCCTCCTCATCGCGCGATCAAGGTTGCGATCCTTGACAGGCCAACAGCGGCTGTCGCTTGGCTTGCTGGTGTCGATGCTGGCAGCGCCGCACCTCCTGTCGTATGACTTGATCGTTCTGGCGCCGCTCATCATCTTGTGGGCGGTTGATCACGAGCGCCATGCCCTGATAGCGACTCTCGCCCTGTCGGCAGCGTTTCTGGTCGACCTGACCCTCCCGCTCTCGTGGGCCATCGTCGAGGCCCCCGCGCTCCTCGCTGTCGGTGCGTACTACTGCCACGATCTCCTTTCTTCTCGGGGGACAAGGCAGGCGCCCGCGGAACTGGCCCCATACGCAGTCGTAGCGCGCGAGCTTCCTACGTCGGCCGGGGCGCGCTGATCACGTGTCCGTTGGCGCCTCTCCAGCCCTGCCTCTGTCAGAGACATCGAAACCGTCCGGAAGCGAGCGCCAAGGACACCCATTCAATCCATCGTTAGAGGGGCTGCGCGGCTGGGCAGCAGTGCTGGTCGTGGTTGCTCACACCCTGCCCAATCAGGGTGGATTCACTGTGGGGGTCGACGTCTTCTTCGTATTGTCGGGGCTCCTCATCACGCGCCTCGTTGTGGATGAACTCGCACGTCGGCAAACGGCGTCGCTGCGCAGCTTCTACATCCGGCGCGCCTTCAGGCTCTTTCCGGCCCTATTCGTGTTCCTTGTTGCAGTACTCCTTTGGACACAGTTCCTGTGCCCAGCAATTGGCGTCGGATCAGTCCACGGAACAGTGGTCAGTAGCCTTCTGTACGTCGAGAACTGGCACATCATGGCCGTGGCCCACGCCGCCACTCCCGCGTTTCCGGCAGACCCCGCGTCACAGGCTTGGAGCCTGTCCGTGGAGGAGCAGTTCTACCTACTCTGGCCGATCGCGCTCATCGCCGCCTGGAAGTGGAAGGGACAACGAGTGGCCCTTGTGGTGGCCGCTGCCGGCCTCATCCTGTCGCTCGGCGAGATCTATGGACTGGCTTGGTTCGGCACCACCTATGCCCGCGTGTATTTCGGGTCCGACACCCGTGCGGCTGAGCTTCTCGCTGGATGCTGTATCGCGTTATTGGCACACTGCGGGTGGCTCCCCCGCATTCCACGCTCGGCGAGCGGAGCCGCATTATTGACAATTCTCGCGGTCGCGGTCTTGCAGCTCCCGTTGGTCTATGAATTGTTCGCGATGGTGGTGCTCGGCTCAGTCCTCGTCGCCGGCCTCACGCAACACGGCCTCTGGCCGCTGACCACAGTTCTGGCCCGCTGGCTCGGTGAGCGTTCCTACGCCATCTACCTGTGGCACCCATTCATGGCAGCAATCCTCATTTATCAGTTCCACATCGGCAACGGCGTCGGAATGCTTGTGTGCGTCCTGGCGACGTCCCTCTTCGTCGCGGACGTGTCCTACCGTTGTATCGAGCGCCCGTTGCGCGAGGTAGGCCGGCGCCTTGCGAGCCGAACAGGAGCCATCGACCTTGGCCCCCAGACCCAGCGACCCCGTCGGTAGTACCATCTGCGGGCTAAGACGACCGAGCCTGCGCGATGTGGGCCCGAAGTTTGGAGGGGGCTAAGATGCGGATGCACTCACTGTCGAGCCGATCCCAAGCCGTCATCTGCGGAACGGCCGCTGCCCTGGTGAGTGTCTCAGCGGTGACCGGCAGCAGCCTGACAGCGACTGCCCAGACCAATACCGGTATCCAGGGCTCGTTCAGCGTCTTCGCGGTACCCGGGACATTCCACATTCAGCAACTGTCGGTGGGATCCGACGGGACGCTCTGGTTCGTCACGCCACAGTCGCAACTCGGCACGATCAGCTCCAGCGGTCAGGCGGCGCTTACCGGCGTGGTGCTGCCGCATGGCAACGTCCCCGCTGTGATCGCCGGTGCCGGCCCTAAGGGCGTGTGGTCATACGGCCAAAACGACACGGCGATCTACAGCAAAGGCGCCTGCGCATTGGACCTCGTGACGTCGGACAACATCGTCAACGCCGTGACCTTGCCCTCGGTCGCGGCACAGAGCTTTTGCGGCGGTGCCGCTGCTGACGGGAGCGGCAACCTATGGGTGTCGCTGAGCAACCAATGCGGCTCGCGCACATGCGGCCAGCGCGTGTCCTTTGTTGTGGAGATCACGCCCGCGCTGGTGGTCACCTTGTTTCCGCCCGCGGCCCCCGGCGTCAGGGCGGGCCCCGTCACGCTTGCGAGCGATGGTGCAATCTGGGCCCTCGGCGGTTACCCGCGTCAGCAGCTCGGTCGGTATACGCCCTCGGGATCCTCGACCGGAATTCAGATTGCGACTGGGGAGCTCACCGGCATGCTGGCTCGACCTGACGGGACCTTCTGGGGATGGCGGCCGATACTCTGTATCGGACAGACCACCGAGTTCTGCCTCCGGGTTTCACGCTTCAGCGCGGGCGGCGCCACCAGCTCGACCTACCTGTTCCCGGTCGGTATCAATTTGAACGGCCCGGATCAGCTCGGCGTCAGTAGCGACGGATCGCTGTGGCGGGCGGGAAATGAGCGCACCGAACCTGACCGATTCTTCCGGATGGCCGCCAACGGGACGATCGATCGTAGTGCAGCGTTCCCCATCGCGGGAGGCTCGGTACTTCGCGACGATGGGACCCTGGCTGTGACCGGAACAGAGGCGATCTGGTCGTCGGCACAGTCGAGTTCGGGGGCAGAATACCTGCTTCGCTTCCAGCCGGTCTAGGAGTACCCCTCGAAGAGCCGGCCACCACCTACACCATGGTCGGGGATTCGAGTGAAGCCGGAAGTCGATCGGAGCAGCACGGTCATCATCGGGATGTTCGCCGTGCTCGCAGCGGGTATCACGCTCTATCAATTGTTTCGCCCGGGGTTCCTGTTCGGCCTCACTCCTGACATTGCCTCCTGGCTCGGCGCATCAATCCGGCTCGTCCATGGAGCGATTCCCTACCGCGACTTCGACATGCTCCAGCCGCCGGGATTTACGCTGCTGGCCAGCCCGTTCGCATTCCTTTCCGAATGGATCGGCACCCGTGATGCGCTAGCAGTCTTACGGCTCTGCACACCGCTCCTGGCAGCGGCGAGCGTGCTGCTCATCGGGAAGGTTGTGCGTCACCGCGGGCCCGCCGCGGTGATCGTCGCCTGCGGTGTCATGGCGTTGTATCCCGCCGAGTTGTACGCGCTCCGCAGCGGGCTGCTCGAGTCGGTCGTGGACTTCTTCTGCGTGGCCGCAGCGGCGCTCATGTTCGAGGGCGATTCGTTGTCTCCGTCGCGTCGCCGCATCCTTCTCGGCGGCATCGCTTTCGGGATCGCGGGGGCAGTCAAGGCGCCGGCCATCGTTCCGGTGCTCGTGGTGTCGGTGCTCTGTCTTTCCGACCTCCGTCACCGATTGCTTCCCTTCCTCACAGGTGTGGTCGCGGGATTCGGCGTTCCCACGCTTCCGTTCCTCCTCCTCGCGCCCGGGTCCTTCATGCGCGATGTTCTGACCGCTGCGTTGGCCAGCGCCCCAGGCGCACATCGAGTCTCGATCCCCGTCCGGCTTGGGGATATCACCGGTACATCCGCGTTTGATGCCGGAGCGCCGGCCGCGATCATCGCGACGGCCGCGATCGCAGGGATTGTGGTGGCATCCTTCCTTCTGCGCCCACGACGGCCATCGACGCTGGAGTGGTTCGCGATCGCGGCCACCGTGCTGGCGGTGATCGCTCAGCTCGCCCCTACCTACTATTTTGCTCACTACACGGCGTTCGTTGCGCCGTTCCTTGGCGTGCTCCTGAGCATCTCCCTCGCGCGCCTGTTCGAGCGGCGCTCAGAACGAATCGGCACGTGGATCGCGGCGGTCGGAATCGCGCTCTTGTTTACTCATCAAGTGATCGCGATTTCTACCCTCACGACACCCGATATCGCCGGAGTCGTCGATGCCGAGATTCCAGCGGGGGGATGCACGCTCTCGAACCGACCGGAAGAGCTGCTGACCACCGATCGATTCGTGGCAACTGCCCCTCACTGCAACGACATGATCGATCCAGAGGGCGCGACGCTCTCATATGGATACGGTTCCGCGGGTGCAGAGAACCTCTGGACTGTCATGGTCCAGCATTCCAACTACCTGGTGACGGACAGATCGTTCGCCCAGTGGTATATCCCACCTGATGCGAGACTTCGCGCCTACGTGACTGCGAACTTCCGGCCACATGCCATCGGGGGGCTGCTGTTCTACATTCGCATCGGCTTCCCATCCGGCAGCGGCCAACGGTGAATGAGTTGCCGGATCCCGATGTGCGACAGGAGGCGACAGGTTCAACGCGGCCGCTGTCGGCCAAACGCGTTTTTGCGAGGCGGGCGATCCCGACGGTGCGGTTGCTCGGGACCACCGCCCAACTCGGGTCAGTGCGGGCGGCGAGGTCTCGCTACCAGGCGCAGGAACGCCCCCTTCCAACCGGGCGACGATCAAGCCATCAGCTGGACCCCGCCTCACACATCGTCCCTATCACCCAGTCGGCAGACTCTAGCTCCGCGCGCGCCGAGCCGTTTGATCGGGGTCAAGCCGACTGACACCCTGCTAGCGCGGTGCTCCATGGCTCAACCCACCTGCGTTCCGGGCGGGTCCTCGATGACACGCGCAGGCAAGGGAAAGGCGCTCCGCCGCGCGATTCGTCGGAGCGCCCGAGAGGGGGGGCTAAGGGTTGCCATTTCAGTCTGTCGCGAAGGTGAAACCACCCGGCATCGAGGTGGTCTCCGCCAGGTGAGTAGCCACCCGTACTGGCAGTATCGGGCAGTATGGTGCAGAACCGCAAGTCGAAGTCGAGGTCCCACCCAACCAAAGTTCTCGAGCTTCGCTCTCAGAGGCAAGCGGACGCGACGAATCCGAGCGAGTGGACGCAAGTTGGGCTGGCCCAAAAGGTGGGAGCTTCGGTGCGCTCGGTAAAGGCGTGGGAGGCTGGCGATGCGGTGCCGCGCCCCTTCTACCGCCGCCGGCTCGCCAAGGTATTCGGAGTCAGCGTCGCGGATCTGGGATTCTGAAAGACGACCTGTAGCCGTCGGAAGCGACCCCAGCCTTTGCGAGGGCATCCGGCCGCCGCGACAACATCCTTTTGATGCCGAGGGAGAGGATCGAACTGTCGACACCAGGTTTTTCACCCGCGCGAACTGACGTTCGTCGGCGTCCTCAGAGGTCCGCCATCGTTTTCGCACAGGCCGTCACCAGGAGGCTGGCGTCCACCATCATCTCGTTCTCGGGCCGAGGATCCGACGACACGGGTCTTGGGTCGTCTCCCCCTTCCTGCGTCAAACGAGGCTCCAGTGGCCGCGACGAGTGCTCGTCCTTGTGGGCGCCCAGCGGGCCCGATGCGCACTGCGATCGTCGTCATCTGCTCCGTCGTGTCGACCTGCCCCGGCGCCGCCTTGCTCAGCGGCGCGAACGAAACGATGAACCCGGCCGGTCACAAGGGCAGCTGTGTGGCAGTCGTGGCCTCCTAAGGGACTCCACCCAATCCGTGTTGTCTTAGAGAGCGCTGTGGCCCGGAACGTGGCAGCATTTGCGCAAGGCGTCCCCAATGCACCCCCACGAGGAGGACAAGCCATGACGAGCGAGGTTAACCTCGTCGGCAGCCGCGTCAGCATGATGCACGTCGCATACGACTGTCCCGGCTGCACAAAACCCGTGACCGTCACGATTACTGATGGCGGCACGGACTCAGCCGGGAATCGGCGTCTCGTCCAGCAGCCGCGCGATTGCGCAGGTTGCGGAGCGACGATTGCGATCTCCTTGGTCGCAGAACTTGCCAAGGGCGACCGCACGACGCGCTGAGGGGTAGAGAAGCTCGTCCCATGGCTGCCCTGCCTGCGGGCTGCGGGAGTGTCTTTTGGTGCGTATCATCCGGCCCGAGGGACGTCGAGCGCTGGGCTCGACGTCCGAAGGTCGGATCGGTTCAAGGGGGTCGAGTGTCATGCAGCACTCTTGGCACAAACTTTCTCGCCTGCTGGTCGCGGGCACTCTCGCCGGCGGACTTGGATTTGCTGTGGCGGGGCCGATTCCCGCCGCCGCAGCTGCGGATGGCGTCCACGTCTGCTCCGGCACGTTCACCTCGCCGGGCGTGCTTGCTGGAACCTTCGCGTCCGTGTTGGTACGGGGAGCCTGTGAGGTCAACGGCGGCCTTGCGACCGTCGACGGCAACCTCACGGTGTCGCCGGGAAGCGTTCTCCTCGCCGCGTTCGCCCTCAACGACATCACCGGCCATGGAAAGTCGCGGCTGTCGGTGGGGCATGACCTGATCGTCGAGGACGGAGGCAGCGCACTCGTGGGCTGCGAGCCCGGTTTCTTTACATGTCTCGATGACCCGAATCCGACCAGCCCAACGCTCTTCATCCACGACCGCGTCGGCCGCGACGTGATCGGTGACGAGCCGCTGGGCATCATCATTCACAGCAGTCTGATCGAAGGCAATGTGAATGAGCACGGCGGTGGCGGCGGGTTCAACTGCACGCCCACGGGCGTCTTCACCCTCTTCGGCAGCCCGGTGTTCAGCGACTACGAGGACAACAGGATCGGCGGCAGCGTCACGATCCGCGACATCACCTCGTGCTACCTGGGCATCGCCCGGAACCACGTGGCCGGTGACCTCCGTGTGCTCAACACCCGGTACGCCGACCCGGACGCCATCGAGATCACGACCAATCACATCGCTGGGGACCTGGTGTGCAGAGGGAACATCGCTGTGTGGGATAGCTCCGAAACCTCGTCAGGGAGCATATTCCCGCGCGACCCCAAGCCGAACTGGGTCGGTGGTGAGCGGTTCGGACAGTGCGTGCTCGCCAGCAAGACGACGCTCCACGGCCACACGGGTCCCGGTCCCTTCTGAACAACAAGCAATCCCCTGTCGAGCAGGGACGCGCCCGTGCTGCGTCTCTGCTCGACAGCCGTGCGACTCGCGGCCCCAGCGCCTCCAGAACCCGTGAACTCGCTGAGCCCGTAGAACGACGTGGAGCAGCCTGCGGCCGCGGATAGATCTGCGCGCCGGCACGAGGCCGCCCCCGCGGTGAGGCGGCGCCGCTGACGGCCACGCCGACGATCACCGCGCCCGAACATACGCGGCGAAGGTTGCCACCTTGAACATGTGGCCTTGAACCGTGAGCGCCGGCCCTTGCCAACGTTGCCCATCCTGGGTTGTATCCTAAATCGGCGCTCGTAGACGGGGCGGGTTCCCTCGGTGCTCTCAGTCCTTCGGCCTGACCCACCGCTTCCGCCGGGCCCTTCGACACAAACCCCCACAGACTCCGACCAGATTAGTCAACTGGGCTTCCCCAGGTAACGCAGCCGCCCTCGGCCCTCTCAAGGTTGCGAGGTGTTTGCCGCGCCTCCAGGCCAACTCGGGACTAACTCACCCCTTTGGCTCTGGTGTGCCAAATGCACGCTGGAGTGAGGCACACGACTGTGCTTCGATTCCTTGAGCAGGACGAAGACCAGGAGCCGTGCGGCTTATCACACTGGCTTCGAAGGCGCGCGCTCGGGTTCCGGTTCGGGTTCGCTCAGGCACAACCGGCAGACGTGGCCTCTCTTGAGGAGCATCGAACGGGCCCCGCCATCCAGGCGTGGCTGCGATCGCAAACCCATACTCGCGCAGTGTCAGAAACCGCTGG
>PNBE01000025.1 GCA_003135895.1 Candidatus Dormiibacterota bacterium
CGACGCTGGAGGCAGCTTCACGGACGAGGAAGCCGATTTCCTGACCGCCATAGCGAAGCCGGTCACCGCGGCGCTGCGGCGCTGCCAGGCCAGCACGTTCAGCCTCGCCGCCTCGGCGACGGTCCGGGCGGGTCCTGTGGTACTCGTGCTGTCGCCGGACCTCGAAGTGCGAGCGCAGACGCTCGAGACCAACGAGTACCTAAAACTCCTCGTCCCACCTGACGCTGATCGCCAGCCGATTCCGGCAGGAGCCTACAACGTTGCCGCCCAGTTGCTGTCAGTCGAGGCAGGGATCGACGACCACTCGCCCACCGCCCGCGTACACCTGTCGGCCGGGGTGTGGCTGACGCTCCGTGCCGCTCGCATCGGCACTGCGTCACCGACCGCCGAGCAGGAGATCGCCGTCGCGATTGAAGTGGCCGCCCCGGCGGAGCGCATGGCACTGTTCGGGCGGGCGTGTGCGCTCAGCACTCGCGAGTTGGAACTGTTCGGCCTTCTGATCGTGGGGTTCGACACCCGCCGCATCGCTCAGCAGATGTTCCTGTCCGAGAACACGGTGCAAGACCACCTCAAGTCGATCTTCAACAAGACCGAGACAAGCAACCGCCGAACCCTGCTGGCTCGAGCCGTTGGTCACTGACGGTCTTCGCCGACCGGGTCACGAACGGCGGCGGCCCGTCGCTCTGCACCAAGGCCCTGCTCCTTCCCCCGGCAGGGGCGGGTGCTGTTTCGACCACGGTTCGACCGGCGATCTCCGGACCGATCTATCGACTCGTCCACGCAAAGGTTAGCGACCACGCTGGACGCCGAGGACCTGACCTCAGCGGTATTCGTCAACGCGCTGCCGCATCTGCGCGTGGCTGCCTCCGGCGCCATGGTGCACAAGTACCTGGTCGCAAGCTCACCGCCCTCTCGCTCCGAGTTTCCGTTACAGCATAAGGGCTCTTGCGTTCGGCGGCGACCGCAACGTCGTGGACTTGATCGCATCTTGGCGTTCAACTCCGGTTCGGGCCTTCTGTTGCTTGCTACTCGATGACGCGGCGGACTAGCATGGCCAACCTGAGAGTGGCCGCCCCGCGGCCCAGGACGTGGAGGTCGAGGCATGGCACGTGGAGCACTCGCGTTCCCGGTTCTACCCGGGAAGAGCGAAGCGGACGTTAGGCGCATCACCGAGCGGTTCAAGGAAGATCCCGAAGGCTATTGGGAATCCAGGCGATCCCAGGGGGTCACTCTCGAACGCGCGTACTGGCAGCACACGCCGATGGGCGATTTCGTGGTCGCGTATGTGGAATCGACGAAGCCGACTCTGGCCGAGGCGTTCGGCGCGGCTTCGCAGGACAACACCCCCATGGGCAAGTTCTTCGCCGAGACGGTGAAGGACGTGCACGGGATCGACATCACCCAGCCGCCGGAAGGCCCCCCACCCGAGGTCGTGGCTGAGTGGTCCGATTCTCAGGTAAAGAAGCGCGGCAAGGGGCTGGCATTCATGGCGCCGATCATCCCGGAGATGGAAGCATTTGCCAGAGACTGGGCTGCCGAGGCATTCAGCCGCGACGCAATGACGGAATCCCGCCGTGCGCTGAGGCAGAACATCGAGATCGTGGTCCTGATTCAAACTCCCCAGGGCCCGGTCACCGCTGTGTACGTCGAGGGCGAGGATCCGGTGCGGGGAAACGCCCAGTTCGCGGCGTCGACGTCTGAGTTCGACGTGTGGTTCAAGGAGAATCTGAGCAAGATATATCCACCATTCATCGATTTCAGCCAGCCCATACCGGGGCTCATCGAGATCTTCGACTCTGAGACGCTCGGCGGCGTCGACGTGACCGGACGGTCGTCGCAAGCGCGCACGACCGCGTAAGCAACTGACATTGCCGAAGCGCGCTCGGTGGAGTCGATACTCTGCCGGGCGCCCGCCGGCGGCGCGGACATGACTCATGCCTGAGCAGAGGATGGGTGGACCAGGGCTTACATCTCCGCACACCAGAGGTCGCCCGACCTCGCGGCCTTCAGCGCGGGTCGGGGAGTTGGCGCGGAGAATCGTTCCAACGTCCGTCTGCTCGAGTCCATGACGGAGAAGGCGTCGGCGGCCGTGTCGATGCTGAATCCTGCCTTCCGGAGGCCACCACGCCCGAGGCAGCAAGTCCGTTCCGTAGGCTCATCGGCTTCAGGCCGTCCACCCGCGGGGGTGGTTGTCGCCGCGCTAGGGAAGCAACATGGTGTCGAATGCAGCGTCGTCGTAGATGACGTTGTAGGTGCCGCCGCTCATGACTTGACCAATCTGGAACTGGGTGATCGGCAACGTGCCAAGGTTCACCATGCGTGAGAGGGACGATATGAGCGCCCCGTCGAACCACACCTGTGTTGTGCTCGAGGTGCCGTTGATGTCGACGCCGACCTCGAGTTCGTGGAACGATCCTTTGGCGACCGCGGCGGTCGAGACAATGTTCGTGCCGTTGACATTAATGCCGAGGTGCCTCGATGACGTCACATAGAGATACGCGACGGGCTTGCCGGACGTGTCGTCGAGCTTGATCACATTGACCTGACCCGTCGCGCTCGCGATGTCGAACCAGACCCGGCCGTAGCCGGCCGTGTACGACGAGGCCAGGTTCTTGCGGGCGAATCCGCCGCCGCGGGTAGTGCGCGTCTCGGCCGCAAACGATCCGGAATGGACAACAGTCCTCTCGATGACGAGGCCTTTGGACGCGGTCCACGCCGAGAAGGTGCCGCTCTCGAAGCCGTCGCTGAAGACCACTTGGTGGCTGTTGGCGGTCAATCCAAAGTTCTGCGTCATTGTCGTCCCGGCATTGACTACCACGTCACTATTGGACGCAGACGAGTACCCTGGTGCGCTGACCGAAACCAGATACGTGCCTGGGGTCACATCGGTGAAGGCGTACGTCCCCGTGCTGTTCGTGGAGGTGCTCCCCGTTTGGCACGTGCAATCAACCGTCGCGCCTGAGATCGGATTGCCGGTGTGCGCATCGGTCAGCGTCCCGCTGATTCCACCGTCCTCGGTGAGCGCGGCGTCCTCAGTAGTCGTGGCCCCGGTCGTGACGGAGACGCCGTTGATTGTTTGGGT
This sequence comes from Candidatus Dormiibacterota bacterium, assembly GCA_003135895.1. Taxonomy (GTDB): domain Bacteria; phylum Chloroflexota; class Dormibacteria; order Aeolococcales; family Aeolococcaceae; genus Palsa-851. The sequence continues at coordinate 3,083 of PNBE01000025.1, forward strand.
GACGAAGCCGACGGCTGAAAAGGTCAGCGAGTAGGTGCCGGATGGAAGGCCAGCGAATGAGAACATCCCGTTGGAATCCGTGGTCGCAGTCCCGCCCTGGCATGTGCATGTCACCGTCACTCCTCCAAGTGCCGGGTTACCGAGGGCCGTGCCGTCGGTCACTTGTCCGTTGACCACGCCTCCAACCCCGAGCGCGAGCTGAGCGTCCTCAGTCGTGGTGATCCCCGCTGCGACAGCCACATTGTTGAACGTCTGGTCTGCGTATCCGCTTGCTGAGAACGTCAACGAGTAGTTGCTCCCCGGCACCACGTCGGGGAACGAATAGTCCCCACCCGCATCCGTGGTGGCGCCACTAGTGGCGCACGAGCAGGTGACCGTCGCGCCGGAAACTCCGGCTTGGCTGGTGGCGTCCGTCACGGTGCCCGAGATTGACCCCGTCACCGGGCCGAACGCGTACACGTTGCCATCCAGGCCCCCGAAGAAGACCTGACCGTCAGCAACGGCGTCGGAGCCGTACATCGGCATCGACGTGAGGTAGTGCCAGAGCGTCTGGCCACCGCTGAGCCGGTACGCGGTGACGGCACCCCCACCGTCGTTCGAGTAGATCACCTGGTCGCCGCCGGCACCTGCAACGGCCGGCGAGCTGAGCACCACGCCGCTCACCGGATTGGTTGTCCCGCTGTACCATTGTTCCGCGCCCTTGACGGCGTCGAACGCCCAGACGCCATACCCGTATCCGACGTAGACACTACTCCCGACGCAAGCCGGGGTGGACACGGAGTTGCTGACCTTGACCCCGATGGCAGCGTTCATGTTGAAGGACCAGGTGAGCGCTCCGGTCATGAGGTCGAGGGCGTAAAGCACCTGGTCCTTCCCGTCGATGTAGACCTCCCCGTCAGTGAAGCCGTTGACCCCCGGCTGGGTAATGCATGCCCCAGCGCCGACATCGTGGTCACCGGTGGTCGACGTGTTATAGCGCCACACCAGGGAGCCGGTACGGGCATCGAGGGCGTAGACGGATGAGTCGGGCTGGCTGGTACCGAACACCAGTAGCGGTCGCCCGTTTGTGTCGTACGCGAGTGCAGGAGGTGACCATGAACCGGTCTGGGTGCCGCCGTTGGTGGCACCCCAACTGTTGAACGACCAGATCAACTTGCACCCGCCGAGCGGGTTGCCCACACCGGTGATCGCCCACTCGTGGCCCGTGTTGTTCGATTCGGTAAGTCCTGTGTCGCCGAAGAAGACCTCCGGTCCGCTCCCGAAGTCGGCGACCACCGGCCCGTCGAAGATTCGACCAGTGGTGGCGAAACTACATTGCAACGCGCCAGTGGTGGCATCGATCGCAAACATCGTGTGATCTGCGGATCCTCCGACGTACACGGTGTCCTGGTACACGGTCGGCGATGAATACGCGTTGTCCGGGCTCACCTGCGCGTACGACCACACCGTCGCCCCTGAGCTCGCATCGAGAGCAAGGAGAGTGTTGCCCATGGTCTCGATGTAGACGAGCGTCTTGTTCAGGATGGCGTTGTACACCACTGCCGGCGTCGACTGGATCACACTCCCCGCAGGCACCTTCCATCTCAGGGTAAGGCCCGCGGCTGCTGCGGTCGCGCCAACGGCCGTGTCGGGAGAGACCCCGGAGTGCGTCGGGTCGTGGTGGAATGACGGCCAGTCGTCTGCGCTCGGTTGACTAGCGGCCACAACCGGCGTCCCGTCGCGCGTTGAGCCGGCTGGTGCCGTGGAACTGGCGCCAGCAACGAGCAGGACGATGGCAGGGAGACCCGCGCGCAACGCGAAGCTACACCACCGACCCTTGGCCATGGACGCATCCCCTTTGGCAAGCCCGCTGCGAGGTAGCCGATTCTAATGACCGCGGAGCTGGGTTGTCGCCTCGCGGCTGAGCCCAGAGGGCGGCATTGGAGCCGCGGAGCTCGGATGGCTCGTGCTCTCTATCGTGGCGGGAAGGGTTCTTTGCTACCGGAGTTCGGCGGCGTCTGAATCCGCGGGACCCAGCGCGCAACTTGATTACCCGAGCCGAGGCCGCACAGGCGACGTCATGGCAACCTGAAGCGGCCCGACGCTCCTACCATCCACGCTGTGTCAACCCTTCCGGCGTTCCTTGTGCTCATCCTATTCGGTGCGGCATCCGTCGCCACGTGGGGCGCGGGGATCGAGCTCTCGAAGTCGACCGATGAACTGGATCGCCGGCTAGGAATCGGTGACGCGCTCGGTGGGATGGTCTTGCTTGCCATCGCCGGTAGCCTGCCGGAGCTGGCGATCACGGTCTCGGCGGCAGCATCGGGCCACCTCGACCTGGCGGCGGGAAACCTGATCGGCGGCATCGCCACGGCAACAATGGTGCTTGTGCTCTGCGATCTGTTTGCGGCCAGACCGCTCACATATCTGGTCGGGTCTCTACTCCCGGTGCTTGAGGGCTTGCTGGTGGTGCTCACTGTGGCAGCTGTTCTCATGGGCGCCGTGCTGCCACGGTCGGTGGCCATCGGTGGGCGCGTCAGTCCAGCCTCGGTGGCGATTGTGGTCATCTGGATCGGCGGCGTATGGGTCATGAATCGCACCCGGTCGCATCCGATGTGGGAGGTGGTAATGGCGGGGAGTCGGCCGGGGCGCCCGCACCGCCGCGTGCCTCATCCGGTCGCGGACGCAGCGCGTGCAACGCATTCGATGTTGCGTGTTGCAACGGTGTTCGGCGCGGCGTCGGTAGTCACGTTGCTTGCGGGTGTCGTGCTGGAGACCACGGGCAGCGAGCTGGCACACCGCGCCGGGATCGACGGTGTGGTTTTTGGTGCAACGGTGCTGGCGCTGGCGACGGCGCTACCGGAGATTAGTTCAGGCATTGAGGCTGTGCGCCTGGGTGACCATCAACTCGCGATTGGGGATGTATTTGGCGGCAATGCGTTTCAACTATGTCTTTTTCTCGTGGCTGATCTCGTGGCGATGAAGCCGACACTACCGACAACAGGTGCGGCGAACGCCTGGCTGGCGGCGCTGAGCTTGGCGCTGACCGCCGTATATGTCGGTGGCGTGATCGTGCGGCCTTCGCGACCCAAACGGCTTGGACCGGATTCGATCTTGGCGCTGTTGATTTACGCAGTCGGAATCGTAGGGCTCCTCCGGATTGTCCAGTGACCGGAAGCGAAGCCCCACTGCGGCGAACGAGGAGATCCGGGATCTCCTCGTGGTGGGTTTGTCGAGGGCGCGTGCGCTACCGTCGCGGAGCGCTGCTCACTGACAACGGGGACGGGCTGATGACGGATAAGGAAGTCGACATTGTTTGAGAGCTTCCGCCTCGACCATATCGACGTTGGCGAACTACGCTTGCGAGTCCGATACGGTGGGGACGGTCCGGCTGTACTGCTGGTGCACGGCCACCCCCGCACCCATACCACGTGGTATGCAGTGGCCCCGGCTTTGGTTCGGGCCGGTTATCGCGTCGTCTGCCCAGACTTGCGTGGCTATGGGGACTCCACGGTCCCCCCGGATCGCCC
>PNBE01000157.1 GCA_003135895.1 Candidatus Dormiibacterota bacterium
GGGAGTTGCTGCAGCGACCAGGTGTTGCCGTCCGGGTCGCTGAAGGTCACGAACGAGCCCCACGGCTGAACGTCGATCTCGCTGGCCGCGACGCCACGTCTGATGAGCTGGTCTCGAGCCGCCGCGACGTCGGACACCACCATCTGCACGCCTCGCTGCGATCCGGGTGGCATGTCGGTGATCCCGACGCCCATGACGACCGAGCAGGCGGACCCGGGTGGCGTGAGCTGCACGAAGCGGAGCGTGTCGGTGACCTGATAGTCGTGGTCGGGATTGAAACCAACCTGGTCGACGTAGAACGCCTTGGCGCGGTCGACGTCGGTGACCGGGATGGCGACGAGTTCGATCTTCCAATCCATGGGCGTACTCTATCCAGACGCACACAAGGAGCTGACATGCAGAAGCGATTGGTCACGCGCTACGCGACGAAGTCCGCAGAGGCTGCGGACGAGAACCAGACGCGGGTTGAGGGTGTCTTCGCCGAGCTCGAGGCCAACAAGCCCGGGAACGTGAGCTACATCGTCCTGCGGCTCGAGGACGGTTCATTCGTCCATGTGTCGTTCCACGACCACGGTGACGATGAGGTCAATCCGATCTCGTCGACCGAGGCGTTCGCACATTTTCAGGACGGACACGGCGAGCGACGCGAGGGTGGAGTCGATCAGCAGAAGGCGACGCTCGTCGGCTCGTACATCACCAAGATCGAGTAGCTCACCCGCGCGGCGGTCAGATCGCGCGCATCCGGTTGTTGCGCGGGTTGTGCTCGACCTCGGCCAGTCCAAGTGCCTCCATCAACGGCGGGACGTACATGCCGAAACGTCCGCGCAGGCCCTTCTTGAGTCCGTACCAGCCGCCCACCGGGTTGCCGGTCGAGCGACCCCATGCCTCGACGGTGCCATCGGCGGCCGGCTTCTGCTCGTCGGCGCTCCCGAGCGGGACCCAGTCACCTCGTTCCTTGAGCATCTGGTGCAGGTCTTCAATGCAGCGCAGCTGATACCTGAGTTGCGTGCTTCCGACGGTGCACACCAGAGCGGGCGGGTCGAGCGACTCGTCCCGGTACATCTCGTAGTTGGACGTCCCGCTCGGGGTCGTCAGCTGCCACGGGTCCTCGCGGGTCCCATTCCCCTTTGCCACCCTGGTTCCTCCATTGACCGGTGAACGGGCCAGAGTCTAGCCAGCGCCCCGCGCGGTCACTGCTGAGCCAGCCTCGATTCCTCGACAGCCCAGCTGATCTGATCGGCATGGTCGTGGCAATGCGCGGCGTAGATCTCGAGCCAGTCGTCGGAGAGCCCGAGCGCCGCCGCCTCCAACCGATCGGGACCGTCCCGATAGCGCTGGAGCAGGGCGTCTCGATCCATGAATAGACATCGGGTACCGAGGCGCCTGCTCCCCGACGCTGGATCAGGGCCGCTGCACCATCCGGAACTGGTTTCCGTCCGGATCGCGGAACGTGAACATCGGCGGCACGTACTCCCCCATGCGCAGAACCTCGGCGTCTGCCTCCACGCCGCGGGCAAGGAGTGTCTCGTGGTCGGTGTCAGCGTCCTCGGTCGCCAGGCTCACCACGATCCCTGCGGCCTCGGTCGGGCGCCTGCACGAGCGCGATCGTCGTGACCGCCCCCACCGGCGCCACCTCGATCCAGCGACCGCCCTGCCCGAAGGGGGCGTCCAGGCGCTTCTCGAATCCGAGCGTGTCGACGTAGAAGGCAAGCGCTCGTTCCTGGTCGCTGACCGGAACGATCACGGTTCCGATGCGCGTGATGCGTGTGGCGTTTGTCATTGCGATCCTCCTTGCGGGATAGTGCTCCGGGTTCCGGCGCCCAGCAGGCGCCTCTCACCGAGGATGTCGAAGTCGCCTCCCCTGAATCGACATCCCGATGTGACCAAATTTCGTGACCTCGAGGAGGACGACCAGTGAAGTACCTGATCCTGATCTACAGCAACCCGCAGTCGAGGGAGATCTGGAACAGCTTCTCCCGTGATCAGCGTGCCGCGGGGCTCCGCGACTATGAGGCGCTCCACGAGAGCATGGTCGCCTCGGGCGAGTTGATCGTCTCCGAGGCACTTGCCGATCCGTCCCTCGCCAAACGGGTTTCGGCACAGGAGGGACGACCGATCGTGACCGACGGACCGTACGCCGAGGTGAAGGAATACCTGGCCGGCTTCTTCCTTGTCGACTGCGCCACTATCGAGCGGGCGATCGAGCAGGCCGTGCGGATCCCCGAGGCGGCGCTCGGGCTCGTCGAAGTGCGTCCGATCATGGGTCTCGACGGGTGGGACATCTGAGCGCTGCCAACGAGATCGAGGACCTGTTACGGACGCTGGCGCCGCAGGTTCTTGGTGCGCTCGCCCGGCGCTACGGCGATTTCGACGTCTGCGAGGACGCCGTGCAGGAAGCGTTGCTCGCGGCCGCAGTGCAGTGGCCTCCGGATGGCGTGCCCGCCAACCCGCACGGCTGGTTGACCGTGGTCGCATCGCGCCGGCGAACCGAGATGTGGCGGCGCGAATCAGCGCGACGTCGACGGGAGCAGGTCACGTTTGCATCCACGGCGCCAGACGACGAGCACATGTCCGCGGGCGATGACTCGCTCACCCTGCTCCTGTTGTGCTGCCATCCGTCATTGACTCCGGTGTCCCAGGTCGCGTTGACTCTCCGAGCGGTTGGCGGACTCACCACCGCCGAGATCGCACGCGCGCTCCTGGTTCCTGAGGCCACGGTTGCACAGCGAATCAGCCGTGCCAAACAGCGGATCAAAGCCGGCGGCGCGAAGTTCCAGATGCCGCCGGACGCCGAATTGCCCGACCGCATGACGGCGGCAACGCATGTCCTGTATCTCGTCTTCAACGAAGGCTCGACAGCGAGTTCCGGCGCGTCGCTCCAGCGCGTCGACCTCATCGCGGAGGCGATCCGCCTCACCCGTCAACTCCATGACCGCCTGCCGGATGACGGCGAGGTCGCCGGACTCCTCGCCCTGATGCTGCTCACCGATGCCCGGCGCCCAGCACGCGTGACCTCGGACGGCGCCCTGGTCCCCCTCGCCGAACAGGACCGTGAGCTATGGGATGCCGAGAGCATTGCGGAAGGCACCCGCCTGATCAGCCGGAGTCTCGCGACGGCGCCAATCGGACCGTATCAGCTCCAGGCTGCCCTCGCCGCCGTTCACGATGAGGCCGCGCGCGCCGAGCACACCGACTGGAAGCAGATCCTGGGGCTCTACGACCTGCTGCGCACGCTGGCGCCGGGGCCGATGGTCACCCTCAATCGCATCGTCGCAGTCGCGATGGTCCACGGCCCGAAGGCCGGACTGCGCGAGCTGGCTGCGATCGAGCGTGACCCCGCCCTCCGCGGGAACCACCGGGTGGACGCCGTCCGCGCGCACCTGCTCGAGATGGCGGGAGACGCCGTCGGAGCACGCGACTGCTACCGCCTCGCAGCCAGGCGAACGCTGAGCATCCCTGAGCGGCGCTACCTCGAGTCGCGCGCCGCCCGCGTGTCGCCGGAGCACGACATCTGACCAGCGCCGCTCCCGCTGTCGATATCCGTGGCCGCCCGTTCGTCGTCTGAGTAGGTCCACAGACAAGAGGAGAACGGCCATGACCGACACGACATACCCCGCGGACGCCGGCGCGGCGACGTACTTGCTGACAGTGCGCGGCAAGACGGTGCCATCGACGCTGGAAGAGACGCGCACCATCCACAACGCAACTGCGGGAGCACCACAGAGCGCGGCGGGCGCACGCTCGCTCGGCGACTTGAGTCACAACGTCTACGCCCCGATCGGCAAGGAGCTCGACGGTCAGCTGCTGTTCATCGATCTCTGGAACAGCGTGTCCGGCTTGGGCACTTTCTTCTCCAACCCGCAGGTGCAGGCGGCGGCTGGTCAGCTTTTCTCGAGTCGAGACGGCATCGTCTGGGCGCGCCTCGAAGGATTCGGAGCCTTTCACCTGTCACTGCCCAGCGGCCGTTCGATCGGAGCAGTCGGTGCGCTCCAGGTCTCGCTCACGTCGATCGAGCAGGCTGCGGGTGCCTTCACCGCCTATGCCGCGTCGACCATCAACATCGCGCGCAGTTACGGCATGGTGAGTCACAGCACCTGGCTGCGCGTCCCGAATCCCGGCGAGACCCCGACCCAGGAAGTGATCGGCGTCGACTTCTGGATGGACCCCGACCGCATGAACGAGTACTACGACCTCCGCCTGGGCTTCGATCATTTCGGACCCGTGTTCGCAGGAGCGCCCGACACCTCCGTGTGGCGGTCCGCTCCCGGCGATTGGGTGGAGTGGTAGACCGACCCTGAGCAACGGCGTCGCGGGCGACGATCGCTCGCGACGCCGGCGTTCGGCGATGATGCGTGGATGACCGTCATCGCGTGGATCGCAGCCGCCCTCGGTCTGGTCATCGTGCTCTCGACGCTGATGAGCGTGGTGACCTCCCTCGTCCTGCCGCGACTCGGGTCGTCGAGGATTCAGAACTACGCGGGCAGAGGAATGATCAAGCTCTTCTCGCGCATCTCGCATCGATTCGAGACCTACGAGGCGCGCGATCGGTTTCTCGCCCTCCAGGCGCCGCTCTACCTCATCGTCATCCTGGGGATCTGGCTCGGAGCTCTGCTCGTCGGGTTCGCGCTGCTGCTCTGGCCGTTCATGCGCAGCGGAGGTCTCATCCATGCAATCACCGTGAGCGGGTCATCACTCTTCACGCTTGGGTTCGCGTCGGAAGCTGGTGCAGCCCCTCGCTTTCTGGTGTTCTGCGCGGCGGCGGCGGGTCTGACCATCGTCGCCCTCCAGATCGCATATCTTCCAGTGCTCTACGGTGCCTTCAACCGGCGAGAGGTACTGGTCACCATGCTGGACAGCCGCGCGGGGTCTCCCGCCTGGGGTCCGGAATTGCTGGCTCGCAGCGAATTGGTCGATAACGTCCATAACCTGGCCAGCCTCTACCAGCGCTGGGAGGAATGGGCAGCCGACGTGGCCGAGACTCACGCCTCGTACCCCGTCCTCCTGTGGTTCCGCTCACCCCATCCCTACCGATCCTGGGTGATCGGACTGCTGGCGGTGCTCGATGCAGCCGCGATGCAACTGGCCACGCAGCCGCTCCTGGCCCCCTCCGAGGCTCGCGCCTTCCTCCGCATGGGGTACATGTGCCTGCGCGACCTCGCGACGGTGGTCGGTCTCACATTCGACCCCGACCCAAAACCCAACGACCCCATCCAGCTGACCGAGGACAACTACCAGGACGCCATCCACCACCTGGAACACGTCGGATGGACGATGCAGCGCGGCGCTGCAGAATCGTGGGTCCACTTCCGCGGTTGGCGGGTCAACTATGAGGCGCTCGCCTACGGCATGGCGGACGCGGTGAACGCCCCACCGGCGCTCTGGGCCGGCCCGCGCAGAAATCTCCCTCCAAGGTTGCAGCCTCCGGAGCGCCCGCCCCACCGCGAGCCGTCCCCGGAGATGCAGCGCATCCGCAAGCTCACCGAGAAGCGTCGATCCAACCGCGAGACCTGATCGCGCGAGGCTGACGTTCGTTACAGGCTCGCCATAAGCGATGCCATGTCCCACATAGCATGGTTCGACACCGAGCAAGCCGCTCGATCAACGCAGGTCAAGAAATGCCGAGGTGGCGAACAGGGACGACCGAGCAGCGCGCTGCTGCCGGCCGGAACGACACCACACGCCGCCCGGAGACCGCGGCCGGCAATCAGCCGTGCTCCGCGCTTCGCTGTTCCTCGCTGGTGGGGATGCCCTGCAGCTACGTCGATCGCCGGGGACGGCGTTGCAAGACCGCATGGTGCCCGGCGGATCGAAGCGTCGTGGACGGCAAGATCTACTGCGCGCTGCATGCACACGCGATGCAGGCCCTGGAGTGGGAGTTCGGTGCCGCGTCACACCCGGATATCGACAGTCGCACCGTCCCCGTGTTGCAGTGGATCTCCTCGGCGGCCGCCGATGAGGTGATCGCGACCCTCAACGTGTTCTGCGCGCTCAACGGCGAGATGCTCGTCGCCGAGCCGGTGCGGCGACGCTTCAACCCGGTATCACACAGCAGGGTCTGGGAGAAGCAGTGGAAGACGCTGTCCCCGACGAGCGTCACCATCCGCGTCTCGATCAGCTCTGACGAGGACCACCCCACCGAGATTCACATCACCGTCAATGGGCATGACGTGAACGTCGTTCCGCCGCCGTTCAATCGTGAGCTCAGCGCGCCGACCGAAGCCGACCTGCGCTGGCTCGACCAGGAGGTCCTCTCGCCCATCAGCGCCGCTGTGGCGCGATGGATGATGCAGGCTGCGGAGACGAAGGAGCTCGGCTACATCCCTGTTGGCGGCGGCATCGATGATGTCGACGCCCGCCTCGTGGCGGGACCGGCAACCCAGAGTCCGGCAGTCGCTCCCGCGGCACGAAACAGTGTCGATGAAGCGGCGCTCGACGAGGTCCGCCGTGCGCACTTCCTCTACGGACTCGAGGAGATCCAGGCAGTCGCCGAGCGCACCGCCGAAAGCGGTTAGGCACTCCACCGTCCGCTGCCGCAGGCGGGCTACCCTCGACGCGTGAGCGGTGGACCACCGACCGACACCGACCTTCGTGTTGCCGGTTCCGGCGAGGCCGAGGTCAGCGCGGCGATCATCGAAGAGGTGGCTGCGTGGGGAGCTTCGCAGGGATATCCCAGCTGGCTACCGGGTTCATTCACCGGTCCCGACAGCCTTGGCATGTCCCGTCTTCGCGGTGACATCGCCGCCAGGAGCCTGTATCTCGTCTGGCGAGCCGGCACCCCGGTGGCAACGTTCTCGCTGCTCGAACGCGACACGCTCTACTGGCCGGCCGCGGGGGACGAGGCGCTGTATCTGCACAGGTTCGCGGTTCGTCGCGCGGCTGCCGGCGCCGGACGCCACGCGGTCGAGTGGTGTCTGCGCGAGGCGCGGCGCCGCGACCGACGATATGTCCGCCTCGACTGCCTCGCCGAGAATCCCGGTATCCGCAGGTATTACGAACGCTTCGGCTTCGCCGCCGTCGATGAGACGGTGATCGACGGGACTCGCTACACCCTGTGCGAGGTGCCCGTCGGCGACGTGCCGTGACGCATCACGCTCGCCAGCTGCGCGCGATGATCGCCGCGACCACCTCGGTCTTGGCGTCCGCGTACTCCTGCACGTAGTTCCATCGCCGGGCGGCGAGCTCGTGCTTGGTCCGCGAGTAGAGCTCGCGATCCGAGTCGTCGGATCGGAGGTGATCGCGGAACCGAAGCATCCTGTCGATCTCGAGACAACCGGCCGAGAAGACATGAAGATTGATGTTCGTGGCCGGACCTTTGAAAAGCCGGTGTTGGTACCAGTCGGGCTCACGGACCCGAAGGACGTAGCCCGCACGCTCCATGGGCGGAACGTAGTCCTGCTCGGCCGAGGAGTCCGCGACGACCAGGAGCATGTCGATGATCGGCTTGGCAGGAAGCCCCGGTACCGACGTGGACCCGACGTGCTCGAGGCGGAGCACCTTGTGACCCAGGACGCTCACCACCCGCGTCGCCTCATCCCCGTACAGCTGTGGCCACTCGTCGTCATACGGGCGCAGTTCGATCGCCCCGTCGATGCGCTGTGGTGCCCCGATCGTGACGGCTCGCATGCGCAGCTCGCCTGCACTCGGAACGTCCGCCGCGGCGGATGCCCACTCAGGATCGGACATTGTCGGCCCAAACCTGGAGCAGGCTGTCGTCACCCGACACCGTGATCCCTTCGGTGCCGCGCCGGTTCATCGACCAGAGGTACAGGTCCGATGCGGTGCCTCGCAATTCGCAGTGACCCCTCCCTCTGTCGCTGGTGACCTCGACTCGATCACCGATGATCAGGTTCCACGTGCTGTCGGCATCGGTGGCCACCAGTCGCAGGATGCGACCGCCGCCGTCGGGCGCCCTCGCCCGTCGTACCCCGAGGCCGAACCACTCGTCGATGGCGTCGAGCGCATCGACGGTGGTCAGTGGCGTGATCGGGCCACGTGCAGACTCGGCGTCGCAGCGATGCACGGCGGTCTCGTTCGCCTGACGGCGCGCCCAGAAGGCGAGCGCGTTGGGAGCGGGACCCCAGAACCAGAAGGTGTCATCAGGAGACGCGGCCTGTAGCGTCTCGATCAGGGCGGCGCAGCCGTCGCGATACCAGGCGAGCAACCCCTCGGGGCCGGCCGGGCCCTCGAAGTCACGCTGCAGCCGCTCGGGCAACCGCTCCCGGACGATCGTCGCCGCCCAGCGATGCACGTCGCCGGTGTGGCGCAGCAGCATCTCGACATCCCAGTCCGGGCAACCGGGCACACGCGCATCCAGCGATCCCGATTCCGCGGCCACGGCGAGCGCCTCACCNNCCCAAATTGACACCCACTCGGGGCGGGTGGAAGATTTGACTCAACGACGTTGGCGCCGGGGCGGAGTGCGCACCCGGAGACCCGTGGTCCAGGAGGAGTTATGCCGTGAACGGTGACGTGGTGCGATCGCTGATTCCCGAGCAGGTGACCCCCGGCAGGCGGCTTGGACGGCACATCGTCCACGACCCCCGCTCGCGCAACTTCCCGGCGGAACGCGCGCCCGCGATCACCAGCGTCGTCCACACAGCCACCGGGCTGCCGCTCAACCAGGGCGATATCGGGTCCTGCACCGCGAACGCGCTCTGCGGGGCGCTCGACTCGGCTCCTGACTTCAAGGGCGGGGCACCGCGAACCGAGGCGAACGCGATCACGCTCTACGAGCTCGAGACCAAGCTGGAGGGTCAGCCGTACCCGCCCAACGACCCGGGCGGCAGCGGGCTGGAGGTGTGCAAAGCAGCGGTGCAGCTCGGGTGGATCTCGTCCTACAAGCATGCGTTCGGCATCGAGCAGGCGCTGCTCGCGCTCGTGCTCCGGCCGGTCATCACCGGGATCAGCTGGTACACGAGCTTCGACACGCCTTCAGCCGGCGGTCTGGTCGCAATCGCCCCCGGGGCCACGGTCAGGGGCGGCCACGAGGTCGTCGCCGACCAGATCGATGCCCCGAACAAGCTCGTCTGGTTCTGGAACAGCTGGGGCACGGCGTATGGGATCGGCGGCCGCTTCAGCATGTCGTTCGACACCTGGCAGCAACTCCTCGAGCAGACCGGCGATGTGACCGTGCCGATCCCATAGGGGGCCGGTGAACTTTCCACAACCAGCTGTGGATAACCGTCGAGATCTCCGCGGCGCTCAGAGACGCGAACTCGCGCCAGGGTGTGGAAAACTCGGCTCCGCGTGGATCAGGGCGCGAGTTCGCGGCTGGCCCCGGCAACGTGCAGCGGGTCGATGAGATCCGAGTATTCGTGTGAGAGCCCGCTCCTCCTCGCCTCGCCGCTGACCGCCGCGGCCACAGCCGGAGCGACATCTCGGTTGAAGACCGACGGGATGATGTACTCGGCCTGGAGGTCGTCCCCGACGACGCCGGCGATCGCATGCGCGGCGGCCAGCTTCATGCCGTCGGTGACCAGTCCGGCGCCGCTGTCGAGCAAGCCGCGGAAGAAGCCCGGAAAGCAGAGGACGTTGTTGATCTGATTTGGATAGTCGCTGCGCCCAGTCGCGATCACCGCGGCCACCGCCTCGATCGCCTCTGGCTGCACCTCGGGCTGCGGGTTGGCAAGAGCGAAGACGATCGGGTCGGGTGCCATCAGGCGGACGAGCTCGGGATCGAGGGCTCCACCGACGCTCGTACCGATGAAGACGTCCGCACCGGTGAGCGCCTCGCGCAGACCGCCGGTCACATGACTGTGGTTGGTGGCGGCCGCATAGGTCCGTTGCGCCGGGCTCAGGTCGGGCTGGTCCTCGGTGAGGATCCCGTCGCGGTCGACACCGATGATGTTCCCGACGCCGGCGGCGATGAGCAGTCGCGACACGGCGGTTCCCGCGGCTCCGATGCCGAGGCAGACGACGCGCACGTCCTCGAGTCGCTTGCCCACGATCTTGAGCGCGTTGATGAGCGCGGCGGTGACCACGATGGCGGTGCCGTGCTGGTCGTCGTGGAACACCGGGATGTCGAGCAGTTCGACGAGACGTCGCTCGATCTCGAAACAGCGTGGTGCCGCGATGTCCTCGAGGTTGATCCCGCCGAAGATCGGCGCGATGTTGACCACGGTTTTGACGATCTCGTCGACATCCTGGGTCGCCAGGCAGATCGGGAAGGCGTCGACGCTGCCGAACTCCTTGAAGAGCATGGATTTGCCCTCCATCACGGGGATGGCCGCGTCAGGGCCGATGTTGCCGAGACCGAGCACTGCGCTCCCATCGGTGACGATGGCCACGGCATTGCGCTTGATCGTCAGGTTGCGCACACGGCGTGGGTCCTCGGCGATCGCCATGCAGATCCTTGCGACTCCCGGCGTGTAGACCATCGACAGGTCGTCGCGGGTCCGGATCGCCTGGCGCGGGGTCACTTCGATCTTGCCGCCCAGGTGCGCGAGGAAGGTGCGGTCCGAATACTCGAGCACCTCGACCCCCGGGACCGCCGACATGCGTTGGATCAGTTTCTGGGCGTGGTCCGCGTCGGCGGCGAGCACAGTGATGTCCCGGACGATCCCGTTGCCCTCGACCCGCACGATGTCGAGCGCGCGGATGTCGCCGCCGAGGCTCCCGATCGCCGAGGTGAGCTGGCCGAGCATGCCCGGCCGGTTCACGATCCGGCACCGAGCGGTGAAGGCGAAGCTCGCGGAGGGGTGCTGGATCACGACGCGCCCAATCTTGACCGGATGGCGTGCGCGCGGCGACCGGCGGGCGCAACGCGCTTCATCCGCAAGGAGGTACGGCTCAGCCCTTGGTCAGGCCGACGATGTTGCCGGCGGGATCGGAGAACAGGGCCAGGGTGGCAACGCCGGGAATCTCCGTCGGCGGCATCAGCACGCTGCCACCGAGATCGCGTTCTGGGTCGCAATAAATACTTCATGTGATGTATTATCTCTGACATGAAGGACCGCTCCCTGCTCCTCGAACGCTTGATGGCCGCTCAGACGGAGCTCCGCCGCCGATTCGTCGACGTGGCGTCGCCGAACCTGCAGGCCGAGTTCGCGGAGGTCGGAGGTACGACCCTCCACCAGATGGAGGTGGTTCGCCGCCTGCTCCTCGGTGACGGGATGAGCATGCGCGAGGTGGCGGAAGCTCAGGGCATCGGGCTGAGTGGCGCCACACAGCTGATCGACCGTCTCGAGCGCCGGGGTCTCGTGACCCGCGTGCGTGACCTGCGCGATCGGAGGGTGCAACACGTTGTACCGACCGAGCGCGCAAGAGAACTCGCCGCTCGTTTCAAGGCGGGCATGCGCCGAGCATCGGCCGAAGTATTCGCGGCGCTCGACGACGACGAGCTGCAGATCTACGTCGACCTGACCGAGCGCATCGCGGCCACTGCCCACGACGACGGCGGCGAGCACCTCAGGCGGGCCACGGCATGACGCAGCGCCAGATCTATGCGGTGCTCGGCGCCCTGATGCTCGGCATGCTCCTCGCCGCCCTCGATCAGACCATCGTGGCTACCTCGCTGCCGACCATCGTCGGCGACCTGGGGGGACTGAACCAGCTCTCCTGGGTAGTCACCTCCTACCTGCTCGCATCGACGGTCTCCACGCCCCTGTACGGAAAGCTGGGTGACCTCTACGGACGCAAGATCCTGTTCCAGGCGGCGATCGTCATCTTCATCGTCGGCTCGATGCTCGCCGGTCTCTCGCAGAACATGCTCGAGCTCATCGGCTTCCGCGCCATTCAGGGCATCGGAGCCGGCGGGCTCATGGTCGGCGCCCAGGCCATCATCGGCGACGTCGTCCCACCCCGCGAGCGCGGCAAGTACCAGGGATGGATGGGAGGCGTGTTCGCACTGTCCAGCGTCGCCGGGCCGCTCATCGGCGGCTTCCTGACCGACGATGTGTCCTGGCGCTGGATCTTCTACATCAACGTCCCGATCGCCGCGGTGGCCCTCTTCGTGACCGCGACTGTGTTGAAGACGCACACACGGCGCATCTCGCACAGCATCGACTGGCTCGGGGCGTTCTTCCTCGCCGCCGGCGCTTCCGCGCTCATCCTGATGACCACATGGGGCGGCACCCAGTACGCCTGGGCGTCGCTGCCGATCGTCGCTCTCGCCCTCATCGGCGTGGTGATGCTCGCCGGCTTCGTCGTCGTCGAACGGCGGGTCACCGAGCCGATCCTGCCCTTCCGGCTCTTCCGCATCCAGGTGTTCAACGTCGCGAGTGGTGTCGGCTTCGTGATCGGCTTCGCGATGTTCGGAGCGATCACCTTCCTGCCGGTGTTCCTGCAGCTGGTGGACGGGGCGAGTGCCACGAGCTCCGGCCTGAACATCCTGCCGCTGATGGCAGGGCTGCTGGTGGCGTCGATCTCGAGCGGTCAGATCATCAGCCGCATCGGCAGGTACAAGATCTTCCCGGTCATCGGCACGGCGCTGGCTGCCATCGGTGTCTATCTGCTGTCGACCATCGACCCGCAAACACCGCGCTTCTTCCTCTCGATGTACATGGTGGTGCTGGGTCTCGGCCTCGGCTGCGTCATGCAGGTTCTAGTCATCGCTGTCCAGAACGCCGTGGAGCAGCGCGACCTGGGCGTGGGTACCAGCTCGGCCACGTTCCTGCGCTCCATGGGCGCATCGTTCGGGGTGGCGATCTTCGGCGCGATCTTCAGCAATGAGCTCGCCAGCAACCTCAAGAAGAACCTGCCCGCGAGCGCGCTGCATTCGGGGATCAATCCCGCCTCGCTGGAAGGCAACCCGGCACAGCTTGCCAATCTGCCGCCGGCGATCCACACGGGCCTCATCAACGCGGTGTCGGAGTCCCTCCATGTCGTCTTCCTGGCGGCCGTGCCGATCCTGGCGGTCGCGTTCTTCTTGACCCTGCTGCTCAAGGAGGTCCCGCTCCGCACCAAGGCACGCGGGATTCCCGTGGCTGACGAGCCGGCCGGGATCGACGTCGCGACCGACCTCGGCGGCGCGACGCCGGTCGAGGCGGGGGTCGGATCCGAGCTGCTCTAGCAGGAGGGCCAGTCCTCGGCTACGAGCACGGCCCTGTGTCTGCGTGATTCTCAGCCAGCGCGATGGGTTGCCACACCGGGACTAGACTGATCCCGATGACCGCGGAACGCAGACGACGGATCGTGATCGCAGCCGGTCTCGGCCTGCTGGCCACCATCACCGCGACCCGCGTCCTCGCACTCCGCCGCGGACTGTCTGAGGACCAGGATCAGGAAGACGCGGCCCCGGGCGCCCTGCTCACGCGCGGCAGTGTTGCCGTCGCGGGGAGCGCGCTCACGGTCGAGAGCGCGGCTGTGGCCGGCAGCGTCGCGACGCGCCGCTCGACCGCGGTGGCGGGTTCCGCCGCAACCTCTTATTCCTCCGCGGTGGCGGGGTCGGCGCTCACGCGCGGGTCCGCGGCCGTGGCCGGGAGCGCTGCCACAGCATTCAGCGCTGCGGTGGTCAGGAGCACGGCGACGGTGGCGAGTGCGGCCGTGGCGGGTAGCGTGCTCACCTTTTTCAGCGCCGCCATCCGGCGCTCCGTGCTGACCGTCGCGTGTCTCCGCTGCACGCGTTGCATCGCCTGCATAGCGTGTTCGGATTGCATCGACTGCACGGGCTGTGTCGGGTGCCGCGGCCTGCGCGGGGCGGTTGGGAAGATCGGGGTCAGCGCCCCGTAACCGCTCCGAAGCTGGCCGATGACACGGTGGCTGCGTACTTGGCGAAGACGCCGGTCGCATAGCGCGGCACCGGCGGCTTCCAGGTCCCGAGTCGCGATGCGATCTCCGCCTCATCCAGCTCGACGTCGATGCGATGCGCGACCACGTCGATGCTCACGATGTCGCCGTCTCGGACCGCGGCGATCGCGCCACCGAGCGCTGCCTCAGGCGCGATGTGCGCGACCATGAAGCCGTGCGTCGCACCTGAGAACCGGCCGTCGGTGATCAGCGCGACGGAATCGCTGAGCCCGGCGCCCACGATCGCGCCGGTCACGCCGAGCATCTCGCGCATCCCGGGTCCGCCAACGGGCCCTTCGTAACGGATCACGACGACGTCGCCGGGTTGGACCCCCCCGTCTCGAACCGAGGCGAACGCCTCCTCCTCCGAATCGAAGACCCGCGCAGGTCCGCGATGCGAGTCTCGGTCGTTGCCCGCGAGCTTCACGACACACCCTTCGCTGGCGAGGTTCCCTCGGAGCACCGCAATCCCGCCGTGCTTGCGCAATGGTGCGTCCGCGGCGCGAATCACCTCCTGGCCCGGCGTTTCCATCGCTGCGGCAGCGACCTCCGCGATGGTCCGACCGTCGACGGTCATCGCATCGCCGTGCAGCAGCCCAAGCTCCAGGAGTCGCTGCATGAGCACACCGAGGCCCCCCGCTGCGAAGACGTCAGTGGCCACAAAGCGCCCACCCGGGCGGATGTCGGCGAGGATCGGCGTCCGCGCGCAGATGGCCTCGAAGTCGTCGATCTCGAGGTGGATGCCCGCTTCGGCCGCGATGGCGAGCAGGTGAAGCACGGCATTGGTGGAGCCACCGGTGGCCGAGAACGACGCGACCGAGTTCTCGAAGGCCGCGCGAGTCGCGATCGAGCGCGCATTGACTCCGTCCTCGACGAGCCCGACTGCGAGGCGTCCCGCGGCCTCCGCGGCAGCTGGCTTGTCGGGATGCGTTGCCGGGATGGCGTTGGCACCGGCGGGTGAGAGTCCGAGAAACTCGAGCGCGGTGCTCATCGTGTTAGCAGTGAACTGACCGCCGCACGCGCCGGCACCCGGGCACGCGTGCTCCTCAACCGCGCGCAACTCGGCGGCATCGATCCGGCCGGCGTTGTACGCGCCGACGGCTTCGAAGACGTCCTGAACGGTGAGGTCGCGATCCCGCAGGTGTCCTGGCTGGATGGTGCCGCCATAGAGCACGAGGCCCGGGATGTCCATCCGGCACAGCGCCATGGCTGCCGCCGGGATGGTCTTGTCGCACCCGACGATGAGCACGAGCCCGTCGAAGCTGTGACCGCGAGTCACGAGTTCGATCGAGTCGGCGATCACCTCACGGGACACGAGCGAGGCTTTCATCCCCTGGGTGCCCATGGTCACTCCATCGCTCACCGCGATGGTGCTGAACTCCATCGGGGTGCCGCCCGCCGCACGGACGCCCTCCTTGACCTTCTCGGCAAGAGCTCGGTGGTTCCAGTTGCACGGCATGGTCTCGATCCAGGAGTGACAGACCCCGATGATCGGACGTTCGAGATCCTCACGGCTGAAGCCGATCGCACGAAGCATCGCGCGCGCGGGCGCGCGATCGGGACCATGGAGCATCACCGAGCTGCGTCGCGTCGAAGCTGTGTCAGGCATGCGCGGAAGCATACGGTGCGACCGTCACAGCTCCGTGTATTGACTGGAGGAACGTCCAGACCGTATCCTTTGCGGCGAGATGTTGTACGGCTCCGCGCTGGTCCTGCTGGTAGGCCTGCTCCTGATTAGGAGCGGGGCTTTCATGCTTCAGGGCAGGCGCGTGCGCAGGTAGGCACAGCACCAAGCCGGAATCAAGCAAAAGGCCCCCTCCCAGGAGGGGGCCTTTTTTCGTACCCGGCACAACGCGATTGGAGGAACAGTCATGGCCGGCCCCCGACAGGCACCCGCCCCGTACGACGGCATGGGTACCCCGACTCGCTGGGACACAAGCACCCACGACGACGGCAACCAGGCCGAACGCCTCGACTCCGCGCGCGCGGATCGTTTCGCGCCCGGCACGCCTCGACACGACGAGAGTGAAGAGTTCGTGCGCCGGTCGCTCAAGCGCTACTACCAATGATCACCGCCCGAACGGATCAACGCTCGAGCGCGGCTGCGACGACAGCAGCAAGTCCCGACGGCTTGGCGGAGCCGCCTCGCATGCTCACCGGCGCGCAGATCGCCCTCGAATCGCTCATCCGCGAGGGTGTCGACACCATCTTCGGGTACCCCGGCGGCGCCAACCTCTGGCTGTATCGCCACCTCCCGGACTACCCCAAGCTGCACCACGTCCTGGTGCGTCACGAGCAGGGCGGCGCCCATGCCGCCGACGGCTATGCGCGCAGCAAGCGCGGGGCTGTCGGGGTGGTCTTCGCGACCAGCGGCCCCGGAGCGCTGAACCTCGTCACCGGGCTCGCCACCGCGTACATGGACTCGGTCCCGGTCGTCGCGATCACGGGTCAGGTGCCCTCGACAGCCATCGGGACGGACAGTTTTCAGGAGTCCGACGTCATCGGCTCGACCATGTCGGTGGTGAAGCACTCGTACCTGATCACGCGAGTCGAGGACATCGCTCCGACCATCAAGGAGGCATTTCACATCGCCCGCACCGGGCGCCCGGGTCCGGTCCTCATCGACTTTCCGAAGGACCTTCAGGCCGCGGTCACGGCCTTCAACTACCCGGAAGGCCCCGTACGGCGGCGCTCCTACCCGGCGCCGCCGCGACCCGATCCGGCGAAGCTGCGCCAGATCGCTGAGTTGATCAAGGGTGCGAAGCGCCCGGTGATCCTCGCGGGGCGAGGGGTGCTCATCGCTCGCGCCGAAGAGGAGCTGGCCGAGCTTGCCCACCAGGCCCACATCCCCGTCGGCTGGACGCTGCTCGGGACGGGCGCCTTCCCGGTGACCGACCCGATGGCACTCCAGATGGTCGGCTTCATGGGCGCGGGATACACCAACAAAGCCGTCTGCGATGCGGACGTGCTGATCATGATCGGGATGCGCTGCGATGACCGGGTGACCACCCGGTTGGATTCGTTCGCTCCCCGCGTCGAGCACCTCGTGCACATCGACATCGACCCCGCCGAGATCGGCAAGAACGTGATCCCGCACGTGAGCGTGGTCGCCGATGCGAAGGTTGCCCTGCGTGAGCTGAACCTGCTCGTCGAACCCAAGCGCGAGCACCAGTGGTTGACCCAGATCGACCAGTGGAAGGAAGAGCACCCGGTTCGCTTCACGAATCACAGTGGCCTGCTCCAGCCCCAGGAGGTCCTCGAGGCAATGTACGCGCGCTGCGAGGACGAGGCGATCGTGCTCGCGGACGTCGGCCAGAACCAGATCTGGGCCGCGCTCTGGTTCAACTACGGCAAGCCCGGACTCTTCCTCAACTCAGGTGGGACCGGAACGATGGGCTACGCGTTTCCCGCATCGATGGGCGTGAAGCTCGCCAACCCGCACAAGACGGTGTTCTGCGTCACCGGCGAGGGCGGCTTCGTCATGAACATGCAGGAGATGGCGACGATGGTCGAGAACAACATCGACGTCAACGTCATCATCCTGAACAACTCGTCGCTCGGCATGGTCCGTCAGTTCCAGGACGATTTCTACGACGGCGTCCGGTCGGCGGTCGACCTGACCTTCACCCCGGACTTCGTCAAGCTCGGGGACGCCTTCGGTATGAAGGCGATGTCCACCGACCGTCTCGAGGACGTCGGACGGTTGCTCGACGAGGCGATGGCGCACAAGGGACCGGTGCTGCTGAACTTCAACATCGACCCCAACGCCAACGTGTATCCCATCGTGCCGCTCGGCAAGGGCATGCTCGACTTCGTCGAGGCGAGCTGATGACCCAGAGCCGGCTGCTGTCCGTGCTTGTCGACAACAAGCCGGGGGTCCTTCAGCGTGTCGCGTCCATGATCCGCCGGCGTGGCTTCAACATCGATTCCCTGTCGGTGGGGCCGACCGATGACGACACGATCTCGCGCATGACCATCACCGTGCACGTGGGCCGTCAGCAGGCGGAACAGGCAACCAAACAGCTTGCCAAGCTCATCGACGTCATTACCATCGACGACATCACCGGCCTTCGCAACGTCGCCCACGAGCTGGTGCTGGTCCGGATGCACGCGCCTCCGGGCGAGCGAACCGAACTGTTGAACCTGGTGGATATCTTCAGGGGACGGATCGTCGACGTGGCCCCCAGCTCGGTGATCATCGAGGTGACCGGCAGCGCGGAGAAGATCGACAACTTCATCGAATTGATGCGGCCGTACGGCATCAAGGAACTGGCACGCAGCGGCGTCGTGGCGCTCGTTCGGGGCGACCAGGCGCGCATCCGTCTCATGGACTTCGCGATCGACGGCGACGAGCCGCAGGCAGAGCTGTCGCGCCTGCAGGGCGTGGCCGCCGACACCACCGGCACCGTATGAGCAAGCGCAGAGGAGGCAGCGATCAATGACCGCTCGGATGTACTACGACGCAGACGCCGACCCACAGGCTCTGTCGGGCCGGCCCATCGCAGTGCTGGGCTACGGCTCCCAGGGCCATGCCCACGCACTCAACCTGCGCGACTCAGGTCACGACGTGCGTGTCGGACTCCCCGAGTCCAGTCGCAGCCGGGCCGCCGCGGAGGCGGAAGGGCTGCGCGTGCTGACGTCGGCGAAGGCGTGCGAGGAGGCCGAGGTGATCATGGTGCTGACCCCTGACACGGGACAGCGAGCGCTGTACGACGAAGCCATCGCGCCCAATCTGCACGCCGACAAGATGTTGATGTTCGCCCACGGGTTCAACATCCGCTATGAGCTCATCGATCCGCCCGTCGGTGTCGACGTCAGCATGGTGGCGCCGAAAGGTCCAGGCCACCTGGTGCGCAGCACCTTCGTCGCCGGGCAGGGCGTTCCCTGCCTGTTTGCCGTCCACCAGAACGCGACCGGCCTCGCGCGGGAGCGGACGCTGGCGTACGCCCGGGGCATTGGTGGCACGCGGGCGGGCGTCCTCGAGACAACCTTCGCCGAGGAAACCGAGACCGACCTCTTCGGCGAGCNNTGCACGAGCTCAAGCTGATCGTCGACCTGATGTACCAGGGTGGTCTTTCCTGGATGCGCTACTCGGTCAGCGACACCGCCGAATATGGCGACTACGTGAGCGGTCCCAAGGTGGTCGACCAGCGGACGCGCGAGACCATGCGCAAGCTGCTCAGCGACATCCAGGACGGCACCTTCGCGAAGCGGTGGATCGAGGAGAGCGAATCCGGACGGCCGAACTTCGTCGAGTATCGCGACGAGGAGCAGCACCTCCCCATCGAACGGGTCGGCGCCGAGCTGCGCTCGAAGATGGGCTGGCTCGATTCCAAGACCGCGCCGGGCATGGAGAAGGTGCTGGCCGAGTCCGGTCGAGAGGAGGCAGCCGTATGACCGAGTCGCTCACCATCCTCGACACGACGTTGCGCGACGGCGAGCAGTCGCCGGGGGTCGCGCTCAACGCCGAGGACAAACTGCAGATCGCTCATCAGCTCGCACGGCTCAAGGTCGACGTCATCGAAGCGGGATTCCCGCACAGCTCGCCGGGTGACTTCGCCGCTGTCAAAGCGATCGCCGAGCAGGTCGATGGCGCGGTGATCGCGGGGCTCTCGCGATGCTTCGAGGACGACGTCCGCGCCTGCGCCGCAGCACTCGAGCCGGCTGCCCGCGCGCGCATCCATGTCTTCATCGGCACCTCACCGATCCACCGCGAAGGTCAGCTTCGCATGACCCAGCGCGAGGTCCACGACCGTGCGGTCGCGATGACCACGCTGGCGAAGACGTTCCGCGAGGACGTCGAGTTCTCCCCCATGGACGCCAGNNGACACCGTCGGCTACGCGACTCCCGACGAGTGGCGCAGCCTGATCGCCTGGATGTACGTGCAGGTACCGGCGCTGCGCAATGTCGTGCTGTCCGTCCACTGCCACAACGACCTCGGTCTCGCGACCGCGAACTCCCTGGTCAGCGTGCTCGGCGGCGCACGCCAGATCGAGACCTGCGTCAACGGGATCGGCGAGCGCGCCGGTAACGCCGCGCTGGAGGAGGTGGCGATGGCCACCCGCCTGCACCCGGAGGTGTACGGCGTGACCACGCAGCTCGACCACTCCCAGCTGTATCGCACCTCACGCCTCGTGTCCCAGCTCACCGGCATGCTCGTGCAGCCCAACAAGGCCGTGGTTGGCGCCAACGCGTTCGCGCACCATTCGGGCATCCATCAGGACGGCATGCTCAAGGACCGGCGCACCTTCGAGATCATGGAGCCGGGCCAGGTCGGTGCCGGGTCCACGCTCGTGCTCGGCAAGTTGAGCGGGCGTCATGCGCTGCGCGACCGTCTCGAACAGCTCGGCTACCGCCTCGACGGCGAGGAGTTGCAGCGGGCGTTCGTCCGGTTCAAGGGGCTCGCGGATCGCAAACGAGATGTGACCGATCGAGATCTCGAGGCGATCGTCGCCGATGAGCGGCAGGGTGCCGAGGAGACGTTCCATCTCGAACATCTGCAGGTCAGCTGCGGCACCAACCTGCGGCCCACGGCGACCGTGCGCATGATGCTGAGCGACGGTCTCAGTCACGAGGCGGTGTCCACCGGCGACGGGCCGGTGGATGCGACCTACCGCGCCATCGACATGCTCGTGCAGGTCAAGGCCGAGCTCGAGGAGTTCGCGATTCAGGCGATCACCGAGGGCATGGACGCCGTCGGTGAGGTGAGCGTCAGGCTGCGCCAGGACGGCGCGCTCTCGGCCGGCCATGGTGCCGATACGGACATCCTCGTCGCCGCCGCGAAGGCGTACGTCCACGCGCTGAACCGTCTGGCCACCCGGCTCGCCGAAGGTCCGCGTATCACCCCTGAGCAGATCGTGGTCAGCGGCACGCCGACCGGCGCGGTCTCCGCGGCCACATGACGCCGCGAACCCTGTTCGACAAGATCTGGGAGGCGCACGTCGTCGCCGAACACCCCGGCGAGCCGTCACTGCTCTACGTNNGTTGTTGCCACGATGGACCACAACGTCCCCACCGACGGTGACGGGGTCAGTGGTGCCGACGCAATGAGCGTGGCCCAGATGGACGCGCTGCGCAGCAACTGCGACGAGTACGGGATCTCGTGCTTCGGTGCAGGACATCGCTGGCAGGGCATCGTCCACGTGATCGGGCCGGAGTTGGGCCTCACGCTCCCGGGGACCACGGTCGTCTGCGGCGACTCGCACACGGCCACGCACGGGGCCTTCGGAGCGTTCGCACTCGGGATCGGAACGTCCGAGGTCGAGCACGTGCTCGCGACCCAGTGCCTCCGTCAGTCCCGCCCCCAGACGATGGAGGTGCGCATCGAGGGCACGCTGCCGATCGGTGTCACCGCCAAGGACGCGGCGCTGTGCGTGCTCAACGCGATCGGCACCGCCGGCGCCGCCGGTCACGTGGTGGAGTACACGGGCGCGGTCGTCCGCGGCTTCTCGATGGAGCAACGCATGACGCTGTGCAACCTCACCATCGAAGGCGGAGGGCGCGCCGGGATGATCGCTCCGGATGCAACCACCTTCGCGTACATCAAGCGCCGCCCGTATGCGCCCACCGGCGCCGATTGGGACGACGCGGTTGGCGCATGGTCGGAGCTGCATAGCGATGCAGGCGCGGTTTACGACCGCGTGGTGAGCATCGACGCGGCAACGCTGGAGCCCACCGTGACCTGGGGGACCACACCGGCGCAGTCGGTGCCGGTCAGCGGGCGGGTCCCCGAGCCGGAGTCGTTCGAGGATGCCGCCGAGCGCGAGTCGGCGGTGCGCGCACTCGCCTACATGGGCCTCGAGCCGGGCATCGCCATCCAGGACATCAAGCTCGACACGGTGTTCATCGGCTCGTGCACCAACGGCCGTATCGAGGACCTGCGAGCCGCCGCGGCGATGCTCGAGGGGCGCCGCGTTCACGACGGTCTTCGCGTCCTGGTGGTGCCCGGATCCGCGCAGGTCAAGGTGCAGGCGGAGTCCGAGGGGCTCGATGCGATCTTCACCAGCGCCGGCGCCGAGTGGCGCAACCCGGGTTGCTCGATGTGCCTCGGCATGAACCCCGACATCCTGAAACCCGGCGAGCGTTGCGCCAGCACGAGCAACCGCAACTTCGAGGGCCGGCAGGGACGCGGCGGACGGACCCACCTGGTCTCGCCGGCGATGGCTGCGGCCGCTGCGGTGGAAGGACACTTCGTCGACGTGCGCCGGATCGCAGTACCGGCGGGTCGCTCATGAAGCCGTTTCAGCGCGAGGACGGAGTCCTCATCCCGCTCGACAGGTCCGACGTCGACACCGACCAGATCATCCCCAAGCAATTCCTCAAGCGCATCGAGCGAACCGGGTACGGCGAGTTCCTGTTCAACGACTGGCGTCGCGACACCTCGGGGGCGTCGCGACCCGACTTCGTCCTCAACCAGGACGTGTACGCGCCCGGCACCGTGATGGTCGCCGGGCGCAACTTCGGGTGCGGCTCGTCGCGAGAGCACGCGGTGTGGGCGCTCGCCGATTACGGGATACGCGCAGTCATCGCGGAGTCGTTCGCGGACATCTACAGGTCCAATGCGCTCGGCAGCGGCCTGCTGCCGGTGATCCTGCCGGAGCACGAGGTGCGAGCGTTGATCGACCTCGCCACCGAGCAACCCGGGATCACCGTGACAGTCGATCTCGAGGCACAGACGGTTACCTGCGGCGATCTGCGCTTCGCATTCTCGATCGACCCATTCGAGCGCCGCCGCCTGCTGGAAGGGCTCGACGACATCGGGCTGACCCTCGAGCACGAAGCGGAGATCACGGCATTCGAAGCGCGCCGCCCCGCATGGATGCCGGACCTGGCGCGCGCCGGGGCGGGCTCGTGAAGGCAAACATCGTCGTCCTCCCCGGTGACGGGGTCGGACCCGAGGTGGTGAACGCCGCGCTCAGCGTGCTCGCGACCGTCTGCGATGCCGATGACGCCCAGGTGAGCATCGATGTGCGCTGCATCGGTGGGCGCGCGATCGACGAGTTCGGCATGCCGCTGCCGGACGAGACCCTCGACGCGTGCAAAGCCGCCGACGCGGTGCTCCTCGGCGCGGTCGGCGGACCCGCCTGGGATCACCTCCGCGGCGAGCATCGCTGCGAAGCGGGTCTGCTGCGTCTGCGCCGTGAGCTGGACGTCTTCGCCAACGTCCGCCCCGTCAAGGTGCACCCCCATCTCACAGATCGCACCTCGCTGCGACCCGAGGTCACACGCGGGACGGACCTCGTGATCGTGCGCGAGCTCACCGGGGGCGCCTACTTCGGGCAGCCGCGCGGCCGCACCGGCACCGGCCCGGACGAGATCGCCCGCGACAGCATCGTGTACAGCGCCGGTGAGATCGACCGTGTGGCCAGGGTCGCCTTCGAGCTTGCTCAGTCGCGACGCGGACAGCTCATCTCGATCGACAAGGCGAATGTGCTGATCACCAGCCAGCTGTGGCGAGAGGTCGTGACCGCACTGGCTCCGGAATATCCGGATGTCTCACTGACCCACGAGCTCGTCGATTCGTTCGCGATGCGCCTGGTGCGCGAGCCCGCGACCATTGACGTCGTGGTCGCCGAGAACCTCTTCGGCGACATCCTCAGCGACGAGGCGGCGGTGCTCGTCGGCTCGCTCGGTCTGCTCCCATCCGCTAGTCTCGGCGCGTCCGACCAGGGGTTGTACGAGCCGATTCACGGCAGCGCGCCCAGCCTCGCCGGCCGCGGCGTCGTCAACCCATACGGTGCCATCCTCTCGGTCGCGATGCTCCTGCGGCACTCGCTCCATCGCGATGATCTCGCCGTGGCGATCGAGTCCGCCGTCGACGTCTGCATCACCGAGGACGTGCTCACCGCCGACCTGGGTGGTGCGGCGAGCACCGACGCGGTCGCCGACGCGGTGGCGCGCGAGGCGTTGCGACACCTCGGTGCGCGCAGCGGAGCCGCTTCGTGAGCGTCGAGATCTACGACACGACCTTGCGTGACGGCGCGCAGGGCGTCGGCATCAACTTCTCCGTGTCCGACAAGCTGCGCATCGTCGCCCACCTCGACACGCTCGGCGTGACCGTCATCGAGGGTGGATGGCCGGGAGCCAATCCCACGGACACCGAGTTCTTCCTGGCGATGCAGCACCACCAGCTGCGCAACGCGACCCTCGCCGCATTCGGCGCCACCCGGCGCCCAGGAATGAGGGCGCAGGACGACCTGCAGCTGCGTACGCTGCTCGATTCGATGGCGCCGATCATCACCCTGGTCGGCAAGGCGTGGGACCGGCAGGTCGTCGACGTGCTGCGCACCACGACCGATGAGAACATCGCCATGATCGGCGACTCGGTACGCTGGTTCGTCGACCACGCGAGGCGCGTGGTCTATGACGCCGAGCATTTCTTCGACGGCTACAGCAGCGATCCGGGCTACGCTTTGCGCTGTCTCGACGCGGCGGTCAGCGCCGGCGCCGAGCGGATCACCCTGTGTGACACCAACGGCGGAACGCTGCCGGATCGTGTGGAGTCGGTGGTCCGCGAGATCACGGCTCGATTCGGCAGCATCGCGGGCATTCACTGCCACGACGACTCCGGATGTGCGGTGGCGGCAACGCTCGCGGCGGTCCGGGCGGGTGCGGTGCAGGTGCAGGGCTGCATCAACGGCTACGGCGAGCGCACCGGCAACGCGAACCTGTGCACGCTCATCCCCAACCTGCAGCTCAAGATGGGCATGCAGGTCGTCGACGACTCGCAACTGGCGCGGCTCACCGAGGTGGCCCGGGATGTTGCGGAGATCGCCAACATCGCCCCGCCGCTCTCTGCGCCGTACATCGGGCAGGCCGCATTCACGCACAAGGGAGGCCAGCACATCGACGCGATGAGCAAGGCCTCGTATGCGTATCAGCACATCGACCCGACTCGGGTGGGCAACGAGCGGCACTCGGTGATCACCCAACAGTCGGGGCGCGGGACCGTGCTCGAGAAGGCCGCGGCGTTCGGTGTCGACCTCACCCAGGACCGGGCGCTGGCGCGAAGGGTCGCCGATGAGGTCAAGCAGCTGGAGTTCAGCGGTCATTCGTTCGAGGGTGCCGAGGCGTCCTTCGAGCTGCTCGTGCACCGGGCACGCGGCAATCCCGCACCGTTCACGCTCATCGACTACATCGCGCTTGTGGAGCAGCGTGAGGGGCGTCAGCTGGTGTGTGAGGCGACCATCAAGGTGCAGGTCGGTGACACGGTGGTGCACACCGCGGCTGAGGGCAATGGACCGGTGAATGCGCTCGACGCCGCTCTGCGCAAGGCGCTCACCCCGAGCTACCCGGAGATCGGCGCGACCCAGCTGTTCGACTACAAGGTGCGCGTCCTCGACGGACGCGACGGCACGGCCGCTGGTGTCCGGGTGCTCGTGGAGAGCGGCGACCACCACCGGCGCTGGAGCACGGTCGGCTGCAGCACCAACATCATCGCGGCGTCGTGGAGCGCGCTCGCCGATGCATTCGAGTACGCCATCATCACGACCCGCGAACGGTCAGGCCTTTCGGGCGAGCACCTGGAGGTAGTCTGACTCGAGAGTCAGGCCGCCACCCGAGACCTGGTTGAGCTCGGCGAACAGCTTCCTGCCGTCCTCGCGCAGCGACGACGCCTGATCCGCGTCGAGCATGGTCAGCATCGCCATCAGCGGTGGATAGGTGCGCTCCCAGAAGTCCCAGCCTGCGTCGAGCGACTCGAACTCGAAAGTCAGCGCCTGCGGGTAGATCTCGATGGACGAGGTGAGGCCCTTGAAACGACGGTGCACCTCGTCGGTGACCCCCCATTCGAAGGGCGAGTGCATGCCAGGTGGTGGCGCCGGACCGCGCTCGGCCATCATCGCGGTGAACCTGGGGAGGAATCCCTTCTGGCCATAGTTGGCCATCGCCACCAGGCCGCCTCGTTTGGTGACGCGGAACATCTCGCTCGCAACCCGCTCGGGGTCAGGGGCGAACATGGCGCCGAAGACCGACGCCACGACATCGAAGCGCTCGTCGGGAAAGGGCAGTTGCTCGGCATCGGCCTCACGCCAATCGATGGCGACGCCCAGCGACTCGCTCCGTGCCCGGCCGAGCTCGACCATCGCGGGAGTGAGGTCGGTGGCCACCACGGTCGCTCCTTTACGAGCGGCCGCGATCGCGAAGTTGCCGTTGCCGGCGGCGACGTCGAGCACTTCTGACCCGGCCTGCAGGCGGCTCCGCTGGGCGAGCTCGATGGCGTGCGGCTCCAGGTGCGCGGCCAGCGCACCGTAGTCCCCGAGCGACCACATCCATCGGATCGCATCCTTCATCTTTGCGTCGTCCGCCACTACCAACCTCCTATGCGGCGACGTCGCGCCGCGCCAGCGCGACGCCGGCGGATCCGAAACCCACGACCACGATGGCCAGCATGGCGATCAAACCACCCACGAACACGGGTGTGATCAGGGGTGTGCCATACAGCTGAAACACTGACAGGTCGTCGGCCCAGCTCGGCCACTTGAACAGCGGCCCGAGCTCGAAGACCAGATACGAGATCACGGTGATCGTCGAGAGCACCACGACGGCGGCCCGCGGCCGCCAGCCGGCGAGCAGCGCTCCGACCGCGGCGAAGGTGAGCGCGAAGGGCATCAGCAGCGCCGTGGCGGTGAGCAACCTGCCCACGTCGATGGGGATGTCTTCCGCGGGCGCCAGGGCAAGGATCACCGCCATGGCGACAAAGCACATGACGGTCAGGGTCGTGGTGAGCTCGGCGGCACGCTCGGCGAGCACGCCCCAGCGCGGGACCGGCTGGGCGAGCTGCATCTCCAGCACCCCCGACGAGTCGTCGGCTGACCAGCGGGACACATACGTGATCGCGAAGATGGCGACGAGCGCCTGCGCGAAGCTCAGCCAGATGAGCGCGAGCAAGACGGTGTGCACGTTGCCGGGGAGGCCCCGCAGATATGGACTGAGAGTCGGCGTCGACGCGAAGAACGCGGCGGTGATGTTGACCAGCAGCACCACCGATGCCGCGGTGACGGTCATGCCGGCGGTCCAGGCGAGTGCGCCGATCCGCCGTATCCACAGTCCTCGCACGATGGGAGTGCGCAGGAGCGGATTCGAGGACACCTCGTGGAGCTCCGGGGTGTGGCGGCCTCGGGTGCGAATCAGTCCCGCTCCGATGTCCCGCCTGACGAACGCAACGGATGCCGCGACAGTCGCGGTAGCACCGATGACGAAGAGGAGGATCGTCGCGGTGAGATCGAACCTCCCGCCCGGAGCGACAGCGTTGGATTGATTGAAGAGGAAGAACACCGAGATGTCGGTGAACGGCGCCCGATGAACGCTCGACCTCCCGATGCTGTCGAGGAGAAACATGAGAACCAGCAACGCGCTCCCCGTGGCGGCAGCAGCGCGGAACTCGACGGCCAGCTGCGAAATCAGGAGTCCGATGCCGAAGCACGCGAGCGTGAGCCCCCAGAGCGCGGCGCTCTCCCCCACCAGACCGGCGACGTCCGCCGGGGTGCCGGCGATCAGGCATCCCAACCACCCGGCCGCGCCCGTCAGGGCGACAATCTCGGCACTCAGCGCCGCAAAGAACAGGCCTCTGGAGACGAGCAGACGGAGACGCGAAACTCCCGACGACAGCCAGGACTCGACAAGCCCGCGCTCCTCGTCACGCCGTACCGCACCGCACGCGCTGAACAGTCCCCAGGCGGCGAAGATGATCGCGAAAAAACCGTAGCCGCGCCACTGCAGATACCCGGCGGCGGTGTCGGGCCGGACCGGCAACGGCAGCAGCCAGCTGAACTGTGCGCCGAGCACCGTGACCGAATGCCCGAACGCCTCCTGCGCCGCGCGGGTCCTGCCCGCAATCACCGGGAAGGCCGCGCTGTTCACGAGCACGTAGAAGATGCCGAAATACGCCATCGCGATCAATCCGATCCGATGGAGGCGCAGCAGCAGGCGGGGAGACATCACTTGCTGTAGTAGCTGAGGAAGATCGACTCGAGACTGGGCTCCTTGCTGACCATGTCGACCACGGTGTGGCCGCTGATGGCCGCGATCAGGGCATCGAACCGGCCGTGCACGGTGCAGGTGAGCCGTGTGCCCTCCACCGCAACATCCTCGACCCCGGCCGCGGCGCGAACCGCGGCCTCGGGGACCTCGCCGCCGAACTCGATGACCACCTCGTGAAAGCGCAGCTCGTGCACCTTGTCCATGGTCATGTCCGAGACCAGCCTGCCGTCGCGGATGATCCCGACCCGCGAGCAGGTCTCCTCGACCTCCGAGAGCACGTGCGACGAGAGGAAGACGGTGCTGCCCGCTGCCGTTGCCTCGCCGACCATGCGATGGAAGGTCTGCTGATTGAGCGGGTCGAGACCACCGGTGGGCTCATCCAGGATGAGCAGGCGGGGACGGTGCATGAAGGCGAGCACCAACCCCAACTTCTGCTTGTTGCCCCGCGAGTACTCGCGAAAGCGCCGGCCGAGGTCGAGCTCGAGCCGCTCGGCGAGCTCCTTCACGCGCGCGGCGTCGATACCGCCGCGCATGCCACCGAGGTAGGCGACCACCTCGCTGCCGCGCATCCCGCCGAACTGAGGCAGGTCGCCAGGGAGATAGCCGACCTCGCGTTTGACCGCAACCGAGTCGCGATCGCAGTCGAGACCGAAGACGGTGGCGGTGCCCGCAGACGGATGGATGACTCCCATCAGCAGGCGGATCGTGGTCGTCTTGCCCGCTCCATTGGGACCGAGGAAACCGAACACCTCGCCCTCGGCGATTTCCAGGTCGAGGTCGAAGACTCCGTGGCCGGACCCGTAATCCTTGGTGAGCCCGTGCGTCAGGATCGCGCTGGTCATCTATTTCTCCGTTTCTCGAGGCGCCGAATCAAGAGGGGAAACTGGTGGATCAGCTCTTCGCACCAGTCAGCCATTGCCTGCACACGCTGCCGCCCCAGGCCGCCCGGCGCGACGCGGGCCCCCTGCCGCAACCGGGCCACCAGATCCTTCATCTGCGCCGTGCGCGCGGCAAAGATCGACTCGAGGTTGTAGAGCGCCTCGTAGAGCACGCGTCTGCTCCCAGGCTGTCCGAGCGACCGCGCCAATCCGAGTTGCACCAGCTGCCGCGAGGCGACACTGGCTCCACTCTTGGCGATGTGCAAGTCGGCGGCAATGTCGTCGAGCGTCGCGGGCTCGCGCTGGAGGAGCAGGTACGCATAGATGCGCCCGGTGTTGCGCGGGATTCCCCAGCCGACCATGAGCTGGCCCATGTCCTCGACGAAGGTCATCTGCGCTTCGGTCATGCCTGCACCCCTCGCGTTCAGTAAATTCAGAATATCACGATCAAAGACCCGGGGGCACGGGTGGCCGGAGGACGCTACGCTTGCCGTCATGAGCGAGGTGCAAAGGATTCTCGACGCGATCTTCGCGATCTCGTCGGATCTGGAGCTGCGCGCCGTGCTCCAGCGAATCGTCGAAGTCGCGTGCGATCAAACCGACGCACGATACGGCGCGGTCGGCGTGCTCGGGGAAGGGTCCCCGCAGGGAGAGATCCTGCTGTCCGAGTTCGTCACCGAGGGAATCGATATCGCCGTCGTGCGCCAGATCGGGCACCTCCCCCGGGGACTCGGGATCCTCGGTCACGTGATTCGCGTGCCAGAGCCACTCCGACTCGACGACCTCGGCACCCATCCCGACTCGGTGGGGTTTCCCGACGGACACCCGGCGATGCACACCTTTCTCGGGGTGCCGATCCGCATTCGCAATGAGATCTTCGGCAATCTCTACCTGACCGAGAAACACGGCGGCGGGCCGTTCACGGCGTCCGACGAAACGCTCGCGGTGGCGCTGGCCAGCGCCGCCGGCGTCGCCATCGAGAACGCACGCCTGCACGAGCGGGTGCAGGAGAACGCGCTGCTCCACGATCGCGAGCGGATCGCACGGGATCTCCACGACACGGTGATCCAGCGGCTCTTCGCAACCGGGCTCGGCCTCCAGGCGCTGGCCAGGACGGCTGGCGATGTCGGCGTCGCCGACAAGATTCAGGCGGCGGTCAACGATCTCGATGTGACCATCCGGGAGATCCGGGGGGTGATCTTCGAGTTGCAGGCGCACGAGCGCGGGCTCACCAGCTGCCGGGTCCGCGTGCTCGCTCTTGCAGCCGAGATGACCCCCGCATTGGGTTTCGACCCTCACGTTGGTTTCGACGGCGCTGTGGACACGATCGTCGGACCGGAGCTCGCCGAGCATCTGCTTGCTGCGCTCCGCGAGCTGCTCAGCAACGTCATCCGACACGCGCGTGCGACCGCCGTGGAGATCCGCATCCGGGCGGGCAGCGAGGTGGTCCTGACGGTCGAGGACGACGGCGTCGGGTTGACCAGCGACCAGGGCTCCGGCCTCGGCCTCGCCAACCTGTCCGAGCGGGCTCTCGATCTCGGCGGATCGTTCGCGCTCGAAGGCGCGCAAACGCATGGCGTTCGAGCGGTGTGGGCCGTGCCACGAGAGACTCAGCGAACGCCTGCCTCAGCTTGACCCCACGGCGATGTGAGCCGGCCGTTCGAGGTTCTGCGACACGCGAATGAGGAATGACCGGATGCTCGCCTCGGCGACACGGTGGAGCAGGAGCACGTCCGCGCGCCTACCGACAAATCCAAGCGGCGGATCGTAGCTCCCCATCAGGGTGATCTGACTGGTCTTCGACCCGAGCGGTGCGAACTCGAGTTCACCGTC
This sequence comes from Candidatus Dormiibacterota bacterium, assembly GCA_003135895.1. Lineage (GTDB taxonomy): Bacteria > Chloroflexota > Dormibacteria > Aeolococcales > Aeolococcaceae > Palsa-851. The sequence continues at coordinate 30,418 of PNBE01000157.1, forward strand.
GAGGTGCGGAAACAGCCGGGTGGCACCCGCAGCCCACCAGTGCATCGGGACCACCAGGCGGTCCTCGAGCTCGTAGGGTTCGGCCAGGTCGACCTCGACCGTCTTGCCGATACGTCCGACGCCGACCAGGGGCGTGAGACGGAGCGAGAGCCGTTCTCCCTGCCGGTACGCGCCTCCGGCGCTCGCGGCGATCAACCCGCGAGGATCGGCGCGCACTCTGGCTCTGATCTCGTCAAACTCGCGATCGATCTGCACGAAGTCCTGGATGAGCATGTCGCCATTCAGCATCCGTCGATCGATGCACCAGGGAAAGAGCCGCAGGGCTCCGATCCATGGGACCAATGACCCGCTTACACTGAATAGGTGGCATCCACTCGCGTTCGGGTACTCCTCTGCGACGACCATGAGCTGGTGCGTCGAGGGCTCCGAGCCTTGCTGGAGACCGATCTCACCATCGAGGTCGTCGGGGAAGCCAGTTCGGCGGACGAGGCGGTCACCAGCTCGGCGACGACCACGCCCGATGTGGTGGTCATGGATGTGCGGATGCCTGGGCGGTCGGGGATCGAGGCGTGCCGCGACATCCGAGCTCATCGCGAGCAGACCAGGGTGCTGATCCTCACGTCCTTCGCGGATGACGAGGCACTCTTCAGCGCGATCATGGCCGGCGCATCCGGGTATGTCCTGAAGCAGATCCACGGCAACGACCTGCTGACCGCAATCCATCGCGTCTCCAAAGGCGAGTCGCTGCTCGACCCGTCGGTGACAGGGCGCGTGCTTGCGCGAATTCGGGGTGACGTCCTGGCCGGGGAGGACGGCGGCGTCGAGCAGTTGACTCCCCAGGAGCGGCGCATCATCGGCCTGGTTGCCGAGGGAATGACCAATCGCCAGATCGGCGCGCGGGTTCACCTCGCTGAGAAGACCGTGAAGAACTACGTCAGCAACATCCTCATGAAGCTCGATCTCTCGCGCCGCGCGGAGGTGGCCGCGTTCATGGCCCGGCGACGGCGCGGCGGCGACGCCGAGGACTGGTCCTAGCTTCAGCTCGGGACCTTTGTCCCTTCGATCGGCTCGCGAAAACGTACGGGTTGATGCCTTGTGGCACTGGCCGCTACCCGCCGAGCAGGCGAGCATGGAGCTCAGATCAAACCAAAACAGGAGATACCCACCATGACCAGTGGAATTCGTTGGCGGATTTTCGTACTGCAGATCGGACTGATCGGCATCCTTGGTTTCGTGAGTGGGTTCGCCTTCTGGGGCAGCAACTTCGCGACATCAACTGTGCACGACCAGCTTGCGGCGCAGCAGATCTACTTCCCGGCAGCCGGTTCGCCGGCGATCACCTCTCTGCCCAAGGCGGATGCAGTGGCGATGACCCAGTACGCGGGTCAGGAGCTGCTCACCGGTCAGCAGGCCAAGGTTTATGCCAATAACTTCATCAACGTGCACCTCGACGAGATCGCCGGCGGCAAGACCTATTCGCAGCTCAGCACTGCTGCCCAGGCTGCTCCGACCGACACCAAGCTCGCCGGCCAGGTGGCGACCATCTTCAAGGGCACCACGCTGCGCAGCATGCTGCTGAACGCCTACGGCTGGGGCCAGATCGGCCAGTTCGCCGGCTACGCGGCCATCGGACTCGCGATCGCGGCCTTCGCGGTCTTCGGCGCCTTCCTGTTCGAGATCTTCAGCCTGACGGCATCGAGAAAGAAGGAAACCAACGCGCGCGTTGCGCCATCACCCGCGACCAAGGCACGGGCCGTCGCGTAATACCCACCGCAGAACAAGTCAGTAAATGGCCCGCCGGCTCGCAGCCGGTGGGTCATTTGCGTTGCCCGCACAATCCGACGACTCCCGCTCTAGCGCATCTCCACAGCGGCGCCACCGAAGCTGCGCACCGCCCACGCCACGGCGCCGATCAGACCCGCGTCGGTGCCGAGCGCGGCGGTGACGATCTTGCAGCGGCGATAGGGGATTTCGAAGGCGATCTGGGCCGCCGCGAGTCGGGCTGGTTTGAGGAGCAGATCGCCGGCGTGGATCAGCCCGCCGCCGATCACGATGACGTCCGGAGCGAGCACATTGATGAATCCCCCGATCGCGCGGCCGAGCGCGTGACCCGCTTCGCTGAACACCTGGAGCGACAGCGCATCGCCGACATTGGCAGCGGTGACGATGGCACGGGCGTCGATCGAGGCGGGATCGACTCCCTGCAGGGAGGATGGGGTCCCAGCGGCCAGTGCGGCGCGGGCACGGGCGGCAATCGCTGTTCCTGACGACGTGCCCTCGAGGCATCCGGGATGACCCTGCCCGCAAGCAGGACCGTCGTCGCTGATCGGAGTGTGCCCGACCTCGCCGGCCGATCCTGTCGCTCCGTCGTACAGGTCGCCGTCGATGAAGAGCGCGCCACCGATACCGGTGCTCACCGTGATGAAGAGGAGATGGCGCGCGCCGCGTCCGGCGCCTGCTTTCAGCTCCGCGTAACCGGCAGCGGCCGCGTCATGACAGAGGACCACGGGACAGCCGACGCGCTCCGACAGCATCGCGGCGGCGGGAACCTCGTTCCACCCGACCATGTTCGGGGCGTCGTGGACGACCCCCGCGCCGGGATCGATCGGACCCGGGAAGCCCATTGCAAGTCCCCGGATGTGCGCGGTCCCCGCGGCCTGACGAGCGCTCTGCGCAACCGCATCGAGCACCGCCGCGGGACCGTCCTGCGCGGGCGTATCGCGGATCACGGGTTCACCGTGGGTGACGTCACCGATCGCTACCGCTGCGCGGATGCTTGTGCCCCCCAGGTCGACGCCGATGAGCGCGGCGCTCATACGGCGGTGACCGAATCGTCCCAGTGACTCGGGCTTGCGATCCGCGCGGCGTCATCCGGTCCCCACGTGCCGGCCGCGTAGAAGGTGATCGGCGGCGGCGCCTCGATCACCGGTTCGACAGCCGCCCAACCTTGCTCGACCTCATCTTCGCGAATGAACAGCGTGTGGTCACCCTGGAGGGCATCATGGAGCAGGCGCTCATACGCCTCGGGCGGTGACGTCTTGAAGGAGTCGCCGTATTTGAAGTTCATGTCGACCGACTGTGCGGTCACCTCCGGGCCCGGTTGCTTGGCCACGAATGAAAGTGCAATGCCCTCGTCGGGCTGGATGCGCACCACAAGACGGTTGCGATGCAGGGTGTGCACACCGGCCGTCTTGAAGAGGTGCAGGGGCACATCGTGAAACGTGATCGCCACGCGCGTGTCGCGTTTCGGCAGGCGCTTGCCGGTGCGGAGCAGAAACGGAACGCCGGACCAACGCCACGACTCGAGATGCAGGCGCAGCGCCGCATAGGTCTCGGTGGTCGACGTCGGCGAGACTCCCGCCTCCTCGCGGTATCCGACCACCTTCTCGCCGTCGACGATCCCCGCCGTGTACTGGCCGCGAACGACGTCGTGCGGGTGGATCGGCTGAATCGACTGCAACACCTTGACCTTCTCGTTGCGGATGGCCTCCGCGTCAAAGGAGAGTGGCGGGTCCATGGCCACCAGTGACAGCACCTGGAACATGTGGTTCTGGACGATGTCGCGGATGGCGCCGATCTCCTCGTAGAGCTTGCCGCGCTGCTCGACACCGATTGACTCGGCGACGGTGATCTCAACCCGCGAGATCGCTTCGCGGTTCCAGATCCGCTCGAACAGCGAGTTGCCGAATCGAAAGACGAGGAGGTTCTGAACCGTCTCCTTGCCCATGTAGTGATCGATGCGGAAGATGCGCTGCTCGGGCAGCACATCGTGGAGCGCGCGGTTGAGCTCCTCGGCGGACTTCAAGTCGTGACCGAACGGCTTCTCGATGATGATCGAGGTGCCCTCGACGAAGCCGGCCTTCTTGATTCCCTCGATGAGCGAGGTGAACGCCGATGGCGGTACCGCCAGGTACGCGATGCGCCGATCCAGTGTGGTTTTCGCGCGGATCGCTGTCAGATCATCGTCGGGCGGCAGCGGCACAAACACCAAGCGCCTGGCGAACGAGGCAAAGATCGTCTTCTGTAGCGGTGTCCTCGAGAACTCCTTGACAGCCGTTTCGGCGAGGTCGCGGAAACGCTGGTCGTCCCACTCGAATGGCGCCGCGCCGATGATCCTGCCCTTGGACGGAAGCAACTTCTGGCGGTGAAGGTTGTACAGGGCGGGGATGAGCTTGCGCTGCGCGAGGTCGCCGGTGGCGCCGACAATCACGATGTCCTGATCGGGCGGCGCGTGGAGCGGCATCGACTCCGGGAGCGCGGCCGCTACCGGCCGGCGAAGTGACGCACGGCCGCGTCAACAACCTTGATCACCGCGGCGATGATGGCGCACGAGAAACTGATGACGATCACCGGCAATTCGGCACCCGGTGTGGAGTATGTGTAGGTCGCGAGCACTGCGGCCGCGAACAGACCCATCACGCAGAGCACCAGCAGAAATACCACCGTCCGCGTCGCCGCATCCAACTCCGGCTTGCCTCGCATCGTCTCCGCGACGCTGGGACTGAGTTTCTCTGCGGGAGCGAAATGCCGGATCGCCAGGACGATCAACCGCAGGACGATCACGCCGATGAAGATGAAGACGACGGTCAGCACCAGCGGCAACTCGATGCTCGGCGTGCTGTAGGCGAGTGCCGCAAACAGCCCTGCCAGCAGCAGACCGACCAGCACTGAGATCATCCCGAGCACGGTCAGCCAGGTGATCGCATCCCAGGCCGGCAACGTGACCGTGGGGAACTGGAGCGGCCGCACGACCGATTCACCACCGGTGAGTTGATCGATGAACGCCGGCTGGGCGGTGAGGCCCGAGACGCGCGCCTGCATGCCGTAGTGCACGCGCTCGGTGGCCACCGGTGTCACCTCGGCGAGCAACCCCGGCTGGGGGCCTGGGAGAAGACGGCGCTCCTCGGTCCGACCATCCGGATAGGTCAGCCGAAGCAGCCCGCACTTCTCGCAATGCCACGCGCGAATCGGCAGTCCACCGACGATCGGGCCGTAGTACGTGACGGTGCGGCGAAGACCCTCTGGACCGACGGCACCCTCGTAATGGGCGAATTCATGGGCCAGGATCCCCGTGACCGGCGCGGGATGGTCGCAGGTCTCCGGCGTCGGCGGCGTGACGGTAGGTGCATCGGCGACAGCCACTGGGGATCGGATTGTAGTGCTGCGGGCGTCAGCCGACGGTTCGGCACGCGCGCGCGCTGAAACCCGCGGCGCGCATCGCCGCCGCAAGCCCCGCGGCCTCGTCTCGTCCGCGTGCGACGCTGAAAACCGCACCCCCGCTGCCCGTCAGGTGCCATGCAGCGCCGGCGACGACCCGCCGCGCCTGCTCCAGGGCGGCGGCGAGCGCAGGGTTCGCCCGGCAGGCCGCGGGCTCGAGCGCGCTCCCCATCAACTCTGACTCGGGTGTCAAGCCCGCCTGCAGGAGTTGCGCGAGCCGCGCGGAGCGGCCGTCGTGCCGGATCTCGTCCGGAGCGACCGCCGCGTACGTGTCGGCGGTGGAACTCGGCGTGGTGGATGCGATCGCAAGGTCGAGGCGCGGGGTGGCGAGCGCCTCGACATGGTCGCCACGACCGCGCACACGCTGGGCCGTCAGCGAAAGCAGTGCTGGCACATCGCTGCCGATGCTCAGCGCAGCCGCCGCGACGCGCTCTTCTTCGATGGTGATGCCCAGGTTCTCAAGCCTGGAAATCCCTGAGCGAAGGACTGCCGCGGCGTCAGCGGACCCGCCTCCGAGCCCGGCGCCGTGAGGGACGTTCTTGGACAGCCAGACGCGGGTCGCCAGGGGCCGCCCGGCGAGCGTGCGCAGCGCCTGGGCGGCGCGGACCGTCAGGTTCCCATCGCCGGTCGGCACGCCGGCGGCAGCCGGGCCGTCAACGGTCAGCGACAGGCTGTCGGCGGCAGCAGGCTCCAGGCTGAGGCCGACGAGGTCGTGCCAATCGACCGGAACCAGCACGCTGTCGATGTCATGCCAGCCATCGGCCCGGCGAGCGACGACCTCCAGCGAGAGGTTGAGTTTTGCGTAGGCGGGGACAACCCACGTGGAGAGGCGAGACACAGTCGCTGATATACTGCTGGCTTCGTGCGTCCCTGGCTCGTAACTGCCCGGGCGGCGCGCCCCAGTTATCGAGTGATCTAGAAGAGCGAGCATGGCCAACTCCCGATCTGCGCGTAAGCGCATCAGGTCCAGCGAACGGAAGCATCTCCGCAACCGCGCGGTGAAGTCCGCGGTCCGCACCAAGGTGATCAAGGCGCGCCACGCGCTGCTCGAAGAGGGTGGCGCCACTGGCGACGCCGAGTTGCATGCGGCGATCCGGGCGCTCGATCGCGCGGCGGAAAAGGGTGTGCTGCACCGGAACAATGCGCGACGCCGCAAGTCGCGCCTGACGTCGATGGCCGCTCGTCTCGCGAACCTTGCCGGGGGCGCGGAGGGCGCAGCGGTTCGTTCCGCAGCAGCCGGTGGCGCCAAGGGGAGAAGCGCAAAGCAGCCGGCGCGGGCTGCCGCAGCCAAATCCGCGGCCAAACCCGCCGGTAAGGCGCCCGCTGCCAAGGCCACCGCCGCTAAGGCCACCGCCGCTAAGGCTGCAGCTCCGAAGGCCGCCGCGCCGGCGAAACCGGCCGTAAAGACACCCAAGAGCAAGTAGCCGGGGGCTAACGGCCTAGCGTCGACGCTGGCCCCGCTCCGCCGTCAGCTCGGCTGCGGCACGCAAGACCGCAAGCCGGAGTCCATCGTTCTCCGCGATCTCTCCCGTCTTGAGCTTTCGATCGACATCGTGCAGCGCGGTCAGCCAGCGCGCCGCAAGGGCCGGCGAGACGGTTCGTGCCTGGTGGCTGAGCCGATCAGCCTGCCAGTCGGGCTTCCCCAGAGCCGCAGCGAGCCCAGACGCAGAGCCATGTCCCTGGACATACGCCTGGGTCAGCACCAGATCGCGGATCTGCCCTGAGAGGATGGCCAGCAGGTACTGACCGGCTCGCCCCTCGGAGAGCAGGCGATCGATCGACTCGGCGCCTTTGGCCGGCGTTGGACCGAGCAGTTCGCCGAGCGTGTCGTACAGACCCGCGGCCTCGTCCCCGGCGACAGCCTCCCGGACTTCAGCGATGGTGAGCGGCCTGCCGGCGGCGTACGCCACCAGCTTGTCGAGTTCTGAGGCGATGCCCCCGAGGTCTGGTCCGGCGACGCGCACGAGGTGGTCGACCGACCCGGATCCGAGGCGCAAACCTCGCTCGCCGATCTCACGTTCCACCCAGGTCCGGAGGTCACGGCCCTTGACCGCGGGGTGGAACACGATCGAGCCACCCCGTGCCTTGACGGCGGCAAGGACGGCGTTGCGATCGGGCACTTTGGCATGCGCTACCAGGCAGAGGAGCGTGGTCGGAGCCAGCTCGTCAAGGATCTTGACCAGCCGCTCCGGAGGGTCGACAACGCCACGTTTCGCGGATCCCGTCAGTTGGGGTGGGTCTCGGAGCAGAAGCGCTCGCTCGGGATCGAAGAGCGGCATCTCCGCGACTGCGTGCCGGAACTCGTTGAGCCGTCCCGGGCCGTCGAACACCTCGACGTCGAGCTGAGGCGGCCGGGCGCGATCGCGCCAGGCATTCACCGATCGATCCACCAGGAAGCGATCCTCCCCATGGATCAGGGTCAGTTGGTTCATTGGAGGACTCGTGGCCACGGTCGCAGTATCGCAAGCGGGCTCACGAGCCCTGCTGGAGACCGGTGGGGCCGCCTGTGTAGGTGAGGTCACCGTCAGTGCTGGTCCGATCGACAGGGTATCCCTGGGGTGCTCGGACGGCCGGGACGCCCTGGGCAATCGGCACCGCAAGTTCCCCGGGACGGGCGGCCTCCAGCAGCACCTCGGCGATTGCACCGCCCGGTGGGGTCACCACCAGGTCGGCGCGGAGGCCACCGCCGTAGACGGCGCAAAGGTTCTCCTGGTCGGCGGTCCCGGCATCGCCGAGAACAAGCACGCGTCCGCTTGAATCGCCCACGCTGAGAACGCACATCTCTCGGCCGGTGGCGAGGGCGGTGAAGCCGAGGCACCGCCAGCTTGCCCCGCCGAAGGACCAGCCTCCGCCGACGGTATCGAGCACATTGGCGCCGGCGGTGTCGAGAGCGGCCACGATGTTGTTCCCGCCAGGGTTGAGATCCCCCGGCGTAACCACCGTCCCGACCGTGTAATGGCCGGGGAGCCCCCCGAGCCCGTTGACCGCCGTCTGCTCCCCTCCGGTGAGCACCACCATGTCGAGGCGGGAGGTGGCCGGAGGCAGCACTCTCCCAAGCGCTGCAAGCAGCTGTGTCGGAGACGAGCCCCCGTCCACCAGGACGCTGCGCCCGTCGCCGGTGCGAATCAGCACCGCCGCCGAGGATCCTGTATTCAGCACGGTCACGTGCAACCTGCCGTCCGGACGAGACGCGATCACCCACGCCACTGCGGCGGCGAGAATCCCGCTGACCACGGCGAGGAGCAGTGCGCGCAGATTCAAAGGAGGGGGGCGGTCCGGCGCGTCATCAGTGCGAGGGTCGCCAGCGCCGTCACCATGCCTGCCGCCTCGGCGATCGACCAGGCCGCGGGCCAGTTCCCCACCTGAATCGCCGAGCCGGGAATCGTGACCAGAGCGCGCGCCACCGTTGTGATCACCGAGGTTCCCAGCCCGGTGAGTTGGAGCAGCGCCCAGCCCAGCGCCGGACTCACCGTGCTGAGGATCGCGCCGAGGCCACCGAGCACGATCATTGCGGGAAGGAGGGGGAGCACCAGCGCATTTGCGATCGGACCGACGAGCGAGATCACTCCGAATGTTCCTGCCATGACCGGTACCGTCGCCAGTTGGGCTGCGATCGTGACCGCGAACGGCTCGGCGATCAGCCGCGGTCCGGGGACCCGAGCGGCGATCGGCGCCGCCAGCAGGACTATCCCGGCGGTGCCGAGAAATGACAGTTGAAAACCCGGGTCGTCGACCAGTCGCGGATCGAGCCCGACCATGAGCGCCCCGGCCAGCGCGAGCATGGGCACGGGGTCGGTGCGTCTGGCGCCGGTCGCGGCGAGCAGCGCCGCGCCGGCCATGAGCGCACTGCGAATGGCTGCGGGCCCNNCCGATGATCAGCACCACCTTCAAACCGCTGACCACCACTATGTGAATCAGGCCGGCGTCCTGAAGTGGGGCGCGCACGTCCGCGCTGAGGGGTTCATGGATCCCGAAAGCGACGCCCAGGGCCAGCGCTGCAGCAGGTTCCGGGAGCGCTCGGTTCACCGCGGTGAGCAGCTGTCCCTGCGCCCAGGCAATCGCGCGAGCCGGCGACGGATCCCCGGCGGCCAGCACGAAGACCTGGGGCGACGTCGCCATCGCCTCGACGTCCGCGCGCTCAAGAGTCACGGCCGAATTGGCGCCCGGGCGCCTGTCGAGCGGGCGGAGGCCCGATGCATCAATCTCGACCTTGTCGCCCGGGGACAGTGCGGGCACGAGGGGGCCGCTGACCAGAACCCCGCCGGTGACCTGCCCGTCGCTGTCAGCGTCAGACAGATGACTCGCGTTGATGATCGCTGTGGATCCGGTGCCGGGATCAGCGCTCCGCACGGTGCCGTCGATGACCACCGGGCGTACGCCGAGGTGACCCTCGAGAGAACCTGGGCCCGGCACCGTCACCGCCGACGAGCCACGGAGAACCCCAAGTACGATCGCGGCAGCGAGCAGCCCCAAGGGCGGCAGTCGCCGCGGCGCGACCACCGCGCAGATCAGCAGGGACGAGGCCGCGACGCAGGCGAGGGGAGTGACTGACCCAACCGGCAGCGAGGCGGCGAACGCCACGCCCGAACCTAATGCAAAGCCTCCCCATATGAGAGAAGCCCAGCGGCCGGCACGGGAACCGGCGAGCCGGCTCACTGCTGCGGCAGCACGACCCTGAGGTAGTGCTCAAGGCCGGTGACCGTCGCCGAGTCAACGCCCAGGTCGGAGTGGAGCTGGCTCATGGAAGTGAACGGGCCCCACTGGTCGCGGTACTGCACGATCTCGGCACCGAGCCCAGGGGGCATCCCCGACACGGCGTCGAGGTCTGACTTGGACGCTGTATTGATGTCGAGCTTGGCTGTCGTGGTGCCGCTCTTCATGTAGGGAACGTTGATCTGACGGCCGTCGTTCACCCGCTGCGCCATGTTGGGGAGGTGACCCGGATCGGCGAGGGTAGTGACCCCGCCTGCCGCGGCAATCGCGTCCGCCACGCGTGCGTCCGGGCTCAGCTCGTAAAGGCCCGGGTGCGCGACCGCGCCGCTCACAAAGACAAGGACTGTCGGCGGCGCCGGTGGAGCAACGGTCTCCCCCAACCGGCATGGGCGCCGCGGCCGACGCCTGGTGGGTGACCGACCAGCCCGCGCCGAGAGCAAGAACAAGGGCGCCCGTGATCGCGATCGCGAGCCGTTTCGGACTGACGCTGGTTTGTTTGTCGTCATTCGCGAACATTCATGACAGTGTAACTCAACACCGGCAAGGGAGCAAGGAAGACCTGTGACCGGCGGCGGGCAGCGTTAGGTCANNAGGTCAGGACGAGCGCGGCGGCGAGGTCGGCAGTCGGTATCGGAGCTGGCCGTCATCGCCGACGACGGTCGCCGCACCCGCCCGCTCCGCAAGCCACCGGACGGCTCTGCCCGATACCTGGTCGCCGAGGCCGCTGAGCTCCTTCGCGATCTCCGACGCCGACGCCGAGCCCAGCTTCCCGATCGTTGCCAGGACGATGTCGGGCGTTACCGACGCGGGTGTGGCGCGGCCCTTCGGCCCCTTCCCGCGGCGCCGGCTCTTCGCATGCCGTGCTGCAGGCGCCGCCGCCCGGCGCGTCGCTCTCGGCGGGGCCGCCGCATCACCCGCCCGATCGATCAGGGAGAGCGCCTCGCGAACCTCTCGACGGAGCGTGGCGTTATCGGCCTTCAGTTCGGCGACCTGGATCACCAGCGCCTCGATCCGCGTGACGAGGCGTTCTGCAGCCTGGACGATTGGCGAATTGGCGCCCGAGGCCGGGTCTCTGTCGAGGGCGGCTGCGTCGGGCATGAAGCCTCCTGGAGTCAAGGGGGTCTGGTGCAGTCGCCGCGGGGGAAATCGCAGCACTGTACTGGCGGAGTCATTGTCCGATACCGCACGTCGGAGCCGCAATCGCCCCATTCCCACGACTGCAATCCGGCGAAACCCGGCGGCTCGCGGCGGGCTGCGCAGGCCCGGTACCATGACGCGGGGCCATAGCTCAGCTGGAAGAGCGCTTGCATGGCATGCAAGAGGTCGGGGGTTCGAGCCCCCCTGGCTCCACGGGGGCTCGCCGAACTCCGCTCCAATAAGCTCGATCGCGTCACGAGGATCCCCCAACGGAGGGATTTCGCGGCGAATACGTCCCCCAATGGGGTGAAAAACGGCCGCATCGGCCGCAGGCAATCCTCCAAGCCGATATGATCCGCACGCCTCACCCGATGTGAGGGCGGTTCAGGACGAAGGCAAAACCTGGGCCAGGGCGTCTATCAAGCCATACGGGAGGATCGCGTCTTGCGAGTCAACAAATTCACGATCGGCGGGATCGGGTTGGGCGTCTTGGGCCTGCTCACCGCCGCCGCCTGCGGGAGTGCGACCAGTACTTCCACGTCGGGCACGCTGGCAAGTTCCCAGGTGCTCCACTTCCCAGTCTTCCAGGACCCAGGGACCTTCGATCCCGGTGAGATGGACGCCGAGGTGGACACCGAGCTCATGCAGAACGTGTTCGACAACCTCTGGCGGTTCGACGACAAGCTGAATATCGTGCCCAGCGTCTCCAGCGCGGTGCCGACCCAGGCAAACGGTGGGATCTCTGCTGACGGTCTCACCTACACCATCCACTTGAACCCGGCGGCGAAGTTCTCCAACGGCGATGCGGTGACGTCCAAAGACGTCCTGTACTCCTGGAACCGCGCCACCGCCCTCCACGGCGCCTACTCCTCGATCCTGAGCGCGGTCCAGGGTTACGCCGCGGTCCAGACCGCAGCAGGCGCCCCGCCATCGTCGGGTACGCCCACGACGTTCCAGGGCAACATCGAGAAGCAACTTGCCGCGGGCAACACCGCCTTCATGATGAGCGGCTTGACCGCCACCGACCCCGAGACCGTCCAGGTCAAGCTGGCCACAGCCTGCGGCTGGTGCCTCACCGCGTGGACCCTCGAGGGCACGGTCGGCGCGATCGTCGATGAGAAGGTCATCAACGGCGCGGGCGTCGATCCCGTGACCTGGTGGCAGACCCCCGCCAACCTCGTCGGCACCGGTGCCTACAAGCTCACCGCCTACACCCCCAAGCAGTCGCTGACCTTCTCGGCAGTGCCGAACTGGTGGGGTTCTCCGAAGCCCACGGTGAAGACGATCAACATCGACATCAAGGATCCTTCGACGGCTCCGACGACGGTCGATGCCTTCTTCCAGAAAGGCTACGACATCATCGGCTACGGCGGTGACAGCGGCATCATCCCGCTGGCCAACATCCTGGCGATCCAGGCCAACTCGCGGGAGAAGCCGAACCTTCTGACCCAGCCCAAGGGGCGCAC
>PNBE01000143.1:0-5697 GCA_003135895.1 Candidatus Dormiibacterota bacterium
CAGGAGGTGGAGCTGGGGAACGTCCCCGACATCGAAGACATCTCGACCATGGCCCGGATGCTCGAGCACGTCGGGGTCGAGGTCGAGCATCCCGACACGAACACCTGGCGGCTCCACGCCGCCGTGCTGCGCACCACCGAGGTCGATCCCAACCTGAGCCGGAGGATGCGTGGGTCGTTCCTGCTGCTGGGCGCCCTCGTGGCGCGAGCCGGCGAGGCGAGCATCGCCAAGCCGGGAGGTGACGACATCGGCATGCGCCGGGTGGAGCAGCACCTGGAAGGGCTGCGCCTGATGGGCGCCGAGGTCGAGGAGCGAGAAGGTGGATACGTGGCTCGCGCGCGGCGCCTGCACGGCGCACGAATCGCGCTCGACATGCCCACGGTCACCGGGACCGAGAACCTGATGATGGCGGCGGTGCTCGCCGAGGGCATCACGGTGATCAGCAACGCGGCTCGCGAGCCTCACGTGTACGACCTGGCGCGATGCTTGATCGGCATGGGGGCGCACATCACCGGCGTCGGTACCGAGCTCATCGTCATCGAGGGCAGCGGCGGACTGCTGCACGGCACCACGCACAACATCACCGCCGACTACATCGAGGCGGGGACGTACATGATCGCGGCCGCCGCCACGTACGGCGACGTCGTCGTCGAGCAGATGCGACCCAGCGACCTGCGCTGGCTGTTCAGCAAGCTTCGCTCTGCCGGCTGTGACATCGTCGAAGGTGCGAATCACGCGCGCGTGACCTGCTCACACCTTCGCGGTGTGGACATGACGACATGGCCGCACCCGGGCTTCGCCACCGACATGCAACCCCAGTTCTGCGCGCTGATGACCCAGGCGACCGGCACGAGCGTCATCAGTGAGGCCTTGTACGAGAACAGATTTCGCCACGTGGCGACGCTGCAGCAGATGGGTGCGCACATCGCCATCGACGGTCGCAGCGCGGTGATCAACGGCCCGGCGCGACTCCACGGGACGAGGATGAGCATTCCTGATATCCGCAGTGGCGCGGCGCTGGTGATCGCCGGTCTCTGCGCCGACGGCATCACCGAGCTCGACAACGTGTTCCACCTCGAACGCGGCTATGACGACCTCGAGACCAAGCTCGCCGGCCTCGGCGCCGACATCGAGCGGCTCACCACCGACGAGCCCGGCACCGAGGTGCGTGATCTCACCGGCGTGGTCGGCGACTGAGGACACTCGCACCAGTGCTGGGCAAGAAGGTCGGCATCGACCTCGGCACCACCACGACGAGGATCATCGTCAAGGGTGAGGGCATGATCGCCACCGAGCCGACCGCGGTCGCGATACGCGACGGCGGTATGCAGACGGCGGTGTTCGGCGAGTCCGCCTTCGAGACCTCGGCGGCTGATCCCGAGTTCCAGTTGCGCCGGCCGATCGCCGGAGGCGAGATCGTCGACGCGGCGTCGGCTCGATGGCTCGTCAACCACGCGATGATCCGGGCGGCCGGGAGGCAGCGGATCTTCAAGCCGGACGTCGTGATCGCGGTGATGTCCTCCCTCCCCGGCGGGCAGCGACGCTCCCTCCTGGAGGCCGCGGCGCTCGCGGGGGCTCGAACCGCCTACCTCCTCGACACCCCACTCGCCTCGGCGATGGGCGCGGGCGTCCGCCTGAGTGGACCGAACGGTCACCTGGTCGTCGATGTCGGCGCCGGGAAGACCGACATCGCCGCGCTCGCGCTCGAGGGGACGGTCAGCGGCCGCTGCCTCATCGGCCACGGCGGCATGCGCCTCCACGCATGCATCGCCGACCACGTCCGTCACGAGCACGGGGTGACCCTGGACGCGGCGACCGTCGAGGAGGTGGTCGCCTCGCTCGCCCGGGTCGGCCCCCACGAAGAGCGACGCCTGGAGGTCATGGGCGTGAGTGAGACGGGGGAGGAGCGCCTGACGGTCACCTCGACCGAGCTGACCCGCTGCCTCGAAGCGCACGTGCGACCGATCCTGGGAGCGCTCGACGCGGTGCTCGCCGACACCCCGGGGCGGCTGATGGGCGATATCGAGCGCGAGGGCATCCTGCTCTGCGGGGGCGGCGCGCGCCTCGAAGGGCTCGACGCCGCGATCGCCGCGGCCGCCGGCATCGAGGTCCATCGCGACAGCCAGCCCGAGCTCTGCGCGGTGCGCGGCACCGGCTACGCCCTCGACAACCTCGATGTGCTCAAGCGCGCCCTCATGTACATCCGCTGACGCGAGGGCTCGGATCGAATCCTCAGAGCGTCGCCTCGATCCCGGCGAGCACGTCCTCCACCCGGATCTGGTCCATGCTCGCCTGATTCACGACGCCATCCTCGTAGCGGGGAGGTGCCAGCGCCTGGACCACCCGGTGGGCGGGCCCGTAGGCGCCACCGCGGGCTCCATCGGTCGGTCCGAACAATCCCACCGTGGGCGTTCCCATCGCCGCGGCGAGCTGGAGCAGCGGGGTGTCGCTCCCCACCAGGAGGTCGCAGCGGGCGATCACCCCCGCGAGGGTCGCCAGGTCGATTTCGCCGACCAGGTCGGTCGCGGCCGCCCTCAGGTCCATCTTCATGTGCTCGGCGACGTACCTGTCGTGCGCGGAGCCGACCAGAAGGATGCCGGCACCATGGCGCTGGGCCAGCTGGTTGGCAAGGTGTGCCCAGCGCTCGGGGTCCCAGACGGTGGTCGCGGCCGGTGCCGCCTTGGCCTCGGCGTACCCCGCACCCGGCGCGATGGCGACCAGGAGGCGCCCATCGCCGAGCCCGGTGCCGTGCAGGACCTGCTCGGCTCGCCGCCGAGCTTCCGGCCCTGGCTCGAAGACCGGGCTGTGGAGCTGCTGATGGACGCCGGCAACCTCGGCGAGGCGCAGCCAGGTTTCGGCCTGGTTCTCGGCCCGCCGCGGCTTCACGCGGCCGGTGAGGAGCAGCCCGATGCCACCGCCGACCCCGCTGCGCTGCGGGATGCCCGCGAAGTACGCCGCCGTGGCGGGTGCGGCGCCCGACGTGCAGAGGAACACGGCATCGAGGCGCAGGCTGCGCAGCGTCGCCCAGAGGCGGAGGCCCCCGGTGCGCCGGCCCCGCAGCCCGGCCAGGGGAATGACCTTGTCCACCGGCGGAATGCCGTCGGCGAGGTCGACCGCCGTGGACGGGCAGACGAGTGCGATCCGTGCCGTGGGGTAGCCCGCGCGAAGGGTACGCAGGAGCGGTGTCGACTGCAGGGTCTCGGCCATGCCGCCGTTCACGACCACCGCGATGTCCACCCGCCCACGGTAAAGCGTGTGACGCTTCGCGCGCGGGTTTGCGCACGCGACGCGCGATCGGGGTCTCGGTGCAACCATATGAGCCGGATGAGTCCATCTCTCGCCGGCCGCGATCTCCTGAGCATCGCGGACCTCACCGCCGACGAGATCATCGCGGTCCTCGACCTTGCCGACGCGGCCAAGTCGGGCCGGGATCTCGGCCGCCCGCTCGCGGGCCGATCGCTCGCGCTCATTTTTCAGCGGCCGAGCAACCGCACCCGGGTGTCCTTCGAGGTGGCCATCAACCGGCTCGGCGGTCACCCGATCGCGCTCTTCAATCCCGAGGTGCAGCTCGGCGAGCGTGAGTCGGCGGCGGACATCAGCCGGATCCTCGACCGCTACGCCGACGGGATCGTCGCCCGCCTGGTCTCGCACCGAGACCTGGTCACCATCGCCGGGGCGGCGACCTCCCCGGTGATCAACGCGCTGACCGATTCGGAGCACCCGTGTCAGGTGCTTGCCGATTGCATGACCGTCCGAGCGGTCACCGGGCGGCTGGCCGGTGCGACGGTCGCGTACATCGGGGACGGGAACAACGTCTGCACCTCGTGGATCTACGCTGCGGCGCTGCTCGGGATCCACCTGCGGGTGATCTGCCCGCAGGGCTACGAGCCGTCTTCGCGGGTCGTGGAACAGGCAGCCCGCCTCCGCGCCCCGGCGACGGGTTTCGAGATCACCCACGAGGCGGCCCCGGCGCTGCGCGATGCCGAAATCATCTACACCGACGTTTGGACCAGCATGGGGCAGGAAACCGAACAGCAGCGCCGCCGCGAGGACTTCGCGTTTCTCCAGGTGAATGACAGCCTGGTCGCGCTCGCCCCGCCCGGGGTCCGGGTGATGCACTGCCTCCCCGCGCACCGCGGTGAGGAGATCACCGACGCGGTCATCGACGGGCTGCACTCGGTCGTGTTCGACCAGGCGGAGAACCGCATGTGGGTGCAGCAGGCGCTCCTTGCCCTGATCTACGCGGACGATNNAGCTGGCGCGACGGGCTCGACGTGATCGTGGTCGCCTTCCTGCTCTATCAACTCCTGAAGCTCATCAGGGGCACGCAGGCCGTGCAACTGCTGCTCGGTCTCGCGGTCATCTTCGCGGTCGGCTGGGCCGCCCAGCTCCTCCATCTCCGCCTGCTCGAGTTCATCTTCAACAACGGGACCCAGGCAATCGTGATCGCGGCAATCGTTCTGTTTCAGCCGGAGCTGCGTCGCGCTCTCGACCAGGTGGGCCGGCTCGGAACGGTTCGGGCCGTGCTGGGGCGGCACCCGGAGCTGGCCTACGCCCGCACCGTCGACGAGGTGCTGCGCGCGGCCGGCTCACTTTCGGAGCGCAAGGTCGGCGCGCTCATCGTCTTCGAACGCGAGACCGGGCTCGAGAACCTCGCGGCCACGGGCGTCCACGTCAATGGCGACGTCACCGCCGAGATGCTTGCCACCATCTTCATCCCGGGCTCACCACTCCATGACGGCGCGGTGATCATCCGGGAGAGCCGGATCATCGCGGCGGGGTGCGTGCTGCCCCTCGCCGAGACCCTCCCCGGCTTCGGCCGGATGGGCACGCGGCACCGTGCGGCGCTCGGCCTCACCATGCAGAGCGACGCCGTGGTGCTCATCGTCAGTGAGGAGACGGGCCTCATCAGCCTCGCCCACGACGGCAAGATCTACCGGGGCCTGGATCAGCCCACGCTCAAGGAGATGCTGGTCGACCTGCTTGCCAAGGAGGGCGGATCCGGACGGGCCGCGATGCTCCGACCGCTCGCGAGAGTCCGTCCGTTGCGAACATTGGGGCGTCGCTCGCACCCGTGAAAGTCCCGGGCTTCATCCGGCGGAACTGGAAGCTCAAGGTGGGGTGCTGCCTGATCGCGTTCGTCACCTGGGTCGGCGTTGTCTACGCGGGCAATCCCCCGGAGACGAAGATGCTCTCGCTGGCGGTCCCGCAGAGCCCGGCGAACATCCCGGCCGGCTACGTGCTCGTGCACCCGGTGAGCAACGTCCTGTTGCGCGTCGGCGGCAGTCAGAACACCCTGGNNTGCTCACCTCCAAGTCCGTTCCGGTCACGATCCAGATCACCAGTCCGCCGCCGGTGGGCTACCGGAGCGGCGCGCAGGAGGCGACGCCGTCGACGGTTGTGGTGGACGGTCCCCAGCACGAGCTTGCCGGAGTCGTGGCGCGCGTGACCGTCAACTTGAGCACGCAGAAGGCCAACTTCCAGGCGCAGGTTGCGGTCCTCGTCTACGATTCGAAGGGAATCCGGCTGAACAACGTGAACGGCGGCACCGTGACCGTGAGCATCGCCATCACCGCGGACGTCACCACGAAAATCGAGGCTGTGTGGCCGCGTACCGAGGGGAGCCCCTCGCCCGGTCATTATCTGACGGGGATCATCGTGAGCCCCATCACGGTGGTCGCGACCGGATCCCGGGAT
>PNBE01000143.1:5723-24945 GCA_003135895.1 Candidatus Dormiibacterota bacterium
CGGTCCCCACGCCTCCGCCGACGCCGACGCCGACCCCTACCCCGAGTCCGTTACCCACGTAACCCGTTCCCCCGGCGACCGTTCTAGAGAGGTCCTATGTGCGGCATCATCGGCTATACCGGCCCCCGGCCCGCGGCACCGATCCTGCTCGACAGCCTTCGCCGTCTCGAGTATCGGGGCTACGACTCGGCCGGGATCGCGATCATCGATCCAGCCGGCGACGTCGCGACGGTCAAGAACACCAACAAGGTCGTTGACCTTGCCCGCCAGGTCGAGGACGAGGGCACGCCGGCCGGTACCGTCGGCATCGGACATACGCGCTGGGCAACCCACGGGCGTCCCTCGCTCGAGAACGCGCATCCGCACCAGGACTGCACGGGGCGCATCCACGTCATTCACAACGGCATCGTCGAGAACTACCGCGAGCTGCGCGCGGAGTTGATGTCACGCGGGCACGAGTTCCTGAGCGAGACAGACACCGAGGTCGTGCCCCACCTCATCGAGGACGCCTTCCAGGGTGACCTCGCAAGCGCCGTTCGCAGCGCGCTGAATCGCATGCAGGGCGCGTGCGCGCTGGTCGTGATCTCCGCAGACCAGCCCGATCGCGTGGTGGGCGCGCGCATGAATGCGCCACTGGTGGTCGGACTCGGGCGCGGAGAGGTGTTCGTGAGCAGCGACATCACCGCGTTGATCCCCTACACGAAGCGGATTGCGCTGCTTGGTGAAGGCGAGATCGTCACCGCGACACCCGCCGGGATCTCGGTGCAGCAGCTCGACGGTACCGCCGTCGAGGCGCGCATCGTCACCGTCGACTGGGAGGCCGAGCAGGCGCAGAAGAACGGCTTTCCTCACTTCCTGCTCAAGGAGATTCACGAGCAGCCCGAGGCGGTCCGCCACGCGCTTCGCGGTCGCATCGACGACCTGGGGATGGTGGTGCTGCCCGAGCTCGGTATCGGTGCCGACCGGCTCGCCGACGTGCACGAGGTCGTGCTGGTGGCGTGTGGATCGGCATGGTATGCGGCGATGGTCGCGGGATACGCGATCGAGCATCTCGCCAAGATCCGCTGCAAGGTCGAGGCCGCGAGTGAGTTCCGATACGGCGAAGCACTGGTCGACGAGCATTCACTGGTCGTCGCGGTTTCGCAGTCGGGCGAAACCGCGGACACGCTCGCCGCGGTGCGTCAGGCACATCAGGCCGGTGCGCAGGTGATCGCGATCACCAACGTGGTCGGGAGTGCACTTTCGCTCGAGGCTGACGGCGCGCTGTACATGCAGGCCGGACCGGAGATTTCCGTCGCNNGAAGCACGCGGTACCCTCGAGGTCAGCGAGCATCAGCGTCTCGTCGCGGAGTTGCAGGCGATGCCCGAGCTGCTCGCGCGGACGCTCGAGCTGGAGCCGATGCTGGTCGACCTCGGTCAGCGTTTCGCGCATGCCCAAAGCGCGCTCTACATCGGCAGGGGTATCAACTTCCCGATCGCGATGGAGGGCGCGCTCAAGCTCAAGGAGATCTCGTACGTGCACGCGGAGGGATATGCCGCGGGGGAGCTGAAGCACGGTCCGATCGCGTTGCTCGAGCCCGAAGTCCCGGTGGTCGCCATCGCCACCCGCTCCGCGACGCTCCCCAAGATGGTCAGCAACGTGCAGGAGGTGCATTCGCGCGACGCGCCGGTGATCGCGCTCGTCACCGAGGGCGAGGATCCGTTCGACGCCGGGTTTGCCAGCATCGTCCCGGTGCCGGCGTGCTCGGAGGTGCTCTCGCCGCTGGTCAACGTGATCCCGCTGCAGCTCTTCGCGTACCACGTCGCCGTCCAGCGCGGATGCGACGTCGACCAGCCGCGCAACCTCGCGAAATCGGTGACTGTGGAATAGTCGTCGGATGACGATGGTTGTCGGGGTCGATGTGACCGTCGTGGATCGCATCGCACGCGCCCTGGAGCGCAACCCGCGGTTCGCGCAGCGGATCTACACCGCCGGTGAGCAGCGTTACAGCGCCCGCAAGCCGGAGCGGTGGGCCAGCAGGTGGGCCGCCAAGGAGGCGGTGCGCAAACTGTGCTCCTCGGCGGGAGAGGCGATGCCCGCGTACCGCGACATCGAGGTCGTCCGGCGTCGCGGGGGACCGCCTCGCGTGCACATCCGCGGCGAGGAGACACCGATCGCCCTCTCGCTGACTCACGACGGAGGACTCGCCATCGCGGTTGCGGTCAGCCGCGCCGGGGGGCGCCGGCGCGAGCTGCCGGTTCCTCCCGACGACCTGCTGCTTGCCGATCGCCCCGAGGACGGGCACAAGGGCACCTTCGGCCGGGTCGTGGTGATCGCCGGTTCGAAGGGCTTCACCGGGGCACCCCGACTGGCCGCGATGGGCGCGGCGCGTGGTGGAGCCGGGCTCGTCGAGCTCTGCATTCCCGAGGCGATCCACCCGATCGTCGCGGCCGGGTGCCTCGAGGTGATGCCCACGCCGCTCCCCGATGACGGGACGGGGACGCTCCACCCGAGCGCGGTTTCCACGGTTCGCGAGCGGCTCCAGGGCGCCGACGCCCTGGTCATCGGCCCCGGGCTCGGTCGCTCACCGGATACGGCGACGGCACTCTTGGAGATCCTCGAGGGGTTGCCGTGCCCGGCAGTCGTCGACGCCGACGCGCTGAATATCGCTGCGACGTCGGGATTCGACTGGAAGTTGTCCGGCCAGACCATCGTGGTGACCCCCCATCCGGCGGAGATGGGTCGCCTCGCCGGTATGGGCACCGAGGCGGTGCAGGCGGACCGCATCGGCATCGCCGAACGCTACGCGCAGGAGCACGGCGTCGTGGTTGTCCTCAAAGGCGCCGAAACGGTGGTGTCGGCAGCCGGTCACCCCACGCACATCGATCAGCACCGCGTCGTCGCACTCGCCACCGGAGGGACCGGCGACGTGCTCGCCGGTCTGATCGGCTCGATGCTCGGTCAGGGACTCACACCACGAGACGCCGCGGTGGCCGGCGTGACCATCCACGCGCAGGCGGGTCTGATGGTCCAGGCTCGCCGGGGACGCGCCGGAGCGCTCGCCTCAGATGTGATCGACACCCTTCCCGCGGCTCAGGAGCTCCTCCGGCAGGCGCTTGAGGCGGCTACTGCCCGTAGATGAAGCCCTCGATGTCACTGCTCGCGTCGCTGATCACGCGATAGTCGACCCGGTTCCAGCCGGCAAAGTTCATCTCCGACAGCTTGAAGGACCCCGCGGGGATGCCTGCGGCGGGACCCACCGCTTCGACGTACGCGACGTGCCCCTCGGAGCTCACACCGCTGACTCCCGGCCAGAACACGACGATCGCGCCCGCGATCGGCTGCCTACCTTCCTTGTAACCCATCTGCGCGGCCGCGATGTACCAGCTCCTGGCATTGCCGAGCCATGGGACGCAGCGCCGTGTCGCGACGTAGTACGTGCAGAACCCGTACGCGAAATGGTTGCCGCACGAGCCCGATCCGACGTGCGGTCCCGCCTCGAGAAACGCGATCTGGTTGTCGATGCCGGCGATCTGCGCCGCGATACCGCGCGCCGGTCCGTTGAGTCCCGCGAAGATGGTGTTGCGGTCTTCGAGCAGGGTGAGGAACCGGTCACTCTGCGCAGCGAGCTGTGCTTCGAGCTGTATCGCCGAAGCCGCATCGGCACGGATCGATGTCTGCTCCGCGGTGATCGCCCGGTTGGAGGCCGCGAGGCGCTCCACCAGGTTGAGCACCTGTTGTGACACCTGGTTCGCCGCCTTCAACTCGTCGATCGCCTGATTGAAGGATCCGGCGCTGAGCACGGCCGCGAGCACCTGGTCGTGGCCACTGGTCATGTAGGTCGCGCGCGTGATCGCGGCCAGCTGTGCCTTGTCCTGTTCCGCGGTCGCGTTGTTGCCGTTCAACTGGCTGCTCAGGGACAGCAGGGTCGCGTTCAGCTTCGCAAGCTGCTTGCGCTGGTTCAACACCTTGGTCTGCTCGGCGTTGAACGTCGATTCCGCCGAACTGACGGATCCACCCGCTGCACTCAGGCTGGGTTGCATCGCGGCGAGCTCTGCGATGAGTTGCGCGCGCCGCTGCTGCAGCGCTGCGATCGCAGAGCTCGGCGCCTGCGTACCGTTTGCCTGGGTGGTCGGGATGGTTCCGATGCCGGTGGCCAGAAGGGTGATGACGCCTGCCACGGTCAGGGCCACCTTCCGGCTCCACGTCAAAATAGGCATCCTCCGTGTCGTCTGCCGCTGGTGCCCGAACAGGCATCGGTCGGTACGTCCCCGAGGCACCATACCCACCCCGATGGTCGGAGTGCAAGCCGGACGTGCGGCGCCACAGTACCCCGGGGGCGGCCCACGTATATTGCGGACGTGTGACATTGGATACATATCGGACGGACGAGCGAGCCTTCGACGAGGGGGGCGCGACGCTGGCGGACATCGGCGAGCAGGCGCTCCTGAGAGCGCTCGGTGAGATCGCGCGGGCGTCGTCGCCGGCCCTCGTCATCGGCCCCGGCGACGACGCGGCAGTCTGGTCGCCCGAGCCGGGACGCGACCTCGCGGTCAGCCAGGACGCGCTGGTCGAGGGCGTTGATTTCCGGCGATCCTGGATCACACCTCGCCGGCTTGGAGCCCGCGCCCTCGCGGTCGCGCTCTCCGACCTCGCGGGGATGGGCGCCACCCCGGTGTGGTGCGCGACCACCCTGTGCGCGTCGGTGAGCACGTGCTTCGAGGACGTCCTCGAGATCCAGCGCGGGCTCTGCGCCGCTGCGATGACCGCAGGATGTGCGGTCGCCGGCGGCGACCTCAGCGCGATCGACGGCCCGCTGATCATCGACGTCTCGGTCGGCGGGACGCTATCGGCCGGCGAAGTGCTGCGCCGTGATGGCGGACGGCCGGGCCACGTGGTGGTGGTCACCGGGACCCTGGGTCGGGCAGCCGCGGGACTCCGGTTGCTCCTCGACGGTCGCGACGAGCTGTCCGAGCTGGAACGAGCCTGGGTCGACGCTCAGCTGTCGCCGGTCGCCCGCATCGCCGAGGGACTTGAGCTGGTCGCGTCCGGGGTGCGCTGCGGCGGGGATATCAGCGACGGCCTGCTCATCGAGCTGGAGCGGATCACCGACATGTCCGGTTGCGGTGCGGAGATCTGGCTCGACAGACTTCCGGTCGAGCCGGCGCTGGTATCGGACTTCGGGGCCGCGTGGCCCGACCTCGCCGTGGGCGGCGGCGAGGACTTCGAGCTGGTGGCGAGCCTGCCCCGGTCCGCGCTGGGTCCTCTGCTCGAATCCTGGCCTGAGGGCCTGGCGCCGCTCACCGTCGTCGGGTGCCTCACTGACGGAGCCGGCGTCGTCGTTCTCGACGCGGAGGGTGGCGCACTGATGCCGCGCCCTCAGACGAGCTCGCGGCATTTCGCATGAGGGACATCGGCATGGCCGCGCGATGCTCGACCGAAGCGGAGACGCTTGCCCTGGGCGAACGCATCGGCACTCGCGTCGAACCGGGCGACCTCATCCTGCTGAGCGGCCAGCTGGGCGCGGGCAAGACCGTGCTGGTTCGCGGCATCGCGACCGGCATGGGCATCGACCCCGCCCAGGTGCGATCGCCAACCTTCGTTCTCCACCACGTCTACCGCGCCGGTTCGAAGGTCCTGCACCACCTCGACCTGTACCGCCTCGGCCCCAGCGCTGACATCCGCCTGCTCGATATCGACGAGATGCTCGACTCCGGCGGGGTCGTGGTCGTCGAGTGGGGGGAGCACGCCTCGCGAGAGCAGGACGCTCCGGCGAGCATCAGCATCGACGTCGACGATGACGGCTCGCGGGTGATCACGCCGGCGTCGAACGCACCCGCGCGCCTGGTCCTGGCGTGGGGCGAGGGTTCTCGGGAGTGAGCGTCCTCGCCATCGACACCTCGTCGCGCTCCCGCGTGGTGGTTGCGGTCGCATCGCCTGACGGCACGCAGATCCAAGGTGTGGCGATGCGCGGCGAGTCGGTCGGGACGATGATGCCGCGCGCAATCTCTCCGATGCTCCCGCTCCTGAGCCACGCTGTGGTGGTCGTCACCGGACCCGGCACGTACACCGGTGTCCGGGCGGGCATGGCGGGCGCACTGGGGATCGCCCAGGCGCGTGACCTGCCGCTCTACGGCCTCGGGGCGCTCGAGGTCGTGGCGTGCTCGCCCGCTCCGGGTGGCGACGTCGATTCGTGGGTGGTCGCGGACGCGGGCCGCGGCGCGCTCTATGTGGCGAGACGTGGGGATGCGGCGAACCCGCGCCGGGTCATGGCCGCAGACTTCGACGGCGGTGACGCCCAGGTTTCGAGCACCGAGCCACTTGCGATCGAGGGGCTCGTTGTCCTTGACCCGGTTCGTGCCCTCGCGGCCGCGGTCGCGCTCGCGCTCTCACGCCCACCCCTGGATCGCGAGGGCCTGACCGCGCTCTACGTCGACTGACGCCCGCGTCTCGGCTTGCTGCTAGAGCCAGACGTGGCGTTCAGCCGTGCGCACAGCCTCGAGGCGATTGCGCGCTCCCGTCTTCTGTATCGCCGACGAGAGGTAGTTTCGCACCGTTCCCTGCGACAGGAACATCGACGTGGCGATCGTCGCGATGGTCGCGCCGCTCGACGCAGCGTGGAGCACGTCACGAGCAGGCTCGGGCCGCTCGACCGCGAGTCGCGGGGGCTCGGA
This sequence comes from Candidatus Dormiibacterota bacterium, assembly GCA_003135895.1. GTDB lineage: Bacteria > Chloroflexota > Dormibacteria > Aeolococcales > Aeolococcaceae > Palsa-851. The sequence continues at coordinate 12,378 of PNBE01000143.1, forward strand.
TCGGTCATGTGATGTGTCATGTCCCAGCCTGAGGCGTGCCGGCGTCGGTCGATAGTGAGGCCCGTCAGGAACGTCACATGACATCTGTCACGCGCGCGCCCGCCGGCTCCGCATGGCGCGGTTATGATGCAGATGCAAACTCCGCCATTGATTTCAGGGTTTCATGCAGGTCGTCCCTCGTCTCTCCGTTGAGCCCATGCGCTACGAGGACATCGCTGCCGTGCAGGCAATCGAGCGCCAGGTCTTCGCGTCGCCGTGGCCGAAGAATGCGTACGCGAGCGAGCTGTCGCAGAACCGGCAGGCGTCGTACGTCGTGCTCCGGCAGGACGGCGGCATCGTCGGATACGCAGGCCTGTGGCGTGTCGCGCTGGAGGCGCACGTCACCACCATCGGCGTCCGCGCCGGTGATCATTCGAAGGGATACGGCACCGTGCTCTTCGCCGCCCTCGTGCAACGCGCCTACGCGCTCGGCGCGCGCTGGATCACGCTGGAGGTGCGCGACACCAACGACCATGCAATCCGCCTCTATGAACGGTTCGGGTTCAAGGCGATTGGGCGCCGCCGCGGCTATTACACCGACAACGGCGAGGACGCGGTGATCATGTGGAGCGACAGCATCCACGCCCCGGGATTCAAGCGGGGTTTCGTCGCGATCCTCAACGGCCTCGACGTGGCCGGGGTCGGGGGCGGTCCCTCGATGGAGTACCCGTCCGCCTGAACCTCCTGGCCATCGAAACCTCCTGCGACGAGACCGCAGCGGCGGTGCTTTCCGACGGCCGTGACGTGCGTTCGTCGGTGGTGTCGTCGCAGATTGCCCTGCACGCGGTCCACGGCGGTGTCGTCCCCGAGCTGGCCGCGCGCGCCCACCTCGAGGGGCTCGCCGCCGTCGTCGAGGCCGCGCTTGCGCCTATCCCCGGCGGCTGGGACGCCATCGACGCCATCGCCGTGACCCGAGGTCCCGGGCTCGCCGGATGCCTGATCGTCGGCACCATGTACGCCACCGGCGCCGCGCTGGCCCGCGGGCTTCCGATCGTCGGCGTCTCGCACCTCGCCGGGCACGTGTACAGCGCATGGCTCGCCGACCCCGACCTGGAGCCGCCGTACCTGGCCCTGCTGGTCAGCGGTGGACACACCGAGTGCGTCGTGCTCCGCGAGCACGGCGTCGCCGAACGGTTGGCGGCCACCAGGGACGACGCCGCAGGCGAAGCCTTCGACAAGGTCGCCCGCCTCCTCGGCCTGGAGTACCCGGGCGGTCCGGCGATCCAGCGGATCGCTTCGTCGGGTGATCCCACCCGGTTCCCGATGCCCCGTACCCGCCTCGAGGGCGCGTTCTCGTTCAGTGGCCTGAAGACCGCCGTTCGCTACATGGTGCGTGACCTCGGTTCCGGAGCCCTCACCGCCGGAGGTGTCCCCCGCGACCCCCAGGTCGTCGCCGACCTCGCGGCGAGCTTCCAGGTGGCCGCGGTCGATCAGCTGGTGGCCGGCCTGGCGGCCGCGGCGGAGCGCACCGGGGCGAGCACGGTCGCCGTGGTCGGTGGCGTCGCGGCCAACCGGGCGTTGCGCGACGCGGTCGGNNCCGGGCTTCGACGTGGACCCCTCGCTGGCGGAGTGCGCGTAGATTCCATCCGCATGACCGAGCCGGGCGACCCGATCCTCCAGCGCTCGGAGGCCACCGAGCGGTATCTGGAGGCGATCTACTACATCGAGCACGAGGGTGAGGTACCGCGCCCCGGCCGTCTCGCCGAGTGGCTCGGTGTCAGCGCGCCAACGGTGACCGTCTCACTCCAGCGGCTGGCGCGCGACGGGCTGATCCGGATCGCCGGCGACCGGTCGGTCGAGCTCACCGACAACGGGGTTGCCGCGGCGGCGATGATCGTGCGCCGCCATCGCATCGTCGAGCGGTGGCTCACCGACGTCCTCGGCTTCGACTGGGCGACCGCCGATCTCGAGGCACAGTCGCTGACCCATGGGATGTCGGCAACGGTCCTCGAGCGGATCGACGAGTCGCTCGGAAGGCCCACCACCTGTCCGCACGGCAACGTCATCCCGGGACGCACGCCCCCCGAGGGCCGGCGGCTGATCCGGCTCGTCGAGCTCGAGGATGGCGACCGAGCACGGGTTGCCCGGATCTCCGAGGTCGCCGAGCACGAGGCACCGCATCTGCTCCACCTCCTCGATGAGCGTGGGATCGTCCCCGGGATCGAGGTCGGCATCGTGTCCCGCACCTCGATCGGGTGGAATCTCACGACTGCCGACGCGCAGACGACCGTCGACCCGGCGACCGCCAAGACAATCTGGGTGGAGGCCCCCGTCGGCCGTTAGGTTAGGCTAAGCTAACGCGCCCCGAAGGCGCCATCCAATTGTCCAAAGGGGCCGAGTCCGTGGTCGGGAGCCTGCTGATCTTTGCCAGGGAGGGAATCGAAGGCACCCTGATCTGCTCGATCCTGCTGACNNTATCTCGCCTCAGCAGGACGCCGCGATCTCTTCAGATATGTGTTTCTCGGCGCTGCAGCGGCCGTCGTGCTGGCGACGGCGGTCGGGATCGTCCTCTGGATCGTCAGCCAGGACGCCTTCATCGACTCGACCCCGCAGCGATGGTTCGAGACCGGTGTCTTCGCGGTCGCAGTCGCCGTCCTCACCTACATGACGTTCTGGATGCGGCGTCACGGTCGCAACATGGGAAAGGAGCTGCGCGCCAAGGTCTCAGGGGTGGTGAGTGGCGGCTCCGGCATCGCCCTGGGCCTCATCGCCTTCGTGACCGTGGGACGCGAGGCGATCGAAACCGTGATCTTCCTGCTCGCCATCGCCTACCAGAGCTCGCCGTTCCAGCTCGTGATCGGGGCCGTCCTCGGTCTCGCGATCGCCCTCTCAGCGAGCTTTGCGATGTATCGCGTCGGCATGCGCATCAACCTCGGACGCTTCTTCGCGATCGTCGGCAGCCTGCTCATGGTCGTCGCAGCCGGGCTCCTCGCGGACGCCGTGCAGAATCTGCAGTCGCTCAAGGTGCTCCCGGGTGGGTCGATGACCCTCTGGAACGTGCGTGGGACCCTCCCCGACGACGCCGGCATCGGGGATCTGCTCCATGGGCTCGTCGGCTACAGCGCGGCGCCCACGGTGCTTCAGGCGGTCCTCTGGGCGGCATTCCTCGCCGTGGGGCTCACCCTCTTCCTGCGCCCGGGGCCGCGGCGGATCTCCGGCCCCCCGTCGGCACCTGCCGCAGCGGTGTGACAACCCCCCGATTTCGGGGCCCGCGCTTGCATGGCTGGCACTCGGTTAGGTAGAGTGTTAGCAGTCACCCACCAAGAGTGCTAAGAACCCAGGAGGTCCCATGTCCCTCAAGCTGCGCCCCCTCGCCGATCGTGTCGTCGTCAAACCGGTCGAGCGTGATGAGATGACCAAGAGCGGAATCCTGCTGCCCGACACCGCCAAGGAGAAGCCCCAGGAAGGCATCATCGAGGCAGCCGGCAACGGCCGTTACAACGAGCAGACCGGAGTTCGTGTCCCACTCGACGTCAAGGTTGGCGACCGTGTGATGTACGCGAAGTACGCGGGCAGCGAGGTCAAGATCGACGACGTCGAGTATCTGATCCTCGGCGAGAAGGACATCCTCGCCGTCGTCGAGAAGAACGGCAAGAAGAGCTAGGCAGGAATGCCAGCAAAGCAGCTTCGCTTCGAGGCGCCCGCACGCGCGGCGCTCGCACGCGGCGCGGCGGTCGTCGCCGACACCGTCGCGGTGACACTCGGACCACGCGGTCGCACGGTGGTGCTGGACAAGAAGTTCGGCCCGCCCCTCATCAGCAGTGACGGGGTGACGATCGCGCGCGAGCTCGAACTCGAGGATCACTTCGAGAACATGGGCGCGCAGCTGCTCAAGGAAGTGGCGATCAAGACCAATGACATCGCCGGCGACGGCACCACCACGGCAACGGTTCTGGCTCGGGCGATGCTCGATGAGGGGTTGCGCAACCTCGCCGCGGGCGCGCCACCCGACGAGCTGCGTCGCGGCATGATGGCCGCGTGCGACGCCGCGGTGTCCGCGATCCGCGCGCGATCGCATCCCGTCAAGGGCGGCGACGACATCCTTCGTGTGGCCACGATCAGCTCTGGCGACGCCGTCATCGGCGCGATGATCTCGGACGCCTTCGACAAGGTGGGCAAAGAGGGCGTCGTGTCGGTCGAGGACGGCACCGGCATCGAGACCGAGGTGGAGGTGGTCGAGGGCATGCAGTTCGACCGTGGGTACATCTCGGCGCACCTGGTCACCGACCTGCAGAACATGGAGTCGGTCCTGTCCGACGCTCGAGTTCTGGTCACAGATGCCAAGATCTCATCGGTCAGCGATCTCCTGCCCAGCCTCGAGCTGGTGATGCGNNGCGGTCAAGGCTCCCGCGTTCGGCGAGCGGCGCGAAGCCATGCTCCAGGACCTCGCGGTGCTCACCGGAGCGACCGTCATCAGCGAGAAGACCGGTCTCCGCCTCGACGCGGTGCGTGACGATCAACTGGGCGTTGCCGGGCGGGTCACGGTCACCAAGGACGACACCACGATCGTGCGCGGTGGTGGCACCAAAGCCGCCATCGAGGGGCGCGTCGCCGAGATCCGCCAGCAGATCGAGGAGACGACCTCCGAGTGGGACCGCGAAAAGCTGCAGGAACGGCTGGCGCGGTTGACCGGCGGGGTGGCGGTGGTCAAGGTTGGCGCGGCCACAGAAGTCGAGATGAAGGAGCGCAAGTCCCGGGTCGAGGATGCGCTCGCCGCCACCCGTGCGGCGATCGAGGAAGGCGTGGTCGTCGGCGGGGGAGTCGCACTGCTTCGCGCCATCCCTGACGTCCAGGCGCTCAAGCTCGAGGGCTCGGCGCGGATCGGGGCGGACATCGTCGCTCGGGCGCTCCGCGAGCCGCTGCGCATCATCGCCCAGAACGCCGGGCTCGAAGGACAGGTCGTCGTGAACGAGGTCGCGGAGGCCAAGGGTGACCACGGCTTCGATGCCGTGACCGAGACCTACGGCAACCTCATCGAACGCGGGGTCATCGACCCGACCAAGGTCGTCATCTCAGCGTTGGTGCATGCAACGTCGATTGCCACCATCGTGCTCAGCACCGATGCGCTGATCGCCGATGCGCCGGAGCGAGACGAAGCCGCAGCGGGCGGCGGTCACTCCCACGGCGGCGGTGGCATGGGCATGGACGACGACGACATGGACTTCTAGGGTCGGGCAGGCAAGCTGACCCTCCAGTGGCGGCATGTCCGTGACCTTCAGCGGTGTCGTACCGTTGCCAGGGTCATGCACCGACCACCACTGACGCCGGCGATCCGCTGACGTGTGCGGGATAGCGGGCTTCTGGGGTCCCCCCGACAGGGCGCTGCTGGAGGCGATGACCGAGTCGATCCGGCATCGAGGTCCGGACGATGACGGCTATTTCGAGGATGCCACGGCGTCGCTCGGGTTTCGCCGGCTCAGCATCATCGACCTCGAGCACGGCAGCCAGCCGATGTCGATGGACGGCGGACGTCTCCAGATCGTCTACAACGGTGAGGTCTACAACTTTCGCGAGCTTCGCGCGGAGTTGGAGACGCTGGGGCACACCTTCCACACCACCTGCGACACCGAGGTGGTGCTCCACGCCTACGCGCAGTGGGGGACGGACTGCTTCCGCCGTTTCAACGGCATGTGGGGCCTCGCCATCCTCGACGAACGCGCCCCGGCTGCGAAGCTCGTGCTGGCGCGCGACCACTTCGGGATCAAGCCTCTGTTCTATGCGCGCCACCGCGGTCGTGTCGTTTTCGCGTCCGAGATCAAGGCGATCCTGCAGGACGAGACCTTCCCGCGCGAGGTCGACGAGCAGCAGATGTACGAATACCTTCGTTTTGGTCTCTTCGACCACAACGACGGAACCTTCTTCCGCGGCATCCGCCAGGTACCCGCCGCCGCATTCGCGGTCGTCGAGGGCAGCGCCATCTCGGAGAGCGTCTACTGGACCCCGCGGCTCACCGAGGATGGCGACCCAAGCCCGGAGGCGTTTCGCGCTGTGTTCGAGCGCGCAGTCCAGCGCCGCCTCGTCGCGGATGTTCCGGTCGGCATCTGTCTGAGCGGCGGTCTCGACTCCTCCTCGATCTGCACGGTGATGGCACGGCAGCTCCACGATCACGTTCGCGACACCGAGTCGCTTGGTGACCGCCTCAAGACGTTCTCAGCGGTGTTCCCCGGCGATCGAATCGACGAGAGCGCCTACATCGACAGCGTGCTCAAGGTGACCGGCGCGGACAACAGCACGGTGCAGCCCACCGACCAGGACTTCATCCGCGAGCTCGAGGCGTGGGTCTGGCACATGGAGGAGCCGATGGTGTCGTCGGCCCCGTTCGCCATGTGGATGGTGATGCGACTGGCCAGACGCCAGGTGACGGTCACGCTTGACGGTCAGGCGGGCGATGAGTTGCTGGCCGGGTACGACCACTATCCATACGTTCTGCTCCGTCAGCTTCTGCGTGAGCGCCGCTATGCCGAGTTCGCTCGTGAGGCGTGGCTCCTGCGCGACATCGTCAGTCCGCTGGTGCGCCGCCGGCTCCGCGAGCGCGGTCAGCGCGTCGACGTCGCCGGCATGCTGTCGCCGTCGTTCACGCGCGGGCGCAAGCCGCCCGACGACGACCGCGTCGCCGACGACCTCAAGCGCCGTCTGCTCCAGGACTTCCGCACCTACAGCCTGCCGCCACTGCTGCGTTACGAGGACCGAGCGTCGATGGCGCACTCGCTCGAGGCGCGTCTGCCCTTCCTGGACCAGGAGCTGGTGGACTACATCCTCACACTGCCGCGCACCGCGATCATCCACAACGGGTGGACCAGGGCGATCGTCCGTCAGGCCCTCCACGGTGTGCTCCCGCGCAAGGTGGAGGGTCGCCGCAAGAAGATCGGCTTCACCACGCCGGAGTTCCGCTGGTACCGGCGGCAGCGCGCGGTATTCCAGAGCCTGATGCGGTCACCGTCATTTCGGGCGCGCCCCTACTGGAAAGCGGCCGCCGTCGCTGAGAACTTCCGGCGGGCGTGCGCAGGCGAGGTCGAGGAGTCGATGTTCTTCTGGCGCGCCGTCAATGCCGAGGTCTGGCTTCGCATCTACATCGACGGCAAGACGCGAGCGCTCGACAAGGAGAGCTACCAGGGTGGCTTCGTTCGCCGGGGGGATCGTGCAACCGCTGGCAGGATGGCCAACGGCGACGCGCTCCTCGACGGTGCGCGCCTCAACTGGGGCCGGCACCTCTTCCTCGAGGACAAGGGGCGGATCTGGGCGCGCTTCCCGCTGCGGTCGACGCTCATCAAGCCGGGCGATGATCTGCTCGAGGCGATCTCCGGCAGCCTCGAGCGGCTGCGCGGTGACGGCATCGACGTCGAGGACGGCGATGTCCTGCTGGTGAGCGAGAAGGCACTCGCGATCAGCCAGGGGCGTTCCTACCCGATCGACGAGATCCCTGTCTCGCGGAGCGCACGCGTGCTGTCCCGATATGTGAGCCACGAGCCCACCGGCATCGGGCTCGCTCATCCCACCACCATGCAACTGGCCATCGACGAGGCGGGTATCCCGCGGATCCTTCTCGCGGCTGCCGCGGCCGCCGCCACCAAGCCGCTCGGCATCCGCGGCGTCTTCTACCGTGTGGCGGGCCACGGGGTCAACGCCATCGATGGACCGTCATCGCTGAATCTCCCTCCGTACGACAAGTGGGCGACCAAGTCGCCGGTCGACCCATCGGGTGCGGCGCTGCGCATCGCCGCGGATCTGCGCCAGCGCACCGGGCACCGGGTTGGGGTTGCGATCATCGACGCCAACGACATGGCCGCCGAGGTCTTCGCGTCGGTCGGCGTCGACGCCGAGTCCGTTTTGGCCATGGTTGCCGACAACCCGCTGGGGCAGTCGGACGAGCAGACGCCGTTCGGCCTGGTGCGCCGGGTGGTGCCGGCCGGAGTCGCAGTGCCTGCGCCGGAGCCCGTACCGGTCGGCGCGTGAGCGGACCGGACGAGGACGGCGCACTCCGCTGGGCGGAGATCGACGTCGCCGCCCTGGCGAGAAATGCGGAGGTGATCGCGACGCTGGTCAGGCCGGCGACGGTGATGGCCATGGTCAAGTCGAACGGCTACGGCCACGGGATCACGATCGCTGCGCGAGCAGCACTCGACGGCGGAGCCGCGTGGCTCGGCGTGTACACGCCGCAGGAGGCGCTCGGACTCCGAGCGGCGGGGTTCGACGCGCGGATCCTGGTGGTGGGTTGGAGCCCGCCCGCGACTCTTGACGACCTCGCCACCTCGGGCGTGGACGTGAGCGTCGTTGATGCCGAGGGAATCCGTGCGGTGGCGGCGGCAGCTACCGGGCGCAGACCTCGCGTGCACCTCAAGATCGACACCGGCCTCCACCGGCTCGGCGCTCTCCCCGAGACCCTCGAGTCACTGGTGGACGCGCTGGGTGATGCGGGGAGCCGCGTCGAGGTCGCGGGGATCTTCACCCACTTCGCCGACGCGGGCGAGGACCCCGGCTTCACCATCGCCCAGCACGGCCGTTTCCTCGAAGCGGTCGAAGCGCTCCGCCGGGTCGCGCCGGACGCGCTCCTGCACACGTCGGGCAGCGCCGCCATCCTTGCGCACCCGGCGATGCACCACGACATGGTGCGCGCGGGCATCGCGTTCTACGGCTACCCTCCGGTGCCCGGCCCGGCGTCGCTGAGACCGGCGATGAACGTCCTCTGCTGCGTCGCCCAGGTGCGGACGGTCCCCCAGGGCGAGAGTGTCGGCTACGGGCGAACCTGGCGAGCCGAAAAGGCCCGCCGGATCGCCACCGCGACCATCGGCTACGGGCAGGGACTGCCCCGTGCCCTCTCCAATCGCGGACACCTCGGGATTGGCGGCAGGCGGTGCCCGATCGTCGGGATTGTGAGCATGGATCAGGTCGGCGTGGACGTGTCCGACGTGGACGGTGTGGCTGCTGGAGACACGGCGATGTTCATCGGAGAACGTGACGGCATTCGCATCGGCGCGGACGAGGTGGGCGGGCTGACCGGCACCCTGCCGCACGAGATTCTCTGCGGCGTCTCGGAGGGCATCCCGCGCCATCCTGGGGTCACGCCCGCTGCGCTACCGTGAGGGGATGAGCCGCCCGGTACGCATCGCCGTCGCCCAGTACGAGCCGCATGTCACCGAGTTCGAGCACAACCTCTCACAGGCCGTGCTCTGGGCGACGTCAGCCGCCAACCAGGGAGCCAACCTGATCGTGCTCCCGGAGCTGGCGTCGAGCGGCTACGTCTTCGCTGATGAGGCCGAGGCGCAGCGCTCCGCCGAGGACCCCGACGACGGGCCGACGGTCCGGGCGTTGCGCGAGGTCTGCGCCATGCACGGGTGTCACATCGTGGCCGGCATCAATGAGCGCGACGGTGACTGCAGGCACAACAGCGCAGTGCTGATCGGTGCATCCGGGCGCATGGCAACGTATCGCAAGCTGCACCTGTATTACGACGAGCAGTCCTGGTTCAAGCCGGGCGACGAATTGCCGATCGTCGACCTCCCCTTCGGGCGCGTCGGCATGATCATCTGCTTCGACCTCTGGTTCCCCGAACCCGCTCGAGCGCTCGCGCTCGCCGGCGCGGAGATCATCGCGGTGCCGACCAATTGGGTCGCGTCCTTCAAACGCACCGTCTGGGACGATCGCGGCTACTGCCAGGGCGACTACGTCGCGATGGCCACCGCGGCGCAGAACGGCGTTGTGATGGCCTGCGCGGATCGCGTCGGCGTCGAGCGCGGGGTCACGTTCATCGGCGCCTCCATCATCGTCGGCGCCGATGGCTGGCCGGTGTCCGGCCCGGCGAGCCAGGATCAGGAGGAATTGCTCATCGCCGACGTCGACCTCGACTCCGTTGAACAGGCGAGACGTCGCACCCCGCGCAACCACCTGCACACCGATCGGCGGCCCGCTGCGTATCGCGCATCGGCCGAGCGCCCGGCGCCCGCGACCGGGGCGCACGCCTGAGCGCGACGATCGGGGCGACGGCCCTGCTCGAGGGGCTGAATCCGCCACAGCGTGAGGCCGTCGAGGCTCCGGACGGGCCGCTGCTCATCTTCGCGGGCGCGGGCAGCGGGAAGACGCGCGTGCTCACCCACCGCATCGCCTACGTGATCGCAACCCGGCGGGTGCGCCCGGATGAGATCTGCGCCGTGACGTTCACCAACAAGGCGGCCCGAGAGATGCGTGCTCGCGTCGAGCAGTTGATCGGGGACAGCATCAAGGGCATGTGGCTCGGCACCTTCCACTCCCTGGGCGCGCGGCTGTTGCGCCGCGAGGGCGAGGCGATCGGGATTCCCCCGGGGTACACCATCTACGACGAGGCGGACCGCCTCTCGGCCATGCGCAACGCCATCCGCGCCGAGGGGATCGACGAGAAACGCTTGACGCCGAACCGGGCGGCGCACGCCATCAGCGCGGCCAAGAACGAGTTGTTCGATGCGCGTGACTTTCAGGGCCGGGTGACACCGAACACCATGGATGAGCAGATCGCGCGCATCTACTGGGCGTACGAGCGTGAACTCGACGCCGCTTCGGCCCTGGACTTCGATGACCTGCTGCTGCGCGCGGTCACGCTGTTTCGCGAGGCCGACTCGGTGCGCGAGTACTATCAGGATCGGTTCCTGCATCTCTTCGTCGACGAGTACCAGGANNACCAACAAGGCGCAGTACGAGCTGGTGAAGATCCTCGGCGCGAAACATCGCAACGTGACGGTGGTCGGGGATGACGATCAGGCCGTCTACGCCTTCCGAGGCGCGGACGTGCGCAATATTCTCTCTTTCGAGCACGACTTTCCCGACGCAACCAAGGTCGTCCTCGAGCAGAACTACCGCTCCACACAACCGATTCTCGACATCGCCCACGCGGTGATCCGGAACAACAGCGAGCGCGCGGCCAAGAGGCTGTGGACCGAGCAGAGCATCGGTGAACCCGTCCGTCTCATCTCCGTCTACGACGAGCGCGAGGAGGCCCTTGCGGTCGGCTCGGAGATCGAGAATCTCATCGGGCGCGAGGGAGTCACGCTCGCCGAGTGCGCGGTGCTGTATCGAACCAACGCGCAGTCACGCGCATTCGAGGAGGTGTTCCTCCGGCGCGGCATCCCATATCAGCTCGTCGGTGGCCTGCGTTTCTACGACCGGCGCGAGGTCAAGGACGTGCTGGCATACCTCCGTCTCTGCGTCAACCCTCGGGACGCGGTGTCGTTCGCTCGCGTGGTCAACACACCGCGTCGCAAGATCGGTGATCGCAGCGTCGCCGAGCTCGAGAAACTCGCGCGCAAGAAGGGCCTGGCTCCTCTCGAGGCAGCCCAACGGCTCGACGAGGGCGACCAGGCGCTCGGGCCCGCGGCGATGGCTGCGCTGCGCGGATTTGCCACCCTGATGGAGCGGCTCAGCGGCGACGCGCAGCGCGTCCCGCTGCCCGTGCTCCTCGATCGCGTCCTCGACGAGACCGGCTATCGCGAGATGCTCCAGGACGGCACCCAGGAAGGCGCGGAGCGATGGGCGAACGTCCTCGAACTTGCGGGCCTCGCCGCGGAGTACTCGGACGTCCCGCCACCCGACGGCCTCGTGCAATTTCTCGAGAACGTCGCCCTGGTCAGCGACGTCGACACCATGCGCGACGAGGCGCCGGGGGTCACCCTCATCACGCTGCATCAGGTCAAGGGACTCGAATTCGGCGTGGTGTTCATTGCCGGAATGGAGGAGGGGTTGCTGCCCCATTCCCGCGCCCTCGAGGAAGGCGACGCCGGCATCGCCGAGGAGCGGCGTCTCACCTACGTCGGCATCACTCGCGCCCGGCGCCGGCTGTATCTGCTCCACGCCTTCCGGCGGCACACGTACGGGACGCCACAGCTCGCCGAGGCGTCTCGATTCCTGGGCGAGATTCCCGGCGAGATGCTCGAGGTGCAATTGCGACCGGGTGCACCGTCGTTCGGAGACGTCCGTGCATCGGGGACGGTCCGGCGCGCGGTCGTCGGCTACGCAACGCGACCGAACCCTGTTGAGCTTGCACCGCAGCGCTTCAGCGAGGGCATGCGCATCGGACACCAGCGGTACGGCGAGGGCACGGTGCTCAAGAGCACGATGACCCGAAGCGGTGAGGAACTGGTCATCAAATTCGACGACCATGGCGTCAAGATCTTCGCGGTCGCCGATGCGACGCTCTGGCCCATCGTGGAGCGCTAGCGACACCATGAATGCCAAGACGGCCGATGCCAAGACGGCCGATGCCAGGACTCCTGCAATGACTTTCGAGCAGGCCCGCGACCGAGTTCTCGCGCTGCACGGGGAACTCGAGCACCACTCGCGTCGGTACCACGTCCTCGACGCGCCTGAGATCACCGACGCCGAGTACGATCACCTCTTCCGCGAGCTTGTCGATCTCGAATCGGCGTACCCCGAGCTCCAGACCCCCGATTCGCCAACGCAACGTGTCGGCGGTGAGCCCGCGGTGACCTTCACCAAGGTCAGACACCGCGCCCCGATGCTCAGCCTGAACAATGCCTTCAGTCCCGACGAGGTGCGCGAGTTCGGC
>PNBE01000067.1 GCA_003135895.1 Candidatus Dormiibacterota bacterium
TGCTCATCGGCCTGGTGGTGATCCTCGCGCTCGCACTCTTTCCGTTCAGCGGGGTGGAGGGCTGGATCGTTAACATCGGTATCTTCACCCTGATGTACGCAGCGCTCGGCTCGGCGTGGAACCTGATCGGGGGGTACACCGGCTATGTGTCGCTGGGCAGCGTGGCCTTCTTCGGACTCGGTGCCTACGGGCTGGCGCTCACCTTCCAGCACGTCGGCGTCGGTGATGGGCTTCTGCCCTTCGCGCTGGTGCCGGTCATCGGCATAGCGGTGGCGATCATCAGCCTGCCGCTTGGTTTTGTCGCGTTCAGGACGCGCGGCCTGCCTTTCATCATCGTCACCATCTCGCTGGTCATCATCCTGCAGTACCTCGCCCTGAACCTCACCGCCGTGACTGGTGGAGCGCCGGGCCTCCAGGTGCCGCAGGCGCCCTTCCAGCCGGGGACGTACGAGCAGTACTTCTACTGGGCAATGCTGACCGTCTTCGCGGTAACTCTGCTGGCTTGCGCCTACGTGCGGGGGAGCCGGCTTGGCCTGATGATGTTCGCCGTCCGCGAGGACGAGGATAAGGCGCGCGGCCTCGGCGTCGCGACGTCGGTGCCCAAGTTCGCCGCCTTCGCGGGCAGCGCTGCGTTCTCGGCGATGGCCGGCGCGGTGTGGGCGTACTACCTGACCACGGTGTACCCGCAGTTTGCCTTCGACGGGGAGTTCCTGGCTATGGGCATCATCCTCGTCGCCTACCTCGGCGGCATCGGCACACTCTGGGGACCGTTCATCGGCGCACTGATCCTCACGCCCGCCCAGCAATACTTCGCGTACTCGCTGGGCGGCAGCCAGCTCTATCTCATCGCCTACGCCGCGGTGTTTGTGGTGGTGATGCTGTTCTTGCCACGGGGCGTCGTCACCACCTTCGCCGACCGGGCGCTGCGCCGCAGCCGCCGCCGCAAGCAGGCCGTCGAGGAGCTGGCGACTGCGGAGTTGGAACCGCCGGTCGAAGCCTCCAGCCACGCGGTGGCGCGTTGACCATGGGCGCGCTCCTGGAGATCGAGGGACTGGCCAAGCGATTCGGTGGCATCGTTGCGGTCGATGGCTGCTCGTTCAGCGTGGAGACAGGCAGCATCACCGGCCTGATCGGACCCAACGGTTCGGGCAAGACCACGGTGCTCAACATGCTCAGCGGCTACCTGGCGAGCGACGCGGGCTCGATTCTTTTCGACGGCAAGCGGATTGGCCGTCCCGACCCCACGGCGATGTACCGCCGGGGCATGAGCCGCACCTTTCAGCGCGCCCGCGTTCTGCCCGAGATCGATGTTCTCGACAACCTTCTCGTGGCCGCACCCAAGCGCGGCCTGGCGGTGTGGGGGATGTCGAAGGCCAACCGGGCCACGGTGGATTACGCCATGACCCTGCTGGAGGATTTCAGGCTGATCCGGCTTGCGGAGGCCAAGGCGGGCGAGCTCTCGTACGGCCAGCAGAAATTGCTCGAGTTCGCGACGGTGCTCATGGGCCAGCCCCGGCTGGTCCTCCTCGACGAGCCGACCGCCGGTGTCAACCACGTGATGGTCGACCTCATGACCGAGCGCATCCGCCAGTTCCATGCCCAGGGACTCACCTTTCTCGTCATCGAGCACAACATGGAATTCGTCATGGGCCTCTGCGATCCCATCGTGGTGCTTGACCATGGAAAGCAGCTCTTCGCCGGCGCGCCGGACGACGTGCAACAGAACCAACTCGTTCTCGACGCGTACTTGGGAGACTAGTGGACACCTGCCTCGAAATCCGCCAGGTCGTCTCCGGGTATGGGTACGGCACCGTGTTGCGCGGTGCCACATTGAACGTTCCTCGCCACGAGATGACGTGCCTCATTGGTCCAAACGGCGCCGGTAAGTCGACATTGCTGCGAGCGATCAGTGGACTCATCGCGGTGCAGTCCGGCGAGATCCTCCTCGACGGCATGGCCCTCCAGGGATTGACGCCACGACAGATTCTCGAGGCGGGCGTCGTTCACGTGCCACAGGATCGGAGCCTGTTCCCGACCCTCAGCGTTTGGGAGAACCTCCTGATGGGCGGCTTCATCATCCGAGACAGCGGCGAGGTGCGCCGCCGCGCCTCTGCGCTTGAGGAGCGGTTCCCGACCATCAGGCAGTTCCACAACGCGCATGCGGGGTCGCTGTCCGGTGGTCAACAACGGATCATCGAGTTCGCACGTGCATTGATGCTCGAACCCAAGGTCGTGCTCGCCGATGAACCATCCTTAGGGCTGGACCCCAAAAGTCGCACCCTTGTCTTCGAAACGCTCACCGCCATGAGTCGCGACGGGATCACCGTATTACTCGTCGAGCAGAACGCTCGCTCCGCGCTCCGAGTGTCCGACCATGCCGCAGTACTTGAGCTCGGCACTGTCCGTATTGAGGATCGCGCGGCCAACCTCCTTGACAATCCCGAGGTCGGCCGGCTGTATCTTGGCGCGTCGGCTGCAGCCCACCGGCGGCTGCCTCACGCAGCGCATGTTCGGACCTAACTGATGACCATGGTTGGCGAACGGGACCCGATGGCGCTCTACGCCATCGCACCCACACAATTCACGCCCGACGGCCGCTCGGTCGACGCCGATGCGATGGCGGCCAATGTCGAGCGACTGGCGGCATCAGGCATCACACACGTTCTGCTCACGGGCTCCTACGGCGAATTCCACTCGCTGAGTGATATGGAGAGGATGGAGATCCTCAAGCGCGTTCGGTCAACCGGCGCATGCGCTTCGATCATGGCCTGCGCCGCGTCCCTGTCAGCCGAGGCGACGGCGCGTCTCGCCTTGAACATGCTCGAGGAGGGCGCCGACTACGCGATGGTGGCGCCGCCGCTCGCCTGTGAGACCGCCGAAGACGACGTGCTACGGCACTTCGAGTACCTTGCCAAAACGGTGGGGCGGCAGCTCGTCGTCTACAACAATCCCATCTTCGGACACGACCTCGAGCCTCGCGTCATGGCTGAGGTCATGNNCCACCGGCCGAGTGGTGCGGATCTTTATCGCATCAGACCTCAGCGCAACCATGACTCTTGCGGCTGCGGTCGACGGGCTGACGTCGACCAACTCATGGGTATTCCCCGGCGCGATTCTTGGCCTGGTTGCTGCCGCGAGCCGCAGCGACCTTGACGAGATGCAGCGTCTCCACCGAGCACTCGCGCCATACCGGCGAGTGCTTGCGCGAATCGGCCAGCCCGCTGGAGTCAAGGCGGCAATGCAGATTCGAGGGTACGAGGGATCGCTCGCGGTCCGTACGCCATACGCGCAATGCCCGATCAACGAGATCCAGTGTCTGCGCGATGCACTGGCCGAATGCGATGCAGCCGTCGGCGCGTCCACAGCCTGTTTGGAGGTCAGTCCATGAGACACTACCGCGTNNGCGGTGTGCTATGGCCAACGGACCGTCGCGTCCAACGGCGTGCGCGTGGCCACCACCGTGGGCGAGGCGGTGCGCGGCACCGAGTGGCTCATTCTCCCTTCTCCAGGACTCAACGGTGACCTGATCTACGCGCCCGACGCTCCCGAACCGATCGTGCTCGATGGCGCGCTGCTCGAGGAATCCGCGGCGCGCGAAGGGGGCGTCGTCATGGGCCGATCGACCCCAAAACTCGACGAAATCGCCAGCCGAATGGGCATCCAAATCTTTCAGCTCAAGGACGACCCCGGACTTGCCACACGGCTCTCCACTGGCGTCGCCGAAGGGGTAGTGCGACTGCTCATCGAGCTGACGCAGCGCATTCTGCGCGAACATCGTATTGTCGTCGTTGGCTACGGCGTCACCGGAGCGGTCATCGTCGACTATCTGGTGGCTGTTCACTGCGCGCCTCAGGTCGCCGCTCGGCACCCGCGCTGGCTCGAGCGTGCCCGTCAGTGCGGCGCGACCCCTGTGGCGTATGACGATCGCGTCGATGCGATGGCAGCGGCGGACATCATCATCAACACTGTTCCGTCGACCAGTGCGATCCCGCCCGAAGCCTTTGCCCGGCTGCGCGATCGCCTTGTCGTCGATATCGCATCGCCACCTGGCGGCCTCGACCATGACGCCGCGCGGAGTGCCGGCGTACAAGTTCACTGGCCGCGAGGCCTGGCAGGCGGTCGCGCACCACTCACTGCCGGCGACGCGCAATACGCCTTCATCGCCAAAGCAATCGCGACTCGCGACTCCGTCAGCATTGTATCCACTTCATTGGGAGAACCCGAATGACCACGGTCACAACCGACGGTGTGCGCTCCGCCGACGTCAGCAGCAAAGGCGGGGTCGCCTTCGGCTACTGTGTGTCCCATGCGCCGCAGATCTTCACCCAGCCAAAGGAGGAGGACCCGGCGGAGTTGGCCCGGATGCACGATGGCTACCGCGCCGTCGCCCGAAGTGTCAAGGAGGACCAGGTCGACGCGCTCGTCATCGTCGCGCTTGACCATCTTCACAACCATTTCCTGAATCTGGTTCCCCAGTTCACGGTGTTCACCGGCAGCCCTGTGGTGGCGCAGTTCAATCGCCGCCGCATCGAGCTGAATGGGAGTGCCGAACTGGCAAATAGCCTCATGGACGGCCTTCTCGACCGAGGATTCGACCCGGCATTCAGCCAGAACGAGGTCCTTGATCACTCCTTCCTGGTCCCGCTGAACTTCATGTTGGAAGAAGGTCTGAAAGCTCCCGTAATCCCCATTATCGTCAACGCGTACGTGCCTCCCCAGCCCTCCATCCGGCGTTGCCATGACCTCGGCAAGGCGATCGCATCGTGGGCGGAAGCCACCGGCACACGTGTCGGCATCGTGGCAACTGGAGGAATGTCGCACTTCCCCGGGACAGATCGATTCAGCGAGCCCGACGTTGCCGCGGACCATCGGGTCCTCGGCTGGCTCGAGGCGGGCGACACGGAGAAACTCGTCTCGATGTCTGCCGCGGAACTCGACGCCATTGGCATGGTGGAACTGCGCACGTGGGCAATCGCGCTCGGAGCCAGAGGCGATCGGGTGCAGGCGGAGCGCCGCTCCTATTGGGACTCCGGCCACTGCGGCTACGCCGTTATCGAATTCTAACGAGAGGACAGGTCATGGCAAACGAAAAACTCATGTACCCACGCCCGCAGGTTGGTGATTTCTACGTCCACCGGCTTCTGCACGACATGCAAGAGGACGAGGATCTCTTCGTCGAGTTCCTCGGCGACTCTGATTCGGTGCTCGGTCGCTACCCGGAAGTCGACGACGAGGCCAAGAAACTCATCGCAACACACGACTACGCGGGCATGCAAAAGCGCGGCTTGCACCCGATCATGATCGTCCAATTTCAGCGACACATCGAGTGGGGTATGCGGATGACCGCCTCTCGGGCGGCCGCAACGTCTGTCACCGACGTCACCAGCTGACCAGGTCAGGAGTGGGTTCGGAGCGCGGCGGCTCGCTCCTTCTCCGCGGTGGCAGGGTCATCGACGGGAGCGGCGCGCCGACACAGGTCGCCGACGTGGCTGTCCGCGATGGCGCCGTGACCGACGTGGGTCCGGGCCTTTTGACGCCGTCGGGAGCTGCGGTCGTCGATGTCACGGGCCTTGTCGTCGCGCCCGGCTTCATCGATCTGCACACTCATTGCGACTTCACGCTTCCGCAATATCCACGCGCGGACTCGATGGTGCGCCAAGGCGTCACCACAATTGTGACGGGCAACTGCGGAAGCACCCCATACCCGGTCGACGCTGGCCGGGCTGGCCTTCTGCGCGACTCCACGGCGCATCTCGGAAGCCGACTGGAATGGAACTGGCGCGACGCCGCTGGGTATGCGGACATGCTCGACTGTTTGCCGCTTTCACTCAATGTCGTCATGCTCGTGGGCCACACGTCGATTCGCATCGCAGCGATGGGNNTTTGAGCGCCGACCCCCAACCGAGGAAGAGCTCGCCGTCATGCGCCGCTTCGTCTCCGACGCCATGGAGCAGGGCTGCGCCGGCCTGTCGTCCGGTCTCATCTATTCGCCAGGGAGCTATGCGGAGATCGCGGAGCTTGTATCCCTGGCGACCGTTGCCGCCGAGCGCGGCGGCTTCTACGCGACCCACATGCGCAACGAGGGCCCGGCACTGCTTGCCGCCGTCGAGGAAGCGCTCACGATCGCATCTTCGTCCGGCGCTGGGCTGCAACTCAGCCACCACAAGGTGTTGGGACGACGAAACTGGGGCCTCACGAAGCGATCCCTCGCCCGCGTCGCCGAGGCCCAGGCCGCGGGCATGGATGTGCTGCTCGACCAGTATCCATACGACGCTACCTCGACGACGCTTACCGCGCTGCTGCCCACATGGATGCTCGAAGGCGGCGTCGCCGCGATGCGCGACCGGTTGCGCGATGATCAGATCCGAGCGGCGGCGCGTGTGGAGATGCTCGACGGTCCGACGGACGGTCGACCGAAGCGCGACTTCGAACCGGAGACGGTAACCATCGCCTCCATCCACAGTGGCCGCCGCGACGGGTTCACGGGCCGCAACATTGCTGATCTGGCACGTGCCGAGGGTTGCGAACCAGTCGACCTCTTCCTTGACCTGCTTCGCGACGAAGGAGGCGGCATCGAGGTTGTGATCGCCGCAATCGGCGAGGACGATATCCGCAGGGTGATGCGCAATCCGTCGGTCGCCATCGCCAGCGACGGCTGGACGCTGAGCCCCGAGGCCGGAGGCACTCCGCACCCGCGCAGTTACGGCACCTTCGCGCGTGTACTGGGTCACTACTCTCGCGACGAGAGCGTGATCCCAATCGAGGAGGCGGTGCGCAAAATGACATCCCTGCCGGCGCGGCGCCTGGGCATGACCGATCGCGGCTGCGTGCGTCCGGGTGCCAGGGCCGACCTGGTGGTGTTCGATCCGTCCACGGTGATAGATCGTGCGACGTATGAACAGCCACACCGTTTCTGTGGCGGTGTTCACCACGTTTTCATTGACGGAACCGAGGTGATTCGCGAGGGCATCGACACTGGGGCCATGACTGGAGCAGTGCTTCGCCGGCAGGGCGAGGGGTTCGCACGGCGCGGGCGGTGACCACCGCAGAAAACTCGATACCGAGTCCGCTCGATCAAACAGCTGCCGCCTCGGTTTCACGGCGGCACCTGCCAGCGGCTGTCCTCGGCCCCGCGATCTTCGTCCTCGCCCTCAATCTGCGCATGGGCATCGCGTCGGTTGGTCCGGTGCTGCCCCAAGTGGTGCACGACCTCGACGTCACGCTGGTATACGCGTCATTTCTCACGACGGTGCCAGTGGTGATGATGGGGATC
Organism: Candidatus Dormiibacterota bacterium; assembly: GCA_003135895.1. Taxonomy (GTDB): domain Bacteria; phylum Chloroflexota; class Dormibacteria; order Aeolococcales; family Aeolococcaceae; genus Palsa-851. Next base: position 7,274 of record PNBE01000067.1, read on the forward strand.
GCTTCGCCGCTGAGTGCCCGCTTGGGCGCGAGGTTTGGCCTGGAACGCACGGTGGTCGGGGCAATCGCAATCGTGGGCGTCGCCACAGCCGTGCGGTACTGGGCAACGTCACCAATTACGCTGGTCGTGAGCGCGATGCTTTTGGGCTGCGGCGTTGCCGCCGGCAACACGATGCTTCCGGCTGTGGTGCGCCGGTATTTCCCCGCACACGGTGCGCTCTTGACGGGCATCTACACCGTTGGGATCAACATGGGCGCGGGGCTCGCCGCCTTCGGAACGCCGCGGCTCGCGCAGAGCCTCTCGTCCACATGGCGGGGGGCGCTTGCCATCTGGGCCGGGATGGCCGTCGTGGCGCTTCTGCTGTGGCTTCTGGTCGCGAGTAGAGCGCCACGCCAGCCCGTCGCACTCAGGGTGTACATGCCCCGACGGACGCGTCAAGCCTGGACAGCCGCATGCTTGTTCGGCCTCCAGTCGATCGTGTACTACGGAATCCTTGCCTGGCTGGCACCACTGTATGAGGAGCGCGGGTGGTCGAAAGTTCAAGCCGGGCTCCTTCTCTCGTTCTTCACGGCAATGCAGGTGGTGGGTGCGCTCTCGGCCTCCCTGCTCGTGCAACGCAGCGGCCGGCTGGTCGACGGCCTGCGGATCACTGCAGCCGTTTCGGCACTGGGCCTCGTCCTCGTCGCCGTCAGCCCTCTGTCCTTCCCCTGGGTATGGATCATCGTCCTGGGCGTCGGCGCAGGCGGAATTTTCCCGCTGACCCTGACGGTGCCGCTGGTGACCACCTCCAGCGTTGACGAGGCACGCAGCCTGACGGCCTCGATGCTCTTTTACGGTTACCTGCTCGGCGCGACCGGTCCATTTGCGGTGAGCATTCTGCGCAGTGTCTCGGGCGGCTTTACCGTGCCGTTTGTGCTACTCGCCGTCCTCGCATTGCTAGCACTGTTGCTCGCGAGGCCGGTCGTACATGCGCCACGCTGACGATTGAGGGAGCAACAGAAGACGGCGCTCGTATCCGATCCGTACCAGAGCTCTGTTGGGACTGGATTTGTCGCGCTGTGGATGCGGTCCGTCGCGCGGTCGATGCAACGGGCAGCTGACACGGGAGGGTAGCCCACGGCGCCTCAAGAGCCGGTGCAATCGTCTGCGGGCGACACCCAGTTGTCGCAGGCTCTCGAGACAATCGCCCCATGAGAAAAGTGACGTTACGAGACGAGAAGGACGGCCTTGATAGCCGCTACCTCTGGGCCTACCTCGACGACGCAGGCATCCTTCACATCGAGGGGCAAGATCTGGGGCCAAGTACCTCGATCGTCAGCACAGATGGCGAGTACGAGTGGCACGAGGCGATCAACGCTCGTGACCTGCCTCTCCTTCTTAACTTGTTGGGCGCTCCTCCCGATGCAAACATCCTCGACATTCTCGAACGCCATTGGTCTGGGAGCAAGGCTGGCGATCTGGAGAAGCTTCTCCGTGCGAGCGGCATCCAGGTCAAGCGGTCGGTCTGGTCAGGCTGAGTGACGGATCTGACGACAACACCGGACGCCGGCGCGTATACCGCCCGACCTCGCGGCATGCGTTCGCGATTCCTTATCAATCGCTTCGTGCACGAGGATCACGTCGCTTCGTGGCGGATGCGGTTCTGTCGAGTGGTCTCCGTCACGAGTGCTCTGCATCGTGGTCGACGGACGCGTCGCGTGCGGCCATTGAGTCGCCGCGGTGAGGCGGGGGTGTCGTGTCGACACTCGTCGCCGACGCCGGGGCACATGCCGACGTCGGTCAGGGGCTCGCGCGGCTGCTGAACGTCTGCGACGGAATGGTCGGACAGGGACTGCGCATCCTGATCCTGTTGACCACCAACGAGGACCTGGGGACAATGCACCCCGCGACGTCTGATCTACGCTGCCGAGATCGGATCACCGCGTCGCAGAACGATGGTGGACCAAGGTACCCGCCCAATCCCCGATTAGCCTTCGCCTCAGGGTTATCAGAGGCGGGAATACGGTGTCGCAAGTCGGCACGAGATTGGGGGGTTGCCAGGGGATGGCTCCTGTACAAGGAATCAGCTGGGACGATCGCAAGCG
>PNBE01000131.1:0-35705 GCA_003135895.1 Candidatus Dormiibacterota bacterium
GACCATCCACTGCGGCTCCGCTAGATCGACGCGAGGTGCAAAGGCCCACGGGGGCAGCTCTCGCATCGAGGCTAGTGCTGAGCCACTGACGCCAGAACTCGCGGCGCCGCGCCTAGCAAGACGGCCCCGCCGAGCGTAGGTGACCCATTCATAGGCGAGCCGTCTCGAAGGTCTCGATCTCGACCTCCCCGTGCAGCAAGCGCTCCGTCCGAGCTGAGCTGTGCTCGTGCACGACGGACAGGCAGCGGTCTGCTTCGAGGGCAAGGTGCGCCTCCGCGGTGTCGCAGAAAGCAGTGAGGAGCCGACTGAGCATCGCCCGACCCGTGGCCGGTGTCCACGCAGCGATCCTCTTCGCGAGACAGTCGAGCCGCATGTGGTCATGGCGCAGTGGAGCCAAACCGGTCACGTGCGCACTCTCAGCGTACGGATAGAGGATGTGCTCCTCTGCGCGACCATGCGCCGCGAGGTGATTGATCAATGGACGGACTCGCGTGACGGCGTCGACGACGCCGGCGTCGTCCAGGTCCGGCAGTGAGCGGACCACCCCACGAACCACCAGCACTCGCACGCGGAGCGACGCCGCCTCCGTGCACAGTGCACCGGGGGCGATCATATCTGTGACGGGAGCCATGGCGACCTCCTCATGCCGGCCTTGTGCGCTACTTCTGAATTCTCATCGGGACAGTAGAGGCGAGAGTTCGTCACGAAGTGCCCGTCCGCCCCCGCTGGCAGCGAGAAGCCTTCGGGAAGGCCGTCGCTCACGTCGAGGATGAGCTGCGTGTGCTTCCAGGCGGCAAATTGCCGATGGTCCATGTAGAAGGGACAACCGCCGACAGTGCCAAGCAAGATGTCATGGTCACTCAGCACGAACTCGCCGAGATCGAAACAGATCGGGAGGCTGCCATCACAGCAGCCCCCCGACTGAAAGAACATGATCGGTCCTCGCTCGACCACGAGACGACGAATCGCTTCCAAGGCCGCCGGCGTGGCGATCACACGCGCGGTTGAGAGCGCCGCGGAGGTGTGATCGCTCATACCGACTCTGCCTCTGCTTCTAGAAGAAGCCCAGCGCCTTGGCGCTGTAGCTGACCAGAAGGTTCTTGGTCTGCGAGTAGTGCTCCAGCATCATCTGGTGATTCTCGCGACCGACGCCCGAGATCTTGTATCCGCCGAATGCCGCACCCGCAGGGTACAGGTGGTAGCAGTTGGTCCAGACCCTCCCGGCCTTGATGGCGCGTCCCATGCGGTAGGCTCGGCTCCCATCGCGCGTCCAGACACCGGCTCCAAGGCCGTAAAGGGTGTCGTTGGCGAGTTCGATGGCCTCGGCTTCGTCCTTGAAGGTTGTCACGGCGAGGACCGGGCCGAAGATCTCCTCTTGGAAGACGCGCATCTTGTTGTTGCCTTCCAGGACCGTCGGCTGGAAGTAGTACCCATTCGCGAGTTCCGCATCGACGGTCGCGCGTGCACCGCCAATCAGGCACTTCGCGCCTTCCTCGCGTCCGATCTTGACGTAGGATTCGATCTTCTCGAGTTGCTGCGCGGAGTTCTGCGCGCCGACCATCGTGCTCACGTCGAGCGGGTTGCCCTGCTTGATCGCGTTGATGCGAGCCAGGCAGCGCTCCATGAATCGGTCGTAGATCGACTCCTGGATCAACGCACGTGAGGGGCAGGTGCAGACTTCGCCCTTGTTGAAGGCGTAGAGGACCAGACCCTCGATCGCCTTGTCCAGGAAATCGTCATCCGCGGCCATCACGTCGCTGAAGAAGATGTTCGGCGATTTGCCGCCCAACTCGACGGTCGAGGGGATGAGGTTCTGGGCGGCATACTGCATGATCAGCCTGCCGGTGACCGTCTCACCCGTGAAGCCGATCTTCGCTATGCGCGGGCTGGATGCGAGCGCCTTGCCGATCTCGCCACCGGGGCCAGTCACGATGTTGATCACGCCTGCGGGCACGATGTCCTCGATGACCTCGGCAAGCTTGAGAATCGACCAAGGCGTCGGGGATGCCGGCTTGAGCACCGTGCAGTTTCCTGCCGCCAGCGCGGGAGCGATCTTCCATGCGGCCATCAGCAACGGGAAGTTGAACGGAATGATCTGCCCAACAACTCCGAGTGGTTCGTGGAAGTGGTACGCGACNNTTGCCGTTCTCCCAGCTCTCTGCCACCGCCAGCATTTCGAGATTGGCCTCGATTGCGTCGGCGATCCGGTTCAGCACGGCAGCACGTTCTGCAAGCGAGGTTGCGCCCCAAGCGTCCTTCGCAGCGTGTGCGGCGTCGAGCGCGAGCTCAACATCCTCCGCTGTCGATTTCGCCACTTCGCAGAACACCTTGCCGTTGACAGGGCTGACGTCTGGCATATACCTGCCAGCGACCGGGGGCACCCAGTGACCACCGATAAAGTTGTCGTAGCGGGGCTTGACGTCGACCACGCTGCCAGGTTGACCGGGCGGCGCGTACACCTTGCTGTCTAAGGGCTTTGTCTCGACGAGGACGGGTTCCATCGTGAGTGTCATAGTCATACCTCCGGTTTGGCGGGGTGAGCGGTCTGCCTTCCACGCTAGGGGTGCGAGAAGGGAGATAGCAGAGCCGAATGTCACCGGAAGATGTGTCCTTCGTCTCAGGCTCCCGATCAAGGGTGCCACTCGGACTCCGGGGTTGTGCTCTGTCCGGAGAGACCTTGGCACTCCTCTCAGGCAACGATGCGCATGCCGCGTCGCATCGCGAGATACGCCGCCAGGATCCCTCCGCTTCCCAAGAGTGCGGGGTAGACGAGGCTCGCCATGGCAGGCAGTGACAGGTATGGCGTTCCGAAGGCGTCGAAAACGGACGGGCGAGTTGTCCAGCTCGGCCACGAGAGCAGGCCGGCAACCGTCGTCAGGAAGAACGAAGCGACGAGCAACCTTCCGATGACCCCGGTCGCTGCAGCGCTTCGGAAGATCGTTACCAGGAGCAGAGCGACGCCGCCGATCGCGAAGCTGAGCAGCAGGACGTCAACGAAGCTCGTCACCTGGGCGACCGCTCACCCAGCGGCACAACCGTCAAATCGTCTCGGGCACCATCTCCAACGCGCCGCAAGGGCACTCTTCGACGCACATGCCGCATCCCTTGCAGTAATCGAGATCGATCGCGTAGCCGTAGGCCACCCCGGGCTCCAGCTTCATCACCGCATTGTCGGGACACACGCCGTAGCAGTTGTCGCATGCGAAGCAGTTGCCGCAGGACAGGCACCGGCGCGCTTCGAACAGTGCGTTGGACTCATCGAGTCCACCGATCACCTCATCGAACGTCGAGCGGCGTCGCGCCGCGTCGAGCTGGGGACGCACGGTCGCAGGTGCATCGCTGTAGTACCAGGTATTGAGCTTGTCGAATGTCGCAAGCTCGTGCTTGGGTGGCGCGACGTATTGCGTGCCGCGAAGCCAGGCATCGATGTGACGCGCTGCCTTCTTACCATGACCGATACCCACCGTGACGGTTCGTTCCGCCGGCACCATATCTCCGCCGGCAAAGATCCCTGCATGCCCGGTCATCATGTTCGCGCCGACCTTCACGACATGGTCTTCGATCTCGATGCCCAGGATGCCGTCAAGCAGAGACAGGTCGGCCTCCTGACCCAGCGCGAGCAGCAGCGAATCCGCCTCGAGTTCCTCGAATTCCCCAGTCGGCTGTGGAAAGCCGGACGCGTCCAGCTTCATCTTCTCGAGGCGTAACGTGCCGCCTTCGGCCTGCGTGATGGTCGAGAGCCACTTCATGGTTACGCCCTCGTCCAGAGCCTCCTCGACTTCGAAGTCGTGCGCCGGCATGCGCTCGCGCGTTCGCCGGTAAACAACGATGGCGTCCGTGGCACCCAGCCGCTTGGCCGTGCGAGCCGCATCGATGGCGGTGTTGCCACCACCGTACACGACCACACGTCGGCCGAGCATGGGCGCTTGTTCACCCGCCATGCTGCGCAGCAACGACACCGCGTCGAGGATGTGGGCCGAATCACCGGCTGGTATGTATGCACGTTTCCCGATGTGAGCGCCGATCGCGAGGAAGACGGCGTCGAAGTCGCCGTCGTGCATCGTGGCGAGCAGATCGTTCACCCGGTGGTTGAGACGGAGCTCGACCCCCATGTCGAGGATGCGCTGTACCTCGGCATCGAGCACGTCTCGAGGCAGCCGGTACTTCGGGATCCCGAAACGCATCATGCCGCCGGCGGCGGACCCGGAGTCGACAACGGTCACCGCGTGCCCAAGGCGGGTCAGATGGTACGCGGCGGACAGTCCCGATGGGCCGGCGCCGACGACGAGGACTCGCTTACCGGTCGGTGCAGCGTCGATGCCGACCGCCCACCCCTGCTTGATCGCCTCGTCCCCGAGAAAGCGTTCGACGGAATTGATTCCGACCGTCTGGTCGAGCTCAGCGCGGTTGCAGGCGATCTCGCAAGGGTGGTAGCAGACGCGACCCATGACCGCAGGGAATGGGTTGTCCTCCATGACCTGCCGCCACGCGGCTTCGTAGTCGGGGCCCTCGGCTTGATAGAGCCATTGCTGTACGTTCTCTCCGGCGGGACACGCGTTGGCACACGGAGGCAGCCGGTGCACGTACACCGCCCGCTCTGTCCGCCACGATCCCGTCTTGTTCGCCAAGCTTGACCCCACGTTCAGCGTGATCGCAAAGGGCTTGTCCATCAGGCCGCTCCAACCGGCTGGTTCTCGAGCAGGCCGAAACGCGCGATGTTGCGGTCCGCTTGTGCCTGCAAGAGAGCGACGACGTCAGGTCGTGCCGACTTACCAAAGAGGTGCGCATAGCGCTTCTGGAGCTTCAGGTAGTCCTCCACGGGCACCCGCTGACGGATCTTGGTGACCGCGGTGATCTCCCCCTGCTCTGCCTCGAAGACGGGGAAGAGCCCGCTCTGTGTTGCCAGCCGCGCGACCAGGATGGTGTCGGCGGAGTCGCATCCCCACCCGAGCGGGCAGGTTACGAGGATATGTAGATAGCGAGCGCCGTGGAAAGTCATGGCGCGCTCGACCTTGTACTCGATGTCGCGGAGGTCGGCGACGGTGGCGGTGGCGACATAGGGGATCTCGTGCGCCATGGCGATCATCGGAAGGTTCTTCCCCTGGCCGAAGCGATTCCCGGGCTCCGGTCCCACCGCCTCGGTGGTCGCCGTGCGAGCGGCCGGAGGGGTTGCACCGGATCGCTGGACGCCGGTGTTCATGTATGCCTCGTTGTCGTAGCAGATGAAGAGGACATCGTCGTTGCGCTCGAACATTCCGGACAGACAGCCGAGGCCGATGTCCACTGTCCCGCCGTCGCCTGCCTGTCCGACGACGCGAACGTCGTGGCGTCCCTTGACCCGAAGCGCGGCGGCGATCCCGGTGGCCACTGCCGGCGCGTTGCCGAAGAGCGAATGCATCCAGGGCAGCTGCCAGGAGGACTCGGGATATGGCGTGGAGAACACCTCGAGGCATCCTGTGGCGTTGGCGGCGATGAGGCGATTGTTGGTGGCGCGCATGGCGGCGTCGAGCGCGTAGCGCGCTCCCAAGGCTTCACCACATCCCTGGCAGGCACGGTGCCCCGAGGTCAGCGTGTTCGAACGACCAGCATCGGACTGCACCGAGCGCTGTTCCGGGTCGAGAAGGCGGTTGCCGACGACGAAGCTACCCGCCTGGTAGAACTTGATGGGCTGAAAGGGCATCTCCCGTCTCCTCAGACCGGACCTACAGCGACCGCGCCGAGGTCACGGAGCAGGTTCTCCGCGTGGGGACCCGACTTCCGCTTCGCGCCACGGCGGGCAAGCTCGCGTTCAACAAGACCGCGGTCGAGGTCCAGGAATGTGGTCTCGGGCAACTCACCAGCGACGGCACTTCGCAAGAGCCGGTGCAGCGATGTCGTTGTGATCGGCCGTCCACCGAGACCAGCGATCACCGTGTGTACAGCCTGATCGATTCCTGAGAGCGCTACCCGCACGTCGAGCGATACGACGCCACCGATGCCCACGGCGAGCGCCTTCTCGACCACGAGGATCCGTTTGGCTCCGCGCAGGGCTCGACGCACCTCCTCGCTCGGCCACGGTCGGAACGTCGTGATACCGAGTGCACCGACGCGTTCGCCCTCAGCGCGCAACTCGTCGACCGTGTCCTTGACGGTGCCCAGCAGCGACCCGAGCGCCACCACGATGGTCTCGGCATCCTCGGTCCGATACGACCGGACCAGACCTCCGGAGGCTCGCCCAAAGGCGCCCTCGAACGTCCGGCTGATCTCGGGGATGAGATCGAGTGCCTGCATCTGGGTCACGTGCGCGAGGTAGCGCACCTCCATGAAGGCCTCGGGCCCAACCATGGCGCCGATCGACACCGGGTCGTCGGGGTCGAGGACCTGCCGGGGTTCGAACGGCGGCAGGAACGCGTCGACCTGCTCCTGGGACGGCACGTCGACCTGCTCGACCGCGTGGGTGAGGATGAACCCGTCCATACAGACCATGACCGGCACCGAGAGCTCTTCCGCGAGCCGGAAGGCCTGGATGTGCATATCGACCGCCTCCTGGTTGCTCTCGGCATAGAGCTGGATCCACCCGGAGTCACGTTGCGACATCGAGTCGGAGTGGTCGTTCCAGATGTTGATTGGTGCGCCGATGGCGCGGTTGGCGACGGTCATGACGATGGGGAGTCCCAGCCCAGACGCGTTGTAGATTGCCTCGACCATGAAGAGAAGGCCCTGGCTCGCGGTCGCCGTATAGGACCGCGCCCCAGTGGCGGACGCTCCGATGGCGACCGACATAGCGGCGAACTCCGACTCGACATTGATGAACTCACACGGTGCGAGCTGACCGCTCTTGACCAGCGTCGATAGGGCCTCGACGATGTGCGTCTGCGGCGAGATGGGATAGGCGCAGATCACCTCGGGCCTCGACAGGGCGACCGCCTCGGCGACTGCGCGCGAACCCTCAATCTGCTTGAGCACCGGCGACCTCCGGGATCTGCTGGCCCACGAATCCGAAGGCGCGTTCGGCACCTGCCACGTTACCTTCGGCGAGCGGCCCTGAGAATCTGTCACGTATGGCCGCAATAACCGACGCGAGAGAGATCACCCCGGTGAGGGCGGCGAAGCCGCCGAGGAGCACCGCGTTCGTTATCGGCCGCCCCACCGTCTCGCGAGCAATCTCGCTCGCCGGCACCGCCACCAATCGCGAAGGCTGCAACCTGGCTGCGAGTTCTCCGAGGCCCAAGTCGGAGAAGCCGCGGCTGGAGTTGATGAGCAGGTAGCCGTCTTCGGACAGGCCGCTGAAGAGGTCGACCTGCTGGAGCAGCGTCGGGTCCTGGATGATCAGCGCGTCGGGCCTCGCAATCGGCTCATGCGCCCGGATCTCATGATCCGCGATGCGACAGAACGCGACCACGGGGGCGCCTGTCCGCTCAGAGCCGAAGCTCGGGAAGGCCTGAGCATGCCGGCCCTCGCGGAAGGCCGCAACGGAAAGCATTTCGGCTGCCGTGACGACACCCTGGCCGCCTCGGCCGTGGATACGTACCTGGAAGACCATTGGCTCCAGCCTAACCAGACCGCCTCTGCGGAACCAGGGTCAAATGTCCTCGATGCGCGATGACCGTGTGCTCTCGTCCCGCTTGACGCCACGGGTTCAAGACGCCGAGATGGCGGCGCGCCCCCGGCGCAACACGTTCACACAGCTGCCAAGAGTGGGCGCGCCATTGGAGTGACCTGTCTCGGGCGTGCCCGACGACTCGTCGCGTGACGACCAAAAGGTGAGAATTCGTGCAGGGGCAACCCTCGACGCCTTTATGACAACAGCATGCCTCCGTCCACCACGATGAGTGCACCGGTCATATAGTCCGCAGCGGGAGATGTCAGGAAGAGCACGACCTTGGCAATGTCGTCCGGCACGCCCATGCGCTTGAGTGGGATGCGCTGTGTGAACGCGGCCATCATCGCCGTCGTCTCTTCGGCGCTCATCCCGACGAGCGGCTGCGACGCGCCCTCCGTGGTGATGCCCCCAGGAGCGATAGCGTTGACGTTCACGTTGTGCGGAGCCATCTCCAACGCGAAGCTCTTCGTGAAGCTGAGCACACCGCCCTTGCTGGAGTCGTATGCGGCGAGGCCCTGCATCGAGGGATGCACCGAGTCGATCGAGGCGATGTTCACGATCTTACCGCCACGCCCCTGCTTGACCATCTGCAAGCCCGCCGCTTGTGACATGTAGAAGAGGCCCTTCAGATTGACCGCGAGCACACGATCGAAGAACTCGGGCGACATCTCGAGCACGGGGCTCGTCGGGAAGATCCCCGCATCGTTGACGAGCAGGTCCAGCGAGCCGAACTCATCCACGCAACGCTGCACGGCTGCTTGGCACGAGGCGGCATCGCTGACGTCCAGCCTGGTGTCCACTGAACGACCGCTGGCCTCGACGAGCGCTTCCGATGCTCGGCGCGCTGCGGCTTCGTCGATGTCGGCGATGAGGACGTTAGCCCCGGCCCGCGCAAGGCGAATGGCTATTCCGTGACCGATGCCCTTGGCACCCCCGGTGACCAACGCGTTGCGACCGGCGACCGAAAATGGATCACACTCGGCGCTGTGCGCTGTGGGGTTTGTGACTTCGAGTTGCTGCACCATGTCGAGTTCCTCCATGTAGTGAGTCGTCTCAATGTTGGGACTCGAGGCGCGCTGGCGACAGGGTCTAAGGTCCCCGAAATGTCGAGACGAACGCCACGCGCCGGCCTCGACCATTTCGGCACGACTCCGCCGCCATCCGAAGTGAGCGGGCGACCTTTGCTCCACGCGATCAGGTCCGAAGGTACCGCCTCAGAAAGGGAGGTCGGGTTCGACAGCGCGAAGATGATCGGCCGCTCGGCGTAGGCGGCCATGCCCTCAACGAGGAGACCATGGCAGGAGCGCGTTGGGGAAGCGAGACATCGCAGCGCGGACAAACCAGTCGCCTCAAGAACATCCAGCCCACGCCGGCTGGTTTCGTATGCGTCATCGGCTGCGATCCTGAACGTGCGCTGCGTGCGCATTGCCATGGCGTGTGAAATGGCTCACACGCCGAGCGATGCGCCGGGTCACCCGCACGGGATGCGTTGTAGGCGGTTTGACGAAAGCCCGAGGATGCGCCGCATAGAAGACGACCTTGACGCATTCCACGAGGGCAAGATACGTCACGATCATCGCGACGAGAATCAGGAAGAACGCGGCTGGCAGCGGAGAGAACCCCAGAATATGGGCGACCGGAGTGAACGGGACAATCGCACCGACCAGAGCACAGAACGGAGGGACGATGAGCATCGCCCGGCTCGGGCGGCTGCGCACGAATGGGACCCGCCGCGTTCGGATGACGTAGATGACCAGGGTCTGAGTCGCGAGCGACTCCACGAACCACCCCGTGCGGAATTCACTGTGGTTCGCGTTGAGCAGATCCAGCATGACGAAGAACGTGAGAAAGTCGAACACTGAGCTCACGGGTCCGAACACGATCATGAACCTGCGCACAAACGCGATGTCCCAGGCGGCCGGACGGGCGAGTGTCTCGGAGTCGACCGCGTCCGTCGGGATGGCGAGCTGCCCGGCGTTGTAGAGGAGGTTGTTCAGCAGGATCTGTGAGGGCAGCATCGGTAGGAAGGACAGGAACACCGACGCAACGGCGGCACTGAACATGTTCCCAAAGTTCGATGAGGTCGCCATGAGCACGTACTTGATGGTGTTGGCGAAGACGCGGCGGCCCTCGACGACGCCGTCGGCGAGCACGCCCAGATCCTTGTCGAGGAGCACGATGTCGGCCGCGTCCTTGGCGACGTCGGTCGCTGAATCGACGGAGATCCCGACATCGGCATGGTGAAGGGCGACCGCGTCGTTGACCCCGTCACCGAGGAACGCGACGTCGACACCAGTTCGCCGTGTCACCTTGATGATCCGAGACTTCTGATCCGGGCTGACTCGAGCGAAGACCCGGGTCGTCGTGATCGCCTGCATCAGCGCCTCGTCGTCCATAGCTTCGATCTCCGGGCCGGTCACGACTGTCCCCGGATCCACACCGATCTGCCGGCAGACGGTCGCGGCGACCGTCCCGTTGTCGCCGGTGACGATCTTCACTTCGATGCCGAGCCGGTGGAGCCGGGAGATCGCGTCGCCGGCGTCGACCTTCGGCCGGTCGACAAACGTCAGGAACCCCACCAGGGTCAGGTCCCGCTCGTCTCCCGCAGTCAGCTTTGCGGTGGCCGATGCAGCGCGAGTTGCCACCGCCACGACCCGTGCTCCTTCCAAGAAGAGGCCATCAAGCGTCGCTGCTGCGATCGGGGACACCGACGTGCAGCGAGCCAGCACCGATTCTGGAGCACCCTTGGTGACCAGCAACGGACCGTCAGGGGAGTCCACCAGCACCGATGCCAGTTGTCGCTCGTGATCGAAGGGGATGCGCCCCAGGCGCCGGTATGTGGCGGGGCTGCCAGGGAGGCGGGCGAGCTCTGCGCTCCGTGGACTCGTCCAGAGCGCCTGGTCGAGAGCGTTGCCACCAACCGGTCCACTGGTTCCGGGGATCGACTCGTTGCAGACGAGACCGAAGAGCAGCGGCGTATTCAACGGTTGACCGTCCACCGCGAGGCAGCGGTCAAAGGTGATCGCACCTTCGGTGAGGGTGCCCGTCTTATCGGTGAAGAGGATCTGGATGTTGCCGAGGTCCTCGATGGCGACGAGCCTCTTCACCAGGACCCTCCGTCGCGCGAGCGCGCGCGAGCCGCTCGACAGTCCCACGGTCACGATCGCCGGCATCAACTCCGGGGTGATACCGACCGCGATGGCCAATGAGAAGAGCAGCGCGTCCAGGAGCGGCTTGTGGAAGGCGACGTTGAACACGAAGATCGTGAGCGTGAGCACACCCGCAACGCGCACCAGCAGCGTCGAGAAACGACTGAGCCCCTGCTGGAATGCGGAGGCGCTCGCGCGTTCGGCGAGGCCAGAAGCAATGCCTCCGAACGCCGTCGCCGGACCGGTTGCGACGACCACACCGCGCGCCGCGCCTTCGTGCACGATCGTCCCCATGAAGACACACGAGGCGAGATCCACACCGGCGGCATCCGGCTGAGGCTCGGCCGTCTTGGCAACCGGGAGCGACTCCCCGGTGAGCACCGCTTCGTCGCACTCCAGGGAGTCGACCTCGAGGAGGCGCATATCGGCCGGGACGATATTGCCGACGCTCAGGCTGACGACGTCACCCGGAACCAGCATGATCGTGTCGACGAGCTGGTCCAGCCCATCACGACGCACGAGCGAACGGTGATGGATTTCCCGGTGTAACGCCTCCACAGCGCTCTCCGCACGGTATTCGTTGACAAAGCTCAAGAGAACGCTCACCGCAACGATGGCGGCGATGATGACCGCATCGGTCGGATCGCCTGTGAAGCCGGACACAGCTGCGCAGCCGAGCAACAGCAGCAGGAGCGGGTTGCGGAACTGACGCAGCAGAATGCCGGTGACGGTGACGCGGTGTTCTCTGAGGACGTTTGCTCCCTGGGCCTCGAGCCTCGCTGCCGCCTCCGCTGAATCGAGACCGCGGTCGCCCGAGCCCAGTGCGTTCAGCACCGCCGCGGAGGGCAGACGAGCAGCCACGGAAATGTTCATGGCATCGACTCGGGCCATTGCTGCACCCGGAGCAGACAACCGGCGGAACCGCTGGAGAATGCTGACCATGGCTGCCGAAAGGATCGCCCATTCTCATTGGGGCGCAACAGGGCCGATCGTCCTGATCTTGGAGACACGATCGCGCGCCGCAAGGAGGTCGCGCTGAACCGTCGGCTTGCGCCCGATGTGGGCCTCGGTCCCAGGGTCACGCAGGCGCGGAGGTGTTCGCCCGCGCGCCGAACGACCTGATGACTGCTCCGCGGTTATCAGGTCTCGGGAATCTGCCGGCCTGAGATTGTATCGATCGAGATTCGGACCCAGTGCTGAGCGGCCGGCACGGCCCACGACTTGAGGGGACCTCGGCGAAGGCGATCGAGCACGTCGAGATCGATCACTTCCGCAGCCGTCCCGTTGACGAGGACGCTCCACCCGCTATGAAAGAGAGGCCGATTCGCATCAACCTCGAACGCGACCGGAGCGCCGTGGCGCAGGGCGCTGAGTTTGGTCCCTTCTGACGAACAAAAGAAGATGGCATCGTCCTCGGCCAAGTAGTTCACTGGAAGAACGATGAGTTGCCCGTCGGCCACGAAGCCGACGCGTCCCATATAAGATTGATGCTGGAGCAGGTGGAGCGACTCCTCGCGTGTGAGAACGTTCACGCGCGTACTTCCGTCGGTCATCGTTGACATGGTAGTGTCCCACGCTCGGAGGCGCAGGCCGCACAGAGGTTCGTGGTGTTCAGCAGCATCCTCGTCGGGGTGGACCGCTCGGAACACGCACGAGCGGCGCTCGAGCAGGCGATCGATCTCGCACGCGCAGAGGGAGCGGCGCACACCGTGGTCGTTGCCTAGAGCGGCATGACCTCATCGTCGTCGGCTCACGTGGCAGGGGCGACGCTCATGACCGGCCGAGGCGCTGCTCGGTTGGCGGTTTCACGTGGCGGTCGTCGAAGCGGAACGTCACCGACGATTCCACGCCGATAACGCCCTCCACAGCGAGTGTGAGGCGGCCGAGGATCTCCACCTCGCTGCGCCGATCCACGTCTCCGCGCATCCGCACCACGCCATCGTCGACCTCGACGTCGATGGCCTGCGGGTCGAGCCACATGCTGCCTTTGATCACCCCCTCGACGACGTCGGCGAGGATCTCCGCGTCCGAACGGAGGTAGCTCTTGAGCACGTCAGCACGGCTGACGATGCCGACCAGGCGTCCGCCCTCGACCACCGGAAGCCGCCTCACGCTTCCCTTTCGCATCAGCCGGGCCGCAGCTGCGAGGGGAGTGGTTGGTTCTACGGTGAGCGCGGGAGACGACATCAAGCCGCCGGCTGTCTGCGCATGCGCCCTGGAGTCGCGCTGGCGTGACCCCGGACTCCAACCGCCGCGCTGCCCTCCCTCGGCCTCGGTCTTCAACAGCAGGTCGGCTTCGGAGACCACACCGACCGTAACGCCCTCGGCATCTACCACCGGGACGGCGCTGATGCGATGCTCGGCCATCAACTGCTCGAGCTGCTTGAATGGTGTCTCCGGGGTGGCCGTGACGACGTCGCGGGTCATCACATCCGCCACCGTGAGCCGGGTTGATCGCCGAGGAGCCGCCTGGTTGACCATCGGAGCGATTCTCGCACCGCCGACACACGTGGAGTGCGCCGCTCTTGACCGTCGCGGCGCGAGAATCCTCACGGACCCTGCCCGCCGACCAGTGTCTCGATGCGGTTGGACCAGGGCGAAAAGGGCGTGCACGCCGTTCGTCGGGGTTCGCGGGCGAGGTGCCGCACGGCGTCCTCGACTAAGCTACCAACTCAGTTCTGACGCGACCGCTGCGACCTCATCGATGTGGTCGCCGGTTCGATGCGACCAAGTCTGCCTCGGCACAGGGGCGGTCCGCTGATCTCGCCCGATGGCCTCGATGGCCCCGACGTGCATCGCGGAAGGAATCAACGCGAATGGACGCCGTGCTTTGTGGCTCAACTCGTGGGCGACACTGCCGAGGAAGAGATCCTCCATCGTGCTGTGTAGCCCGTTGCC
Source organism: Candidatus Dormiibacterota bacterium (assembly GCA_003135895.1). Classification (GTDB taxonomy): domain Bacteria; phylum Chloroflexota; class Dormibacteria; order Aeolococcales; family Aeolococcaceae; genus Palsa-851. The sequence goes on from PNBE01000131.1 coordinate 13,630, forward strand.
GACCACGATGAGATCTGCGTCCTCCTCCTCGGCTATGTGCAAGATCCCTGATGCCGGATGCCCTTCGACGACGATTATCCGATGCCTGACGTCCGTCGTGGTCAGGGGTTCAAACAACTCTTTCTTGACATGAGATCGCAGATCGTCCCCTAGGTAGTCGAACTCCCGTAGGCGGACCTCCCTCACGGTCGTGCCGCCCTTGTCGCCGATCGGCTTCAGCACATGCACCGCGATGATCTCGGCGCTGCGGGGTGCGGCCTCCCGGATTGCCCATTCGAGTGCGGCGTCCGATGCCGCCGATCCATTCACTCCCACCACAATCTTCTGCGTGTTCATCAGGTTCGCCTCAGGCATCCGAGTATTGCTCTGTCAAGGCTCATCTGACAACGAGATCGGAGGCGTGTCTAGAGGAATTGGTCCCGACTGCAGTCCACCGAAAGGCACCGCCTCCCGTACTGAGAGCCTCGCGTCACGAGATGCCGGGCCTTTCCTTGTCCCGGCGGTTGACAGCGCGCTTCAGCAGCGCGAGTGGTTCGCACGTTCGATCGCGCTCGCGGGCCTGGTGAGCTCATGACGTTTCCCGTCACGATTGTGACCTTCGGCCATGGCGCTGAGAGAACTCTGGGATCCACCATGGATACGACCACACGTCATGACTAAGAGGTATCGCCGTGACGGCACGAGGCGTCTGACTCCCTTTGACCGGACGGTATTGTGGGAGTGCGCGTGGCCTTGCGCGTGAACCGTACAGCTTCAGCATCATCAGCGACTCCTTCGCAGGGGCAGGTCATCGAGACGCACGTGTCCACGTTGACTTTCGAGAGCGACACCGTGCGGAAACGAAAGAAGGCGGTCCGTTTGCCATTCCTCGACCTGTCGACTCCTCAGTTACGGCGTGCCGCTTGCCGCAAGGAGGTCACGTTGAACCGGCGACTCTCGCCCGATGTATATCGCGGGGTCGATGAAATCCGCGACCAGAACGGACGGTTGATCGATGCGATCGTCGTCATGCGACGCCTGCCGGGTGACCGGCAGCTCTCTACTCTCATCGCCGCCGACGCGGACGTGGGTCGTGAACTGGACAGAACAGCACACGTCCTTGCCGCCTTTCACTCCAGGGCTACCCGTGGCCCCAGGATTGATCGTGTGGCGACTCGAGCAGGGCTCGGCGCCCGTTGGGAGGCAGACCTTGCCGAACTGCGGCCCCTGGTTCAAGGCGTGCTCGGCGAGACGCTCGGCGAGCGAGAGAGCAGGCTCGTCCACAGCTATCTCCGATGCCGCACCGAGCTGCTCGAGCGGAGGATCGCCCAAGGTCACATCGTCGACGGTCATGGCGACCTGAGAGCGGATTCGATCTTCTGCCTTCCCGACAGGCCACGCATCATCGACTGCCTCGAGTTCAACGCGCGCCTGCGCTATGGCGACGAGCTCGCCGATGTCGCATTTCTCGCGATGGATCTGGAAGGCTTGGGTCGCCCGGACCTTGCCGACCGATTCGTACATTCCTACACTCGTTTTGCGGGTTGGACACCACCGCCGGGACTACTCCACTTCTACATCGCGCACCGAGCACTCGTGCGATCCAAGGTGGCATGCTGGCGCGTTCTCGAGGGCGAGACCGCGGCGGTTTCGCGCGCACGCCTTCATCTCGACCAGTGCCGACGTCACCTCGAGGCGGCTCGGCCGCTTGCGATCGCCATCGGAGGGGCGCCGAGAACCGGCAAGTCCACGCTCGCCCTAGCTCTGTCTGACGCGGTCGAGAGCGTGCATCTTCGCAGCGATGAGGTCCGCCGCGACGTGGCAGGGAGGTCCTTCGAGGCCACTGATCGGCCCGATCCGCTGGATCGCGGTCGGTACTCGCCTCCCATTACTGCGGCGACATATCGGACCTTGGCAGCCCGAGCCCAGTCGGTGCTGAAGGCGGGGTATTCGGTGATTCTCGATGCTACGTTTCCTGACTCATCGTCGCGGCTGCAGATAGAGCGTGCCGTCCAAGAATGCGGGGTCGCCTTTGTCGCAATCGAATGCCGTGCTGACCCTTCCATCATTCGGCAGCGAGCACGGCGGAAGAAGGATCGCGAGGACCTGTCGGAGGTAACCCCAGCGCTGGCTTCGGTGTTGCAATCGCGCCGCGATCCCTGGCCGGCGGCACACACCGTTGACACGACTGTGCCAGCCGCGACACTATTGCGGCGATGTAAGGACATTATCAGGGACACGCCCCTACCACCGGAATCGCGCCACGAACGCACTCGTGTTCCGAGGCGGAAAGCGAGCGCGTCGATGGGGACTGAGGCAGGATTTCAGGTCGATCGGGCGGAAGGACGGCGTGCGATGTCAGGACCGAGGCCTCGTCACGCCTCGTGAGCTGCGAACGAGCGTTTACGGACTTGTCCAAACCTCGGATGGCCACGCCCTGGCGCGTGCTCGACCGAGTCGTCAATGACGTGCTGATGGCATTGGTGGGGCTTGCGGTCGAAGTGATCTACGACCGCGCGATCACCTGACGGCCATCACTCGGCGACGGCCGACTAACCTGCTCTAGGGCCCAAGCCGGCATCCCACTCGATACTCGAAGACGTCAGGAAAGCGCGCCACCCGTAGTGATGGACATCGCCGGTGCCAACAGCAACGGCAGCCGCGTGTGGTGTGTGACGGAGCGCGAGACGCTGAGCTCCGGTGCTCGGTTATTGACGCTGCTTCCGCGGGCGCCGATCGCGAGCAATTGCGCTCCGTCAGGTGACGCGCACGCGTCGCGCAACACCTTCGGGACATCGCTTCCGGCGATAACACGCGTGGTGACCTCCATCCCACCGGGAGCGCGGACGATCGACGCGCCGGCCTCGAGCGCGCGTTCGGCATCGTGTCGAGCGGTCTCGGCGCCGGGCTCGTCCGGATTGACGGCTGTCACCAGCATGAGACGGGCCTTCGAGAGACGGGCGATCCAGCCGGACAGCTGCAGAGCCCGATCCGCCTCCGGCGATCCATCCCATCCGACGACGACTCGACGCGGCGGCCAGTCATCGCCGTCCTCGCGGACAAGCAGGACGGGTCGGTAGGAGTGATGCACGACGTCCTCCGAAACCCGGTACGTAAAGAGTTCCTCGACGATGCCGAGCTTCCTCCCGCCGACCACAATGAGACCCCCACCCACTGCCGCGGCCGTGGCGAGGATTGCATGGGCTCGCGAACCGCGCGGCGTGTGGATGCCGGCGACCTGGCACCCGAGGGGCCCCTCGATTAGCGCCGCCTCTGCGCTCGCGACGCCAGCTGCGATCTCCTCGTCCACGCCGGGGGCGCCGCTGAACGGGCCTGTGGCCGCCCAGACGTGAACGACGTGCAATGGCGTACCAGACGTCCGGGCGAGGTGTGCCGCAGCCACCCTGGCGCTTCCGCTGGCTTGCGTCCCATCGGTGGCGAAAAGGATCGCGGTCGGTAGCGCCTTGGTGTCAGTCACCTCGCAATTCCTCCGGCATGGCGGGTGAAGACCGCGCTGGCGTGCGCGGCCGTTCGAACGTCAGCGCCCTGTTTCGAGCGAGCGCACTCATCCAGGGCGAGCCCAGCGAAGACGCAGCGTGTCCTCACGCTCGCTCTGCTCCAAGCGTTCGCGACTCTCGTTCAGCGCCCGCTCGAGCTGCGGGAGCCTCCGACGCTCAAGGAGCCGCAGACGCCGGCGCGTCTGCAGCAGCTCGGCGTCGATATTGGCCAATGCGCGCTGGATGGCAGCATGAGCGGCACCTTTCTCAAGCGCATTCGCAAGTGTCTCCACCGCTCGGTCGGTGGCGCTGGAACCGCCACTCGCGCTGGCAAGCGCAAGATCCGGAAACGCACAATGAGCGTTGTCGGGGATGGACACCGCCATCATGTTGCGCCACTCGACGGTCATAGTCGCCCGCGCTTCCAGATGGGCAGCCACCACAGCGATCTGGTGTTCATGTCCAAGCCGCAACGCCCGCGAACACCACCGTTCGGCTTCTGCGCAGGCATCCATCCATGCGGTCCGTGCAAACGCTGTCTGGAGATCCCGGCGTTCGCGCTCGAGCGCGAGGAGCCGCTGTTTGCGACCGAGGATGTCGATCCCCCGCCGCGCGGTCTCGAGGCGACGCCGGAGCCACACCTGCCCCGTTCGCCCGGGCGGGACGCGGATCACGTGGATCCCTCGGAGCCATCGGGGACGGCCGACGCCAGGTGGCGCGCGAGCTCGACAGGGTCGAGCCGCGACAGGTCGCCGGCCGGAAGCATCGTCAGTGCGGTCCACGCATGCTCGAGAGTGTCGTTGATGGCGCGATGCTCGGTGCGCCCCTGGTTGATGAACCCCGCCTCGAGCGCGTCCGCAAAACGGAGATAGGCGCGGTCAGCCTCCGCCAGGCCCGTCTCGCCGACGAGATCCGTCAGCTCGCGAACCTGCCGGGCGTGACCGAGCGCGGCGTACACCTGCCCCGCGACCGCCATGTGATCCTTGCGGGTCTGTCCCGGCCCCACCCCATGCCGCATCAGGCGCGACAGTGAGGAGAGCGCGTCGAATGGCGGGTAGACGTTGCGACTCTGCATCTCCTGGGACAGCACGATCTGACCTTCCGTGATATATCCCGTCAGATCCGGGACCGGGTGGGTGATGTCGCCGGCTGGCATGGTGAGAACAGGAATCTGGGTCAGGGAGCCCGAGCTGATGCGCAGCCTGCCGCAGCGCTCATAGAGGGCTGCGAGATCGCTGAAGAGGTATCCCGGATAGCCCTGGCGGCCCGGAACTTCACCACGAGCTGCCGACACCTCACGCACCGCTTCTGCATAGCTCGTCATGTCGCACATGAGGACGAGCACGTGGCCGCCGCGTTCGAAGGCGAGGTGCTCGGCGACCGTGAGCGCAATGCGAGGCGTCAGCACGCGTTCGATGACCGGATCCGACGCCGTGTTGATGAACAGGATCAGGTCACCCGACTGGGATCGCTCCTCGAGCGCATCACGTGTGGCCTCAGCATCGGCATGTGTGACGCCCATGGCCGCGAAGACGATCTGGAACGCCCCGTCCGCCACTCGCGCCTGCGCCGCAATCTGTGCAGCAAGCTCGAGATGGGGCAGGCCACCCACTGAGAAGATGGGCAACTTCTGGCCGCGCACCAGGGTGGTCAACCCGTCGATGGCCGAGATCCCGGTGATGATCGGATCCCTCGGCAACTCCCGCGCCGCCGGGTTGATCGGCACGCCGTTGACGGCGACGAGGCGGTCTCCGTGTATTGGAGGGCCGCCGTCGATAGGATCCCCTCGACCGTTGCAGACCCGTCCAAGCCACTGGGCGCCTACGGACACGCGCATCGGGCTTCCGCTGAATGCCACTCGAGTCCCCGAGAGGCTGATCCCCGACGTTCCCTCGAACACCTGCACAACCGCCAGATCGTCGTTGACGTCCAGCACGACACCATGACGCCGTTCGCCTGAAGCAAGGGTGATGACCGCATCTTCGTCCCAGCCCACTCCGGTGACGTGCTCGATCACCAGTAGCGGGCCATCAGCGCTACGGGCTCCCGTGTATTCGATCGGAATCGAGTCGATCATGTGACCGTCTTCAGGAGCGCAAGAACGGAGTCGCGTACGGCGGTGACCGCAGCCACGTCGTCGGGCCCACCGCTCTCCCGTGCAGACGAGACCCGGCTAAGATCGACTTGCTCGAGGCGCTGCGCATCAACCCCAGCCTCGAGACGTTCGATCAATGCGCGGTGAACGGCGAGAACCATCTCGAGCAGCGCTTTCTGCTTCGCCTCGCCGCAGTACGCGTCATCCGCGCTGGTCGCGTCCTGCTGAAGCACCGCCTCGCGCACGAGCTTCGCGGAACGAAGGGTGCTCCGCTGACGATCCGGCAGCGCCGCGGCTCCCACAAGTTCCACAAGTGACTCGAGCCGCTCCGATTCGGCGAGCAGCGCCAGAGCCAGTGCACGGCGTTCCGCCCACGCCGTGTCGCCATCCTCGGATCGCATGAGGCCGACGCGTTCAGCATCGCGTGAAAAGCTCTCGTTCCAGCTGACCGCCGGATAGTGACGCGCGTATGCCAGGTCACGGTCGAGCGACCAGACGCACCGGACAAATCGCCGCGTCTGGGCGGTCACCGGCTCAGTGAGGTCACCGCCTGGGGGTGAGACCGCCCCGATGATGGTCACCGAACCGCGGTTGCCGCCGAGAGTCGTGAAGTTTCCTGCTCGCTCGTAGAAGGCGGCAAGTGCCGATCCGAGCGTCGCGGGGTACCCCTCCTCCGCCGGAAGCTGATTCGTCCGCGAGGCGAACTCACGGAGCGCCTCCGCCCAGCGCGACGTCGAGTCGGCGATGACGACGACGTCGTATCCCATGTCACGGAAGTACTCCGCGACCGCCACCCCTGTGTAGATGCTTGCTTCGCGCGCCATGACCGGCATGTTGGAGGTGTTGGCGATACAGACCGTCCGCTCGCGCAGAGCTCCACCGGTGCGCGGATCCCTGAGGCGCGCAAGATCCTCGAGGACGTCGATCATCTCGTTGCCGCGCTCGCCGCAGCCCACATAGACGATCACGTCGGCGTCGCACCACTTGGCGATCTGCTGTTGCAAGAGCGTCTTGCCGGTACCAAAGCCGCCCGGCACCGATGCGCTGCTTCCGCAAAGGATCGGGTAGAGAAGGTCGAGGACACGCTGACCGGTCCGAAGCAACCGTGGCTCACCGTCGCGCGCGCGAGCGGGCCGAGGGCGCCGGACGGGCCACCGGTGCGAGAGCGACACATCGACGGCACCGACGCGCGCGATGGGTTGGTGAGCGCTGGCGTCGACCTCGGGCGACAGCCATGACAGGACGCCGTCGACCTCCGGGGGGACGAGGATGAGGTGCTCGAAACGCACACCTTCCGTCACCCGTCCCAGCAATGCGCCAGGTGCTACCTTCTCGCCAACGGTCGCGTCGGGGGTGAAGTGCCACGACATATCGGACGCGTCGCTGGCTCGTCCTGACGCGAGCCAGACATCCTTCGCGTCGAGCGGCCGGAGGATTCCATCGAAGACGCGCCCGAGCAACCCGGGCCCGAGCGTGACGGAGAGTGCTTCGCCGTGGCTGGTGACAGGGTCTCCCGGTGAGACGCTGCCGTCATACTCGTACACCTGGGCGGTCGCCACGTCTCCGTCGATGCTGACGATCTCTCCGGCGAGGCCCGCATCGCCGATGGCGACGACGTCGAACATGGCCACGCCGTTGAGCCCCACGACATCGACCACTGGGCCGTTGACGCGTCGGACCTTCCCCATCCGAAGATCCGCGGGTGCACTGCTCATGTCGCGAGCTCCGAGGCGCCGGAGCCGATCGCCGCCGGGTCTGCGACCTCATCGAGAGCACCCGTGAGCGCCTGATCGACCAGCGACGCCAGGGTGAGGTCGATGCTTCGGCGCCCCAGCCGGGCACGGACTCCCCCCGCGTCGGGCGGATCGCGCTCGATCTCCGTGGTGGGTCCGAGGCGGCGGCGTGCGCTCGCCTCTAGGGTGTCGAGGAGCTTGGTGTATTCGGGCTGGTGGCGAAAGGTCATCGCCGCGGCAAGTGCCCGGGTCCGCGCATTGTCTTCGACTCCTCGCTCGGCAGTTAGAACAAGCGCCCGCGCGGCGCGTTCGGCCTCGACGAGTTGCCCTTGCGCTCTCGTCTCGGTCGCTCGCCTGCCTTCCACGCGCGCCGTGGCGATGATCTTTGCCGCTGTCGCCTTGGCAGCCGCCTGTGTCACCGTCGCGTCTGCGCGCGCCTGGGCGATGGTCGCGGCGGCGCGGGCCGAAGCCGCGCTGAGCAGGCTCTGACGCAGCGGTTCGAGCTGACTCACGGCATCACCGCCCAGAGTGGGTGGCCGGCCTCGTGGAGGCTTCCTCCCAGCATCTGGGCAGCCGACCTCGTCAGGATCACCAGGCCAACGTCATCCCGCAACCCGGCCCAAATGCGGCTCAGAGCTGCGGCGTCACTGACTGCGACCACGTCGACACCGACCATCGCGAAGGCCTTAACGCCCTCTGCCTCGCCCAGCGCGACGATCCGGCTCATGTTCTGCCGATGAGGAGCAGAGCGACCACGAGGCCGTAGATGGCGATCCCTTCCGACAGCCCGACGAACACCATCGCCCGACCGAAGAGTTCCGGCTTTTCGCTGATGGCAGCCAGCGCTGCTGAGCCGGTGTACGCGACTGCGATCCCGGCGCCGATGGATGAGCCCGCGACGGCGATCGCAGCACCGATGAACGCACCGGACGTGTCGGACGATGACGCGGCGGTGAGCTGGAGCGCCGTGACGCCGCTGGCTCCCGAGTTATGGCTGAGAATGGCGGCAACGAGCGCAAGAACAGCCATGCACGTGGCGCCGAGCACCCATGCGGCCACGCTCGGACTTCGTCGGAGCAGCACGCTGGCCCCCAGGCCACATCCCGCGGCGATGACCAGCCCGACGACTGCAAAAACGATGGTAACCGTCATGGTTCAAGCCTCCACGATGTTGAGATGCCAAGGGTGGAACCGGCGTCCCTCACCAACGAACACGCGAGAGAACAGCTCGTAATACTCGAGTCGAAGTGCCTGGATGCCGACGACCAAGCCTTCGAGTCCGAACGCGATCGCGTTGCCGACGACGAACGCGAGGATCCCGACGACGGTCAGCCATCCCCGTCCCACGAGCGACGACGTGGCCGACCATACAAGTCCCTCGATCGCGGCGTGCACCAGCCCGAACGCGGCGAGACGTGCGAACGAGACGAGGTTGGTGCCGACCCGAATCACAGTATCGAAGATGCCGACCGCCACCTCCGCTGCAGCAGCCCCTCCGGAAGCAGCCTCGCGGCGCAGGCCGAGCGTCAGCAGCCCGAGGCCGAGCGCCCCGACCACGACGGCCGCGACGATGAGGACGATCTGGTGCAACACGATGCCTGCAGTAAGAACACCGGTCGCGACGAACACCGAGAACCCCGCGATGCCCGATGCCGCGACGAGCGCGCGACCCCAGCCTCCTTCGCGGTATCGGTTGATGGTCCCCATGGCGTAGCTCCCACTCATCAGCACCGCGCCAAAGAGCACCGCCGCGAGGAGCAACAACTCTGGATTGTCGAGAGGACGGATCCAGAGTGGTGGCACGACCCCGGTCGGACCGAAGAACTCCCCGAAGAGGACACCGAACAGGCACGCCGACAGACCGCACGCGGTGATGAGCGGCCACGCGGATCGCAATGCGGGCCAGCGCCGCTGCAGCCCCGCGACGATTCCCAGGACCGCGACGATCGCGCCGTGACCGGCGTCGGCGAACATCATCCCGAACATGACCACGTACGTTGCAGCGGCAAACACCGTCGGATCGATATCCGCGTACGGCACCACGCCAAAGCTGTCGACGAGTACGTGAAATCGAGCTCTCCCCAGGTTGTCCGGCAGTTGCGTCGGCGGCTCGGACCAGGGCGGCCGAGGGAGTGCAACAATCGCACCACCGATCGGCTCCAGCCGCCGGGAAAGGCCGGCGCGCTCGTTCTCGGGCAGCCACCCCAGCCAGGCGGCGACCCCGTCACGACGGAGGCCACCGGCAGCCAGGCGATGGAGTTGCTGCTCGCCGGTGAGCAGATCACGCCGGCCCTCACGCTCCAGTTTCGAAGGGTCGACGGCGATCCTCGTCACCACCGAGGGCGCTGTCGTCGCGCCGGGCGCCAATCTCCTGAGCGCCTCGCTGATCTCGTCCTCCGGCGTTGTGCCGACCTCGTCGAACTCCACGCATCCGGCAGCGGCCACTTCGACGAGCCCGGCTCGCACCTGGTTCTCGGCAATGAGAATGGCGGCCCGGGACATGCGAACTGCCCCGGCGCCGTTAGTCGGCGGCATCGATGCCTCCTCCCCTTACGCCCGCGGCGATCTCCAGCGCCGTCGCTATTCGACGCGCTGACGAAGCGAGGGTGGTGATGGCCCCCAGCGCAGGACCCGGTGTTCCGATCGGCGTGTGCAGCAGCCGCAGGCCCTCCTCCCGTACCTGGATCCACCAGCGTTCCTCAGCGCGCCACAGATCGGGCCCGGCCCAGTCGACTGAGGCCCACTTCCAGGACGACGGCAAAGACGGAGGCGTCCGAGCCAGAAGATCGGCGCCCGAGCGCCCGGCCGTTCTCTCGCGAACGGCCAGCAGCCATGCGGCCGCGTCTGACCAGACCCGGAGCTGGGGGGAAGCTTCTCGCGCGCGCTGATGCCACATGCGACGGAGCCAGATCCTGATCCGGTACGCATCCGCACCACCCGGGTCGCCCCACGCCGAGGCGGCCATCAGCCGCCGAATGTCCTCTCCGCTGCTGGTCACGCCGAGTGCCCTCGAGATGATTCCGAGACGGCCGAGTTCGTACGGCACCGTGGCCGGCGCACCCACGAAATAGGCGAGCCGGTCCTCGATATTCCTGATCTCAAACCAGGCGACGCAGCTCCGGATCGTCTCGACACCCTCTGACGGCAGCCAGCCGGCGATGACTCGAAGGCGCCAGAGGAGCGTCTCGAACACCGCACGCTGACTGGCCGCGACCGTCGTGGCCGCATCGATGTCGCGTATCCAGCGCGCTTGACCGAGCACCGCGATACCGGCGCTGAGATTCGTCGCAGACGCGACACTCGCCGCGACATCCGAAGGCTCACTCGCCAGCCCACGCGCTCGCACGTCACCGGCGATCCACCCAGCGCTCATCGATCTACCCCACCCGCCACCGCCAAGGCGGCGAGGTGCTGGACGACCGCATCTGCAACGGCGGCTGCCCTTGCGTCGACGTTCGTCCGCACGGTGGCTGCCTGCGCCTCCCCTGCGGCGATCCTTGCGTCGCGCTCGGTCGCGGATCGTTCGAGCCGTCGCTGCGACTCCCGCGCCTTGACAGCGACGGCTCGCTCCGTCGCTCGCGCGACGATCGCTTCAGCGTCGGCAGCAGCCTGCGAACGGATCCGATCTGCCTCGACGCGTCCAGCTTCGACGATCGCGTCGACCTCCTGCTGGATGGCGTCCAAGGCAACGAATACGGGCGCGAGCTCAGATAGGCGCCCTGCTTCCGGGTCAGTCGGAGGCGCAACCCCAGCCATGGCTGCGCCCGGAGGAGACAACCTTCGGAATCGTCGGAGCACGCTAGCCATCGCTGCACACAGGGTGGAGGATTCGTGTCCAGCACACCAGGGCCTATCGTCCTGACTCGGTCGGGCCCAAGCGAGTGCCTGTCAGCTTGATCCGGCGTAGGCAATGCCGGCTGGTGCGCTGGTTCGATTGGATCGACGCAAATAGATCGCGATCACGACAGAGGTCAGTGCCGCCCACGCACACCACAGCGATGTGAACCCGGTGAACGTGATCCATCCGAGAGCGATGACTGCACTCAGATTGGCAAGCCCCAGAAGTACGAGCCACCTGTTGCTCGCCACCAGACAGGAACCGCACGTTGCGACAATGTAGAGTGCAATGAGGATGTCGACGTAGCTGACATCTGCGGTGTACGCGATGTGCGACCCGTCAATGGACGCCCCGACAGGGCCACCGATGACGGCCACCAGCAGCGCCACAGATGTAATCGTGCCCACAGCAAGGAAAGCCATCATCCATTCGCGGCGATGCACTCTGGTCTCGATGCCGAGCATTGCGAATGGCACCCAGAATGGCAGCACGAACGCGACCGCCAGAAAGACATAGATCGCCGCGCGTTCGACGGGTATTGACACTTGCCCACGGAGTCCCCACCACACGAACGACTCGTCGATCTCGTGGACGGCGAGTAGCAGTGGGGTCACGGCCAGCGGGATCTGATGGCGCTTACGGACGTGGCAGATCGCATCAATACCGACCGCCCCCACGACGATTCCGGTCACGAGGTCCGCCTCGGCCGAGAAACACATCAGCCCTCGCGGATCCTTCTCATCTACTCGAACCCTACGCGCTTTCAAGAACGATCGACGCACCATCCCCCGCGTTCGTTGTCGCAGACGCTTGGGCCAGGACGTTTGGCCCAGCGGCATTGGGGTCGATCGCCCCTGGGCAGCCGGCGCCTCAGGCTCGACACTGTAGTGGAGCGCCCTCGCCGGACTCGCCATGGAATGAAGGCAGTGCACATCGATCAAGATCGGCAACGACTGATCTCGAATCCTTTCGAGCGCCACTTGCCGCGACGATGACTCTCATACGCGTATTGCTCTCTCACTTGCGACCGTACTGGCGGCAGGTCTCGGCCGTGGTCGCGCTCATCACATGCCAGACCATCCTCGGGCTCTATCTGCCCAACCTCACCGCCGACATCATCAATAACGGTGTCGCCAAAGGGGACATCCCCTACATCTGGCGAACCGGCGGTGTGATGCTCGGTGTGACCTTAGTCCAGGGCATCATCGCGATCATCGCGGTGTACTGGGCGTCGCGCACGTCGATGGGGGTGGGTCGCGATCTCCGTGGCTCGGTTTTCGCTCGCGTGCTGCATCTGTCATCGCGCGAGATGAACACCTTCGGAACGCCGTCGTTGATCACGCGCAACACCAACGACGTCCAGCAGATCCAACTCTTCCTGCAGATGGCGCTCACCGTCATCGTCGGCGCGCCGATCATGATGATCGGCGGCATCATCATGGCCCTCCGGGAGGATGTGAGCCTGTCAGTCCTCCTCGTCGTCGTGGTGCCGCTGATGGCCGCCCTGATCCTGGCGATGCTGTATGTCGCTGTCCCGCTGTTCCAGAAGATGCAGGTCAAGATCGACCGCATCAATCAGGTGCTGCGCGAGCAGATCACCGGCATTCGCGTCATCCGCGCCTTCGTGCGATCCGACTACGAGGAGCATCGATTTGAAACGGCCAATGCCGATCTCACGGCGACGGCCCTGCGCGTCAACAGGATTTTCGTGCTCGCCATGCCCGCGCTGATGGGAGTCATGAACCTCTCGAGCGTTGCGGTCCTCTGGTTTGGCGGTCACCTCGTCGACAGCGGGAGCATGCCGATCGGGAATCTCACCGCCTTCCTCGCGTACATCCTGCAGATCCTGCTGTCGGTGCTGATGGCCGTGATGATGGTCATCCTGGTTCCCCGCGCCGAGGCCAGCGCCGAGCGTATCGAGGAGGTCGTCCGCCTGCAACCGTCGATCGCGGACCCGGCACACGCGATTGTGCCCGCGCACCGGAAGGGTATCGTCGAGTTTCGCGACGTGACCTTCGGCTTCCCTCGCGGCGAGCAGCCGGTGCTTCGCGACCTGTCCTTCACCCTCCAACCTGGCGAGACCACCGCCATCATCGGCGGCACCGGCGCGGGAAAGACGACGCTACTCCATCTCATTCCGCGATTCTTCGACGCGACCGCCGGCGCGTTGTTCATCGACGGCGTCGACGTCCGCGAACGCTCGCTGGAGAGTCTGTGGGCCGACATCGGTTTCGTTCCGCAGCAGTCATATCTGTTCAGTGGAACGGTGGCCACCAATCTCCGCTTTGCCGCCGAGGGGGCCACCGATGACGACCTCTGGAACACCCTCGAGGTGGCGCAGGCACGTGACTTCGTCGTCTCGATGCCCGGAGGGCTCGATGCTCCTATCGACCAGGGCGGGACCAACGTGTCCGGCGGCCAGCGCCAGCGTCTGGCGATCGCGCGGGCGCTGCTGAAGCAGCCGCTCATCTATCTCTTCGACGACTGTTTCTCAGCACTCGACGCCACCACCGACGCTCGGCTGCGGGCGGCGCTGCTGGAACGAACACGCGGCAACACCGTGGTGATCGTCGCGCAGCGAGTGAGCACCATCCTCCGGGCCGACCGGATCATCGTGCTGGACGGTGGCCGGATCGTGGGTCTGGGCACCCACGAGCAGCTCCTGGCTTCCTGCTCCCCCTACCAGGAAATCGTTGCGTCGCAGCTCGGTGAGGCGGCGGCATGATGGCGCGCGGCCCGATGGGCGGACGCGCGGGCGGACCCTTCCGAGAGCCATCAGGCCCGCCACAGACCACGCGGCATCCAGGTGAGACGCTCCGTCAACTGGTCGGCCAGCTCCGTCCCGAGGTTCCGCGAATCACCCTGGCAGCCGTGCTCGCGTCGACCGGGATCGCCCTCACTGTCATCGCGCCGCGGATCATCGGCAATGCGACCGACGTCATCTTCAATGGTGTCGTCGGCAAGGGGCTGCCGGCTGGGATGACCAAGGCGCAGGTGATCGCAGGGCTCCGGCTCCGTGGGCGGGGCCAGCTGAGTCAGCTTCTCTCGGGCATGAACGTGACCCCGGGAAAGGGCATCGACTTCTCGGAACTCGGCGTGATCCTCGGCGTGGTCGCGTTGCTCTACCTCCTCGGTGCGGCCTTCAGCTGGATGCAGGGCTACCTCATGGCCGGTGTCGCTCAACGCACGGTGTTCGCAATGCGCCGTGACGTCGAGGCGAAGCTCCGGCGTCTGCCCCTTCAGTACTTCGACAGCCATCCGCACGGTGATCTGTTGAGCCGGGTCACCAATGACATCGACAATGTGACGACGGCACTCCAGCAGGGGCTGAGCCAGCTGCTCACATCGGTGCTCACGATCGTCGGCGTCCTGGGCATGATGCTCTGGATCAGCCCGCTGCTGGCACTCATCTCGCTCGTGACTGTGCCTCTCTCGATAGGGGTGACCCTGGCTATCGCCCGCCGCGCCCAGAAGCAGTTCGCTGCGCAGTGGGAATGGACCGGCACGGTCAACGCCCACGTGGAGCAGACGCACACGGGTCACGCGCTGGTGCAGGTCTACGGCCGGACGGCAAGCACCATCGACGACTTCGACCGCAAGAACCAGAAGCTCTATGCAGCGAGCTTCCGAGCGCAATTCCTCTCCGGCACGATGCAACCGGCGATGCAGCTGCTCGCCAACCTGAACTACGTCGCCATCGCCGTCATCGGCGGCTACCGGGTCGTGTCCGGCACGATGACCCTCGGCGATATCCAGGCGTTCATTCAGTACTCGCGGCAGTTCACGATGCCGATCACGCAGATCGCAAGCCAGATGAATCTTCTGCAGTCGGGGCTGGCATCCGCCGAACGCGTCTTCGAGTTCCTCGCCGCCAAGGAGGAGGCGCCCGATGCCCTGGGATCCTCACCCGCCGGGCCGACTCAAGGGCACGTCACGCTGGAGCACGTCGAGTTCCGCTACGTGGCGGACATACCGCTGATTAACGACTTCAGCCTCGACGTGCTCCCCGGCCAGACAGTCGCGATCGTGGGGCCGACCGGCGCCGGCAAGACAACCATCGTCAACCTGCTGATGCGCTTCTACCAGATCAATTCCGGACACATCCTCGTCGACGGCGTGGACATCAACCTGCTCCCCCGCGAACGCCTGCGCAGCATGTTCGGCATGGTGCTTCAGGACACCTGGCTCTTCGCTGGCAGTATCCGAGAGAACATCGCCTACGCCAGGGACGGAGCCACCACCGAGGATGTTGTCGAAGCCGGCAAAGCTGCCTATGTCGACCAGTTCGTGCGCACGCTCCCAGACGGCTACGACACGGTGCTTGACGAGGATGCGTCCAACATCTCGTCCGGGCAGCAACAGTTGATCACGATCGCCAGGGCCTTCCTCGCCAAGCCGGCCATTCTCATCCTCGACGAAGCGACAAGCAACGTCGACACGCGGACCGAGGTGCTGATCCAGGAGGCGATGGCGCGCCTCCGGTCCGGGCGGACGAGCTTCGTGATCGCCCACCGTCTGTCCACGATCCGCAACGCCGACTTCATCGTGGTGATGGATGCAGGCCGGATCGTCGAGGTGGGCAGCCACACAGAGCTGCTCGAGCGCCGCGGGTTCTACTACGACCTGTACTCGAGCCAGTTCTCCCCAACATCCGAGTATGCCGTTGCAGACCCAATTCCACAGTAGCGGATCGACATGACGGACGGTCCTGCCCGATGGGCTCCAACAGGACGGTCGCCCGGAACTCTCAGGGAGCCAAAGGTCCGTATCCACCTGATGTCGTTCGCCTCTAGGCGAGCGCGGCCGCACGGGGTATCAGAGAGGCATACCGAGTCATGGAGGTCGTCTGATGATCAACACAATCGTCGTGGGTACGGATGGATCCAGCCATGGGCAGAACGCCGTCACCTGGACCGCCGAGCTTGCACGCCAACTCGGCGCGCAAGTAGTCCTCGTTCACGTGGCAGCCCCGCTGGCGCCGCCAATTGTTGGAGCCGGCGGGTACGTGATGTATGTCCCGCAGGACGTTGTTGACCAGACCAGCGCGGACCTCCGGGAGCGGGTGATCACCGAGTTCTGCGCGCCTCTCAGGGCTGCCGGCGTCGCGTGGCAATGGCGCGTACAGGAGGGATCAGCCCCCATTGCGCTCGCCGATGCGGCCAAGGAAGTGGGAGCTCAGTTGATTGTCGTGGGCACCCGAGGCGAGCACGCACTCGGCGAATTGCTCCACGGCAGCACCAGCCACAGGCTGACTCTGAATACCGAACTGCCAGTCGTCGTGGTGCCGCTAGGGGCGCACGTAACACGACGGTCCCCCGCCGGTACGCAGGCGTGAGCCTTAATGAGTGCCGAGTTCGTCGTCAACGCAGTAGCGCTGTTTGTCGGACGCTACCCACGTGACTCACGCTGCCGTACGTTGGCTCAACGACTTGATCCTGCGTCGAACGCGACATTGTCCGACCTGACGTATGTTACCGCCAGGTCTGTGAGCATCTGGCTCAATCGGGACGAGTGAACCACATCCGCGTCGCGGGTATGCGAGGGTGGGCATGCACAGTCGCGTGACGCAGCAGAGTGCTCGTACCGGGATGGTCGTCTTCGCGTCGGCGTCCGCCATCGGATTCGGTGCGGCCGTTGTCGCAGCGCCCGACGCTCATCCCGACCTGACTATCGCCGGTGCGATCGTCGCCGCAGTTGTCGTCGCGATAGCGGTCCCGGTGTTGCGTCGTCCACACGTGGTTCTTCTTTCCGCCGTGGTCGTTCTGTACTATACGGCCCTGACACTTGCCCTCCTCGGGGAATCCGGGCGGGACGAAGGCCTACTCGTCCTAGCCGCCATCCCGGTGATCGCAAGCGCACTCTACGGACCGCGCAGCCTCACCGCCGTCGCGCTGGTCGCTGCTACTGCAACACTCGCATGCGACGGCATCGACGGCGCCCTCAGCGCTCCGGAGTATGCCCAGTTGCTCATCGTCTGGCCGATCACTTGGGTTGGCATCGCTTACGCAGTGCATCAACTGCGATCGCAACTGGAGCGTACTGTCATGGCGCGGGAGACGGCCATCGAGCATGATGCGACCTTGGCGTTGATCGCCGACGAGTTGTATTCGATATATGACAGCGATCAGGTCCTGAGCCTTGGACTGCAGAGCGCGGCTCGTCTCACCGACGTCCCCGGAGGCCAGCCATCGAGCGCAGTGTTCTTTCTGGTGGAGGGTGATCGCGCCACTCTCGTCGCCTCGTACTCGCCTGACCAGGGCGCCGGTGGTGAAGCTGACCCACGCATCGGTCGTCTCTCGATTCCACTCTCGCTGACACTCAAACTGCGTGCGGCGGTGGCCAATCATGAGGATCGGTTGTTCGTTCTCAACCAGACCACGCCGGTGCCGCCAAGGATCGCCGGGGTACTCGCCGAGCTCAAGATCGAAAACGCCATCGTGCAGCTGATGCGGGTGGGCGATGCCGCCAGCGGACTCCTGGCGGTCTTCAACACGGACGCAGCGGCCACCGAATATAACCTCGCACAGCGTGACTGGCTCCAGGGCTTGGCGCCTTTGCTCGAACTTGCCCTGTCGAGAGCCTTCGTCTTTGAGGCTCAAACGACCACCGACCCCCTTACCGGGATTGCCAATCGCCGCGAGGTCGATCTCCGACTCGCTCGAATGCCACGGAGCGTGATGTATTCACTGCTTGCAGTCGACATCGACAAGCTCAAATCAGTGAACGACACCTACGGGCATCAGGCGGGCGACGAACTTATCCGGGTGGTGGCCGACGCCCTGAAACGGGCGATCCGGCGCGGCGATGTCGCGGCACGGATCGGCGGCGACGAATTCTGCGTCATCATCGCGGACGCGGATGGCGGGCGCGCCGAGATGGTCGCCAACCGAATCCTGGCGGATCTCGGAGGGCGAACCATCCATGGCCAGCGGCCCCGCATCAGCGTTGGCATCGCGCCCTTTGCAAGCGGACGTGACTCGGCAGCGCGTCAAGCCGCCGCAGACCTAGCCCTGTACCAGGCGAAACGGACAGGTGGCAACCGTGTTGTCCGTGCCCCGGTGCTTGGTGTTCCCGGCGGAGGCGCCCCCAAGCCGGCTGAAAGTCCCAGCGAAGGTGTATATCAAATCCCCACACCGCCTGCCAAGCCCCGCACGGAAGTGCCGACGACCCCCTGAAGACCACGCGAGGCGAACGTGGCCGGCACGGCGCCTATCGCGATGCCACATGCCACGGCCGACGCGAACTCCGCGACCGTCTCGCGGATGCCGCTCGCCCGCAGGGTCAGAACGATTCGTCAAGGGGCTCATCGGGGACTCGAGATCTCCGTGACATTCGACCCTAGCAATCGCCCCGAGCGATTGCCATCATAGCGGTGCGGTGCAATCCGACACCGCGCGTGGCGCAGGCCGCGCTCGACGATATCACGGAGGTCCAGGAAATGTTCGATAAGGTCCTGGTGGCGGTCGATGGCTCGCAGTATTCAGACGCCGCGCTGACAGCTGCAGAGGGCTTTGCCGCTAAGACAGGCTCCACGGTCGAGGTCGTCCACGTTCATGAGCACGACTTCATTCCATCCAAGGCCGGCATGTCCCCTGACCTCGAGCCCATGGATGAAGCCAAGGCTGTTATCGACCGGGCCGTCGAGCGGCTGAAGGGTCACGGCGTGAGCGTGACCGGGCGGCTCCTTCAGGCCCGAACCCGAGATGTTCCTAAGGCCATCATTGAGGCAGCCGAGGAGAGCGGTGCCGACCTCATCATCGTCGGCCGTCGTGGACTCTCGAGCCTGACTGGCATGCTCGTCGGGAGCGTCTCCAACAAGCTCATCCATGTCGCGAAGGTGCCGATTATGGTGGCGCACTAGAAGCAGCTTCTGGCGGCGTGAGTCTCATTGGGCGTTGGCAATGCGTCGAAGGCGACCGACGGCAGAAGACGATAGACCCGTCGTCGACGATGACGGGCGCGGTTTCGACGCCGACTCGGCGTCACGGGGCATGGGGATGGTCCCACTGTGACTGAAGCGAATCCACACGAATACCCATCGGCCTGGGCGATCGACGCGATCCTCGCAGATGGCGGCACCGTGCACATACGACCCATCCGGCCCGATGACGCGAGCGCGCATCGTGCATTCTTCGCGCGGCAGTCCGACCAGAGCGTGTACTTTCGTTTCTTCGGTCCGCGGTCGGAGTTGTCCGATCGCGAGGTCACCCATTTCACGACCGTCGATTACCACGACCGCATGGCGTTCGTCGCATTCCTGCGCGAGGAGATGATCGCCGTCGGTCGCTACGATCGACTCGCCCACGGTGACGAGGCCGAGGTCGCGTTCGCGGTCGCCGACGAGCACCAGGGTCGCGGGCTGGCCACGCTGCTCCTCGAGTACCTCGCGACCTACGCGGCGACCCAGGGCATCACCCGCTTCAGTGCCGACACGCTCATCGACAACCGGCAGATGCTCGAAGTCTTCGAGGCTGCAGGTTTCCGGCGCGAGCGCCGATCCATCGAGCACGGCGTCGTCCATCTCGTCTTCGACATCGAGCCGACCGGCGAGTCACTCGCGGCAATCGAACGCCGCGCCTGGACAGCCGGGGTCGCCAGCATCAGAAGAATTCTCCAGCCGCAATCGGTCGCGGTCATCGGCGCGGGACGCAACCCGCAGAGCATCGGACAAGCGGTCGTCCGCAACCTCATCGACGGAGGCTTCGCGGGACCGGTGTATCCGGTCAATCCGAACGCCGGCGAGCTCCTCGGACTCACGTGCTCGACGAGCGTCGAGGCGATCGACGGCGCGGTCGACCTCGCTGTCCTGGCCATCCCGGCCGCCCAGTGCATCGAGGCCGTCGACGCCTGCGGGCGGAAGGGTGTGAAGGGGCTCGTGGTGATCACCTCGGGATTCGCGGAAGTCGGGGCCGAGGGCGCGGAGTTGCAACGTGAACTGCTCCTGCGAGCCCACCGCCGCGGTATGCGCGTGGTGGGGCCGAACTGTTTCGGCGTGATCAACACCGCATCGGGGGTGCGCCTCAACGCCACCTTCGCCTCGCGTGCGCCGGCGCCCGGCGGGGTCGCCTTCGCATCACAGTCCGGGGCGCTCGGGATCGCCGTCCTGGAGCAGTCGCTCACCTCGGGGCTTGGGCTGTCGAGCTTCGTGAGCATGGGCAACAAGTCCGATGTCAGCAGCAACGACCTGCTCCGGTACTGGCAGCAGGATGGACAGACCCGTGCAATCCTTCTCTACCTCGAGTCGTTCGGCAATCCTCGGGTGTTCGCGCGAGTCGCCTCGGTCGTGTCGCGCACCACACCGATCGTCGTCGTGAAATCGGGTCGCAGCTCGGCCGGCAGTCGTGCGGCCGCGTCGCACACGGCTGCGCTGGCCAGTCCCGACACGGTCGTCGACGCGCTCTTTCGTCAGGCGGGTGTGATTCGCGTCGACACCCTCGAGGAGTTGCTCGATTGCGGGCAGCTGCTGGCCAATCAGCCCGCCCTGGCGGGTCACCGCCTGGCCATCGTCGGCAACGCCGGCGGTGCGGCGGTGCTGGCGGCCGACGCGTGCGACGCGGCTGGTCTGAGCGTTCCCGAATTCGATGCGGCAACCCAGGCGGCGCTTCGCGTACTCGCCGGGCGGAACGCGGGTGTGAGCAACCCGGTCGATCTCGGCGCGGGCGCGACCCCGAAGCTCTTCGACGAGGCGCTGCGAATCGTCCTGGCATCGCCGTCGATCGACGGCGCCGTGGTGATTCTCGCCCCGGTTGCAACCGCCGACCCGGAGGAGGTCGCCGGTGCAATCGTCGCGATCGATGCCGGGACGCGTCCGATCGTGTTCGTGCATCTCGGTGACAGTGCATCGCCGGCGGCGCTCAGCCACGGAGCTCGGAAGATACCGTCCTACGCGTTTCCAGAGCGCGCGGTTCGAGCGTTGGGACGCATCGCCGAGCATTCGAGCTGGAAGACTCGACCTGTCGGTCACGCCCCCCAGCTGGAGGGCGCCGACGCCGGCGCGGCACAGGCGATCGTCAAGACGTACCTCGCCGCGAACAGTGACGGTGGATGGTTGTCACCGGACGAGGCGGTGGCGATGCTTCGAGCTTTCAGCATCGCGACACCCGGCGAGATCGCGGTCTCCTCTGCCGCCGAGGCGGCGGGTGCAGCATCGCACCTCGGTTTCCCGGTCGCCCTGAAGGCCATGGGACCAACGATCCTGCACAAATCGGAGGTCGGCGGCGTGCGCCTCGACCTCAGCACTGCTGACGATGTCGCGGAGGCGTTCGCAGCGATGGCTCGCCGCCTCGGCGACGCCATGGAGGGGGCGATCGTGCAACAGATGATGAGCGGCGTGGAGCTCATCGCCGGAGTGATCACCGACCCGCTGTTCGGCCCGGTCGTGATGTTTGGGAGCGGAGGGACCGCCGTCGAGCTCTTTGGAGACCGCGTGCTCCGCATCCTGCCCATGACGGATCAGGACGCGCACGAAATGGTGCGGTCGATTCGCGGCGCACCGCTGCTCTTCGGTCACCGCGGCGCGCCGCCATGTGACGTGACCGCTGTTGAGGACCTGCTCCTGAGAGTGGCGCGCCTTGCTGAGGAGGTCCCGCAGCTCGCCGAGATGGACCTCAATCCGGTGCTCGCATCCCCGGACGGCGCCGTGGCCGTCGACGTGCGGGTCCGCCTGATGCCCTGGCGTCGCCACGCCGAGACGGAGGTCCGGCGCCTGCGCTGATCGTCGGGATGGGCCGGATGGCACTGAGCCGGTAGGGTCGCGACCTAGATCGACGCGAGGTCCAAAGACCCACGCACGCAGCTCTCGCAGTACCAGATTGGTGGCCCCGACCCTTGTCCGCGCTCACGCACGTCGCCTCCGGACATTCCCGAGTAGGCAAAGTGCTCCAGCTCGGCGTTGCATCTGGCGCACCTCGTGTGCCCGAAAGCCCATTGGTACA
>PNBE01000131.1:35857-41670 GCA_003135895.1 Candidatus Dormiibacterota bacterium
CGCGCACTCTCGCTCGGAGTAGTCCGACCTTGCGTGCGCAGCACAACTGAGAAGCCGAGACTGGACCGCCGGGTGGTGCTGCGACGCTTTCGGCAGGAGCGGTCGCACCATCGACACCTCGTCTACGCCGTCGATATGCTGAGAAGAAGGCTGGCACCGTCACGATGTCAGCGCAGGTACGCCTCGATGACCGGAGCGACGCGTGACACCAGCTCCTCATTACTCGCCGATGCGACCGCGTCAGCTTTCACCACGTGGCGGAGCATCGCGATGCCGATCAGCTGCGCAGCGACGAGCGACGCGCGGAGTTGCCTGTCGGGGTGATCGATGAGTGGGCTCAGGGATGAAAGCATCGCCTGACCCAGGAACTCCCTCAGCATCGTCGCCGCTCGCTCGCTGGATACGGCCGAGCGAACGAGCCCGAGCATCACGTCTCGGGTCCGCTCTTGATCCAGCATGAGCAGGTATCGACGGACGATCAGCGTGGCTGCCTCTGAAATGCTCACGGTCGCCAGCCCGTCGAACATCGACATCGGACTCATGGTGACCTCGAGAGCAGCGAGAAACAGCGCCTCCTTCGTGCCGAAGTAATGGACGAGGAGAGCGGGGTCGACATCAGCCTGTTTGGCGATGCTCCGCAGGGACGTGGCATCGTACCCACGAGCGCCGAACGACCGCCGGGCGGCAAGGAGGATGTCGTCTCGAGTCTGCGGCCACCCCGGCCGCCGGCCCGAGCGGCTCACCGCAGTGCTCCGGCTGAGACGATGCTGACGAACGCCTCCTCAAGGTTCGCGGGCACGGTCGCCACGTCGGCTCGGAGGTGGTGCCGCGTCAGCACCTCCTCGACGTGCTGGGGGGATGCGGGCACTCGGAGGACGTCGCCTTGCACCTGCACGATGAGACCCTCCGCGTCCAGCACCGAAAACGCGTCCTGCCAGCTGTCGCACCGTGCCTCAACCACGTGACGGTCACCAATCACCTCGGCCACCGTGCCTTCGGCGACGACGTGTCCGCCGGCCATCACGGCGAGCCGGTCGCACTGCTCGGCCTCCTCCATGTTGTGGGTCGTGACCAGCACGCCGGTACCGTGTTCGGCGCTGTCTCGAATGTCCTGCCACAGCCGAGCCCGGCTCAGCGGCCCAACCCCTGAGGTGGGTTCGTCGAGGACGAGCAGTTCGGGCTGGTGGGAGAACGCCACGGCAAAGGCGACCCGCCGCTGCAGACCCAGTGGGAGTGTCCCGACGAGTCGATCCCTCGCGTCGCTGATGCTCGGTGGCAGCGCGATACGAGTCGAATCAAAGGCGGACGCTGTGAACGTCCAATTCTCCTGGACCGTCAGGTCGTCGTAGAGGCCGAGCGTTTGCGGCACGTAGCCGATCCGGCGTCGCGTCGCCATCGACGGCGGCGCTCCGAAGAGCGAGACCTCGCCCTGCGACGGGCGCACGAGTCCGAGCAGGAGTCGAATCACCGTGGTCTTGCCGGCACCGTTGGCGCCGAGGAGCCCGACGACCTCGCCGACGCCGACGCTCAGATCCACCGAGTCCACGGCGGCAAAGGACCCGAAGCGCATGGTCACGTTGCGGGTTTCAGCGAGCGCAATCATCAATCTAAATCTTCCGCTCGTCCGAGAGTGCGGCGATCATCACGGCATCCTCGAAGTTGGGCTGCAAGGACTCCGCCCCCGGTGGGAGCTCCAGCGACGGGGCCCAGACTCGCCAGGTTTTGCCCCAACGCCAGGAGAGCCCCTGCGGCTGTTCTGACGACTCAACGACGCCCAACTTGCCGGGAACCGCGGCAATGATGTCGGACGGCGATCCGACCGCGATGGATCTGCCCTGTTCCAAGAGGACAACCGTTGATGCACGGTGAGCCTCGTCGACATAGGTCGTGGCGACGGCGACCGCGCTGCCCTCGGCCGCGGCTCCGGAGATGAGCCGCCATAGCTCGGCGCGGCTCACCGGATCGACCCCCGTCGTCGGCTCATCGAGCACGAGCATCGCCGGGCGATGTAGGAGCGCCATCCCGACCGCGAGCTTCCGCTGCATGCCACCCGAGAGCTGCCCACCGAGCCGGGTCCGAGCGTCCGACAGGCCGATCCTTTCGAGCAATTCGGTCGATCGCCTCGCCAAGTCGGGTCCCCGCACGCCGTACGCACCGGCGGAAAACGCCACGTTCTCGTCAACGGTAAGGTCGATGTACAGGCCGGCGGTGGCGGGGATGTAGCCGATCTCCTGCTTCTGCGGTCGCCGTGCTGCCCCGCTGCTCAGACGGACCAGTCCCACTAGCGCTCGCAGGAGCGTGGACTTTCCCGCGCCATCGCCGCCAACGACGATGCTCACGGTCGAAGGCTCGACCGGCAGGGTCAGGTGGTCGAGTGCGGTACGCGACCCGAACCTAACACTCGCATCCTCGAGCCCCCAAGTCATGCTGCCACCGCCTTCGAACCTGCCTCCGCGGTGCGGCCTCGCCTGGCGCTCGGCGCAAGGTCGCGTCGGAACCGAAGGACGGCCAGCCCGAGAACAATGACCGCCATTCCCGCGAGGACGACCAGCGGACCCCAAAGGGCGGTCAACGGTGTGGCTTTCAGCATGACCCCGCGACTGATGTCGATGAAGTACTTGAGCGGCAGGACGTAGGCGATCCACTGGACTCCGCCCGCCATCGACGACACGGGGAAGATCAGGCCCGACAAGAGGATCTGGGGAACGACAAACATGATGGCGAGCTGGATCGCCTGGCCCTGATTCTGCGACACGGTTGAGACCAGGACACCCATGCCCAGGGTCACGAGCAGGAACAGGAGGGCGCCGAGCGCGAACGTGGCGACGTTGCCGGCGAAAGGTACGCCGAAGAGCACCATGCCGATCAGCACGATCGCAATGAGATCCAGAGCTGCCAGCAGGAGGTACGGGACGATCTTTCCGATGATCACGTCCCACGGCCTGAATGGCATGACCGCGAGCTGCTCGATGGTCCCGGTTTGCCGTTCCCGAACGATCCCGAGACTTGTGATCAGCGTGCCGATGAAGAGCAGGATCAGACCCGTGAGGCCTGGGATCATGATCCAGGAGGTTGTGAGGTTCGGGTTGTAGAGGATCTGGACGGCGATGGCGGGTACCGCCGCGCCATTCGCCTTGGCCGCCTGAGCCATGTGAGCCAACGCGCTCTCCGCGGCTTCCACAGCGAAGAGTTGGGTTCCATCCATCAGTGCCACGATCTGGGTCGGTCCGGTGACCACCCCGACCACCGCCGTTCCATCCTGGAGGCGACTCGCAGCCAGCGACCTGTCTCCGTTCCGATCGATCTCCACGAGGTCAAACGGCGCGCGGAGGTGGCCGGCAACAGCCTCTGCCTGCGGACCGACCACGACGGTCGTGACCTTGGAGACGTCGAACCTGGCCGCGTAGCCAAAGACCACGAGCAGTAGGACGGGCAGCACGATCAGCAGCGCGAGGGTTCGCCGGTCCCGCTTCAGCTGCCGGAACTCCTTGACGATCATCGTCCACACGGCTGGCCTCCTAATTCATTGGCTGTTGAAGTCTACGCCCGCAGAATTATTAGGGTCAGTCGCCTACGCGACGAGGTGGCCGGCTACGTCCGAGGAACGTCACTCCAATTGCGCTTTCGCTCGTGGCGCCTGCCGGACCCCCTGCGCGATCGATGGATCCGGTTCGCTTGTGAGGATCTCCTCTCGGGATGACCAGAAAGGGTCGATCGCCGTGTGATCAGGTGACAAAGGACTGTAGTCGCGAGATGGCCAAGCCTGGTTTCCTTGATCTACGGGTCAGTGGTTACCGGAGATTCGAGCCATGCAAGTGATCAGCCTTGACGAGAAACTGGGCCAACGTTCTGTCCGCCTGCGGAACATCCTGCTTGCCACCGACGGTTCCCCGGCTGCTCAGCTGGCGCTGGGTGCCGCCGCGGATCTGGCGAGACGGTCCGGGGCGTCACTTCATCTGGTCACGGCGTACGAATTCGCTCCATCCAGCGTGCTGGCGTATGCGCCCTATATCGGTCCGGACAGCGCATGGGACGCGTTCGAAGCTGACGCCCGAAAGCTACTCGACGACGAACGGGATCGCGTGGTGGCGCTCGGCGCGACTGTCGGGCGCCTTCACGTCGCACGCGACCCAGCCTTCAACGCCATTATGGACGTGGCCGAGATGGTCGAGGCCGATCTCGTCGTTCTCGGAAGCCGCGAGCTCGACGGCCTGAAGCGTCTCCTGGTTGGCAGCGTCTCGGAGCATGTCGTGCACTCTGTGCACCGCCCCGTGCTGATCGTGAGGGGCGGTGAAGGTTCCTGGCCGCCGGCGCAGGTGATCGTCGGCTTCGATAACACCAGCGGCGCCAAATGCGCGGCGCGGTTCGCCGCCACGATCACGCACCTCTACAAGGATGCTGCCATCGAATTGGT
Organism: Candidatus Dormiibacterota bacterium; assembly: GCA_003135895.1. Lineage (GTDB taxonomy): Bacteria > Chloroflexota > Dormibacteria > Aeolococcales > Aeolococcaceae > Palsa-851. The sequence goes on from PNBE01000131.1 coordinate 40,272, forward strand.
TGAAGCCGACGCCGAGCTGTCGGTTGCCGCGGATCGTTTTGTTGATCCCGAGGATGAAGAAGATATCGAGTCCCAACACCTGCTCGCGTTCGCCCGGAGCCTGGACGCGATCGCGGGCCGCACCGTCGAGACGGCCGTTGTGGGCGGCGATCCCGCCGACGCTCTGAATGCGACCAGAAGCGAGCGACCCGGCCCGAAACTCATCGTCGTGGGCAGTCGCGATCTCGGTGTAGTGCGACGCTTTTTGCTCGGCAGCGTGTCGACCAAGCTCCTGCACTCAGGGCGCGACGCCCTGCTGGTTGTGCCGGAGCATGCGAGCAGTGCGAGTTGATCGTCGTGGCGATCAGATGCCGCCGAGCTCTTTCGGCGGCGTGACCTTGCGGTCGTCGAAGCGGTGGGGTGCGCGCTTCTCCTTGAACCCGTCTGCACCTTCGAACCGATCGCCCGTGCTGAGTAGCAGCGTGGGCGAGGTCACTCTCGAGGCGTACTCCATCCGCGAGTGACAGCTCAATGCCGCGACGCACCGCTTCCTTTGCGTACGCCATTGCGCGAGGCGCCAGCGTGCCGAGTAGCTCGCCGCGCTCGATCGAAGCCTGGTGGAGTTGCGTGCGGGATACGAGTTGCTTCACGAGTCCCATCTGTAGCTCGCGATCCGCGGCAATGGTGTCGCCGCTCAGGATGGGATATAGCGCATACGCGATGCCCACGACCCGCTGCGGGAGCCTCGTGCCTTCAGCGCTATACCCATTCAAATACACCGCCGTCGACAGACGTCTGATCAGTCACGTTCGCTTCCCCCGAGCCGGCTTAAGAAGCTCTAGACGTTGCGCCACCTCCTGTGCGATGCGGTTGAACACCTTCTCCATCGGACCGTCGCCGCACCCACAACCGTGCCGCAGGGTCGGTGCACTGCATCGTCGGCTACGAAGCGGTCCCCGTAGCCACGACAGGCGCGCTTGGGGGCCAGGTAGGCGGGCTGCTGGTCCGACCGCGCCGATGGCGTCGGTGACGCCGCCAAGGTGAGGATTGAACTCACGGCCTACGTCTTACCAAGGTGCCTTTCCCAGAAACGACCTGTTCTGAACTCGTTGGAGGAATCCTTGGCCCGATATGGACAACGCCTTCGGGTGTAGAGATACCGATGGAGCACCGTGGATACGTCGAGAGAAACTGTACGAGGCGCAGAGGCAGGGTGTCAACCACGGTGCGATCGCGAGCAAGACGCACCGAGGCCTGCGTCAGGCCACCGCGTTGCGCGTTTGGAAACACTGGTCGCGTCGGGTGGGCACGAATGGGTACGACACAGCGTGATTTCGGCGCTGCGATGTGCGCTTCGGCGCCTGTGAGAACCGGTTGGAGGCCGACTCGTAACCCCTCTAGTAACAGGACGCTCGTGTGC